>NZ_NEWJ01000001.1:0-340849 GCF_002135045.1 Halorubrum sp. SD683
CCCCCTCACCCCACCTGCATTCCGGATCCACGGGCCCGCGGCCGACGGCTGCTCCCCCCGGCCGGCACGGCCGCGACGGCCCAACTCGTCTTCTCCGGTCAGCGTTGGCTCACGGCGCCGGCTTTCACCAGGATCGGGCCGGTCAGATAGCCACGTCGATCGTGCCGTCCGGATGGACCGTCACCGTCGCGTCGAGGTACTCGAAACTGACTCGGAGGGAGCTGCCCTTCCCCGCCGTGAGCAGGGCGTCGAGCGCGTCCGTATCGACGGCGCGCTGGATGGGGGGCATCTTTCGCGGGTCCCGGTCGGTGGCGGCGGCGACGGCTTCGACGACGGCGATGCTCGGCGTGGTTTCGCCCGACCACTGGTATTCGACCGTCCGCCGGTCGTCAAGCGACGGGGAGGAGTCCGGGGACGGTTCCTCGCTGTCCTTACTCATGATTGAATATTTGGCTCGAGAGACTGGAACCTTGTGATAGGAGACCGCAGTACATCATGCACGGCGTGCCACTACATCCCACGGAAATAAATGTTTGTCGTGAGGATGTGAGTGACTACCATCTCATCTGTCACTTTCGAACTGCCACGTGAACAGTACCTCGACGCCGATCACCAGCCCGTTGGTGGTGCCGGTCCTCCGGATCACGGTCCCGTCGCGTGGCTCCGGGAGGAGTCGCCGAACAGTGGATCGTGTCCCTCAGTCTATGTGTCGTCCCGATCGGTGGAGCGGACGAGCGTCCAGTGATGACACGTCTGGCCACGTCCTGCCAGCACACCGAAACGTTTGCTGTGATTAAACGAGTGACACCTTCCACTCCGGAGCATCTATCCCCATATGACAGGGAGTTATACGGGTGGTGTTGTTACCGGTAGAGTGACAATGGTCTCGAGGCGGCGACGGACTGAACCCGCCACGGGACCAACCACCGAGTAAGCGGGGGAGGTTGGACCATGAACGACAGAACGAACCGACAGGATGCGATCGAACTGCTGCAGGAACTGGGGCTCAAGGAGTACGAAGCCAGATCGTTCGTCGCGCTCGCACGCCGGGAGAACGGCACGGCGAAGGACATCAGCGAGATGTCCGAGGTGCCGCGTACGCGGGTGTACGACGCGGTCCGGGTGCTGGAGTCGAAGGGGTTAGTCGAGACCCAGCACAGTAGCCCGCAGGTGTTCCGGGCGGTCTCCGTCGACGAGGCCGTCAACACGCTCCGGACCGAGTACGCCGACCGTGTGTCGTCGCTCCGGAGCGCGCTCAGAGGGCTCGAACCTCCCGATGGGGTGACCGGCGAGGAGGTGACTCACGAGGTGTGGTCGCTGAGCGGCGAGCAGGGGATCACCAGCCGGACCCAGCAGCTGATCGAGGGCGCGTCCGAGGAGGTCGTGCTAGTGATCGGCCACGAGGACACCTTCACTGACCGACTCGCGGCGGCGTTGCAGGACGCGAAGGACCGGGGCGTGACGGTGATCGTCGGCGCCGCCTCCGAGTCGCTCCGGGCGACGATCGAGACGGCGCTTTCGAACGTGGAGGTGTTCGTCTCCGGGCTGGAGTGGCTCCAACAGTCGTCGGTGCCCGGCGACACCACCGAGATCAGTCGGCTGCTGCTCGTCGACCGGCAGGCGATCCTCGTGAGCTCGTTCACCCGGAACGGCGAGTCGGGCCACGAACAGGAGCAGGCCGTCTTCGGCCGCGGGTTCGACAACGGGCTGGTCGCCATCGTCCGCCGGCTGATGGCGACCGGCCTGCTCTCGGAGGACGATCCGATCGGGCAGCTTGCCGATCGGGACTAGATCATCGCCGGCAGATCCCTGATCGACCCCTCGTCGGCGATCAGGAACGCGTCGTCGGCCAGCATCTCCTCGTCGGTCGGCAGCACCAGCACGCGGTGGGAGCCGTCGGTGGTGGTGCCGATCATGTCGAGTTCGACCGCCTCGTAGCCGAGGTCAGCGGGGTCGGGGTCGTCGGGGGCGTCCCGCCAGTCGGCCGCGTACTCACCCTTCATTGGACGTCCCGTTGGATTTCGACCGTCGCGTCGCCGTCGACGGTGATGGAGGTCACGCTGCCGGCGAACCGGTAGGCGTCGAGGCCGCTGCCGACCAGCCCGATGACTTTGCCGTCCTGGGCGATGTCCTCGACGCGGTCCCAGCCGGTGCCGTCCTCGGTCGGCTGGCTGGCTGCCTCGTCGCGGACGACCGAGCCCGACACCGTGAACGTGTACGTCGTCACGTCATCCCCGTCGCCGTCGACGGTGATGAGGTTCGGACGACCCGCGGCCGGGTCGTCGCTGTCGTCCGAATCGTTGCTGTCGTCGCTATCGTTCGAGTCGTCGCTGTCGTCCGAATCGTTGCTGTCGTCGCTACCGTTCGAGTCGTCGCTGTCGTCCGAATCGTTGCTGTCGTCCGAACCGCTGCTGTCGTCACTGTCGTCCGAATCGTTGCCGTCGTCGCCGTTGTCGGTGTCACTGCCGTCGTCACTGCTCCCGTCGTCTGGGTCGTCGGCAGCGTCGTCCTCGCCGAAGCTGGACGGGTCGACCGCCTCGCCGTCGACCAGCACGTCGAACGCGTAGTCGGCGGGCGAGGCCGAGAACGACAGGATGGTCCCCTGCACGAGGTAGGCGTCGCCGTAGCCGTCGTTGCCGGTGAAGCCGGAGACGGTCACCGTGCCGTCGCCGTTCTCGGTGACGGTGTCGCCGTGGCCCGCTGTGACCTGTGCGGAGGTTTCGTGCAGCTCAGCGGTGCCGTCGACGGTGAACTCGTAGTTCAGGTCACCGGACTGTCGGGCGATCACTTCGACCACCTGCTCGCTGCCCGCGTCGCTGTCGTCCGACTGATCGTCGCTGTCTTCCGACCCGTCGTCACTGTCGTCCGACCCGTCGTCGCTCCCCTCGCCGACCAGCTCGGCGAACGTCGTGGTCGTCCCGTCGAGCGACACGTCCACGGTCGCGTCCTCGGGGACGCCGTAGTCGACGACGCTGTTGTCGAACCGGAACGAGTCGAGCTCGTCGGGCGAGAGCACGCTCGTCACGGTGGTCGTCCCGTCGCCGTTCTCGCTGATCTCGTCGGTGTCGGGTTCGGCCTCGGGGGCGTACTCGACGGGGCCGTCGACCGTGAACGTGGCCTCGACCGTGCCGTCGTTCTCCTCGGTCGCGTGGAGCACGAGCGTGTGCGCCAGTTCCTCCTCGTCGTCGGCGGGCGGGGTCGCGGAGCCGTCCCACGGGCCGATCCCCTCGCCGACGCCGGCGATCTCGTCGGCCGCGGCGTAGCCCGTGACCGCCGAGGGCAGCGGGAACGATACCCCCGTCTCCTCGGTGACGCCCGAGCCGTCGTAGTCGGGCTCGATGGTCCGGCTGCCGGAGCCGGCGACCGTACAGTTCTCGATGGTCACGTCCATCGACCCGCCGGACTTGTCCCGGACCAGGTCGCCACTGGAGTCGTTGTAGAACGAACAGTTCCGGATCTCCACCGTCGAGCCGGCGGCCTCGTCGTGGAGCTCGATCAGGTCGGCGGTGCCGCTCACGTCGAGGTAGATGAACCAGCAGTTCTCGATGACCAGGTTCGCGGGGCTGCGGAGCCTGATCCCCCGCGAGTTGGGGCTGTTCGTGTCGTCGTTCAGGATATCGTCGGTGACCGCGACCAGGCTGTTGCGGATGTAGGTCGTCTCGCTCTGGTCGGTTCCGTCGCGGTGCCCGACGCGGATGTTGGCGATGTTGTTGTTCACCGCCGCGCAGTTCTCCATCGTCACCGGCGGCTTGTCGACGTAGGCGCCGTTGTTGACACACCACGCCCACGCGGAGTTGCGGATCGTCAGCCGATCGTTCCCGCCGTCGGGCGTGTACAGCGCGCGGTCCTCGCTCTGCTGCCCGCCCTCGGGCCAGACGAACCCGTCGACGGTCGCGCCGGGGACGACGTTGATCCCGGATTTCGCCTCGGGGTTCGATCCCCGGACGACGACGTTCTCGAGGCGCCCGCCGATCGAGCCGTCCATCGTCCCGGACTCGAGGTTGAGCACCACGTCGCCGGCGCTCCCCCCGCCCACGATCGCTTCGCCGCTGCTGTTCTCGAGCCCGGAGCCGTCCCACTCGTACTCGCCGGCAGGGATCGTCACGTCGCCGCCCGAGAGGTCCACGGGCGCCGCAGACGCGGTGCCGGAGAGCACGCCGACGCTCCCCAGCGCGACGGTCGCTCCCAGCGCCTTCATCACCGACCGCCGACCGTGGCCGTCGGTCGGCGCCGCCCCCTCGTCGACGCCGTTGGTAGTCCCGTCCTGTTCCGGATCGTCCTCGCCATGGCCGTGTGCCATGGACGGGTAGAACAGCATTACCGGAAAGTAGATTCTGACGATGTGGGGGCCAAGCAGCGGTAAAACACCCCTACTTGTGGACTGATGACGACCGACTGTCAACCAGATCACGACCCGATCCCGACACGCTCTCGACCGAAACCGGTATGCGACCCTTACCGTTCGAGCGGCGCGCGGCAACGACCGGTAGGATCGTCCCAACGAGCGCGCCGAACTGGGCGACGGGACGGTCCGACCGGTAGGAACGGCGTACGACCGCGACGAACGACGGTACGGTCTTGGTAAGGGCGTCGTACGTCCACGGCGCCCCGGCGACGACCCGTCACCCTCTCCATAACAATTTCCGGGGGATGGGTACACGCCTCCGTGACAGACCGAGATCCGGGCGGAATGCGGACGCTCCTGGTCGGGCTCGACGGGGTCTGCCGGGAGGTCCTCGATCCGCTGTTCGACGCCGACCGGCTCCCCACGCTGTCGTCGCTGTTCGACCGCGGGGTCGTCGGCCCCCTCGAATCGCAGATCCCACCGTGGACACCGAGCGCGTGGCCGTCGCTGTACACCGGTGTTAACCCCGGCAAACACGGCGCGTTCGACTTCCTCGCGTTCGACGGCTACGACTGGGGGCTGGTGAACCGCAGCCACGTCCGGGAGCACGCGCTCTGGGAGCTGCTGGACCGCCACGGGCGCACGAGCGTCGTCGTGAACGTCCCCGTCACCGGCCCACCACGATCGTTCGACGGCGCGCTCGTCCCGGGGTACGTGAGCCCGGAGGAGCCCACTTGCCACCCCGAGGGGCTGTTCGACCGGCTCCGGGAGGAGCTGGGCGAGTACCGCGTGTACGCCCCCGAGGGAATCGACGGCGACGAGCAGATCGAGTGGTACGAACGGCTGACCCGGAGCCGGGGAGAGGCGTTCCGCCTCCTCGCCGACGAGCACGACCCCGAGTTCGGCTTCCTCCAGTTCCAGCAGACCGACACCGTGTTCCACGAGCGCCCGGAGGACGACGAGGCCGTCCGCGCGGTGTTCGAGGCCGTCGACGAGCAGATCGCCGAGACGCTCGACGCCTGCGACCCCGACCGCGTGATCGTCGCCAGCGACCACGGGATCGGCCCGTACGACGGCGCCGAGTTCCGAGTCAACGAGTACCTCGCCGAGCAGGAGTACCTCCGGACGACGACCGGCGAGGGCGGGATGCCCTCCTGGACCGCGATCAAAGACAGCGAGACGGCGACGCCGTCGGCGAGCGAACGGCTGGTCGCGCTGGCGTCCAGCCTCGGCCTCAGCAGCCAGCGCCTCGGCAGCGTGCTCGAGCGACTGGGGCTGAAGGAGTTCGTGCTCCGGCACGTCTCCACGGACACGGTCCGAGCCGGGACCGAACGCGTCGATTTCCCCGACTCCGCGGCGTACATGCGCTCGCGGACCGAGCTCGGCGTCCGGATCAACAAGGCGGGCCGGGACCCCGACGGCGTCGTCGCGCCCGCGGAGTACCCCTCCGTTCGGGACGACCTGATCACCGCGCTCGAGGCCGCGCGAACGCCCGAGGGCGACCCCGTGTTCGCGGACGTCGCCCCCGCCGAGGAGTACTTCGAGGGGCCGTACGTCGACGAGGCTGTCGACATCGTCACCGTCCCCGCCGGGTTCGACCGACTGCTCTCGGCGTCGCTGCGCGGCGAGCCGTTCGGCGACCCGCCCGCGGAGTGGAACCACAAACCGACCGGGATCGTCGCGCTCGCCGGCGAGGGCGTCGACACTGCGGCGGGGCTGGACGGGGCCCACCTGTTCGACGTGGCGCCGACGGTGCTCTCCTCGCTCGGCGTCTCCCCCTCGACCCGGATGGACGGCGAGACGCTCCCGCCGGTGGAAGCGGAGCCCACGGACGCCTACCCGCCGTTCGACACCGCCCCGAACAGCACCGACGACGAAGACGCAGTCACCCGCCGGCTCTCACAGCTCGGCTACATCGACGACGATGAGTATTGAGGTCACCACCACCGACGACGCGGAGCGATGGAACGAGCTACTGACCGACACCCCCCGAGCGACGGGGTTCCACCACGCCGCCGCGCTTTCCGTGCTGGAGCGTCACACCGGCGCGACGTGCCACCGCCTCGTCGGCTACAAGGGCGAGGAGCCGGTGGGCGTGTTCCCGGTGTTCACGACCCGGAAGGGGCCCGTGACCGTGGCGGTGTCGCCGCCGCCGAACGTGAAGCTCCCCTATCTCGGCCCCCGGATGCTCGACCGGCAGCCGCTGAAGCGCCGGCGGGCGGAGAAGCGCAACCGCCGGTTCGTCGACGCCTGTCTGGAGTGGCTCGAGGCCGAACACGACCCCGCCTACACCTCGATCAGGACCACGCCGGGGTACGACGACGTGCGGCCGTTCCTCTGGCAGGAGTACGACGCCACGCTGCGGTACACGTACGTCGTGGACATCGACCGCGAGCCCGACGAGCTGCTGTCGGCGTTCAGCACCGACGCCCGGAAGAACGTCACCGACGAGTACGACGTCGGCTACGAGATCGGGGAGGGCGACGCCGACGACCTCGATCGGATCGTCGAGCAGGTACGCGAACGCCACGCCGAACAGGGCGAGTCGTTCGAACTCGGGAGCGACCTGGTGCGGGACCTGTACGAGTCGCTACCCGAGGGGGTTATCCGCCCCTACGTCTGCCGGATCGACGGCTCGTTCACGGGCGGGTTCGTGAACGTGGAGTTCGGCGGGCGGGGGATCTGCTGGATCGGCGGCGCGAAACCGTCGGTCGACCTGCCCGTCAACGACCTGTTGGACTGGAACTACATCACCGAGGCGAAGGAGCGCGGGGTGGAGAGCTACGACCTCGCCGGCGCGAACAACCCCCGGATCGCCCGGTTCAAAGCCAAGTTCGCGCCGGAGCTGGTGCCGTACTACGCGCTGGAAGAAGGGAGCCGGACGATGACGACGCTCACGAAGCTGTACGGCTCGCTCCGCGGCTGATCACGGCGCCGCCCGGTCGGGCTGGTGATCCCGGAGCCGCGCGAGCGCCCCCGGACCGACGAGATCGACCCCGTAGGCGTCGCCGACGCTCAGCGCGCCGGGCTCGAACCCCGCCGCGGAGACGACACGCAGTTCCTCCGGTGACTCCACCTCGGCGAGCACCGCCAGCAGCGCTGTCGCGGCGAGCTGCTCCCCCCCGGGATGCGTGAGGACGATCCGCCGGTCGGCCGCCCGTGCCGTCAGCACTCGCCCGCCGTCGATCGGTGCCGACGGGTCGCCGACACCGTCGGGCAGATCTGACTCGATCGCCCGGCCGTACGCCCGCCACGTCCGCGCCACGAGTCGGGCGAACGCCTCGCCGTCGAGTTGGGCGAAGCGCTCGCGGCTGTCGGGGCTCACGGGCCCCGGCGGCTCATCGCCACCCTCCGGCGATCGCGCTCCGGTCGGCGTCCGGCCCGCCGTCGTAGCGTTCGGGGTTGGCCGAGCAGTCGGGGCAGCGGTACACCTCGTCGCCGTTGTCGCCGAACACGCGGGCGAACCGGCTCGTCACGTGGCCGTCGCAGTTTCGACACTGGGGCATACGTCTCCCCCAGTACTCCTCACGGGTTTCGTTATACGCCCATTATCGGCCGGGATCATCGTCAACGGCCGGGTAAGCCGAGGCTACGCGTCTGTCGGCCGGACACCGTGAGCGACTGCCTCGCGTTCTCACAGCGGAGCAGCGCGGAAGCCCACCCCTTTAGGGGTGGGAGGAAGCGCGTGCGCCCAGTGTAGCACTCCACCGACGATGGCAGAGCTGACTTCCCGACGCTGCCACAGAATATATAAAATAGCAGTATAAATGTGAGGATACGATGGAGGTCAAACGAACCGTCCCCGTCAAACTCGAGGTGCCCAATGAACGGCGCGACGACCTCCATCAGACCATCCAGCAGTTCAACACGGCCGCCGACTACACCGTCGACCACGGTCGAGACGAGAACGGCGACCTGATACTCAACAAGTCCACGATCCACGATAAGGTGTACCACGACCTACGGGACGAGACCGACCTGCCCGCGAACCTCGTGGTCCGGGCGTACTCGAAAGCAGTCGAAGCGATGAAGAGCACGGTCGCCGAGTGGGAGAACGGCAACAGTCGTCCACTCCCATCGTTCGATGAACCTTCCGCAGTCTACGACAAACGGACGTTGACGATAAAGGACGAGTACGCCACGCTCTCGACCGTCACCGGGCGCGTTGAAGCTGATTTCGTGCTCGGGGAGTACCAGCGGTCGTACCTGGAAGACGACGACTACGAGAAACGAATGGGGACACTCCATTACCGGCCCGACGAGGACGCCTTCTACCTCCACGTCGTCGTCCAGAAGGAAGTCGAAGAGCGTGATGGTGATCGCGTGCTCGGCGTGGATCTGAACTTGAAGAACGTCGCCGTGACCAGCACAGGACGGTTCTTTGATGGCGGGGAACTGCTGTGGGGGCAGAACCACTACTTCCGCGTACGGCGAAGCCTTCAGGACAAAGGCACACGCTCCGCTCGGCAGGCGTTAGAGCGACTGTCGGGGCGTGAAAACCGCTTCGTCCTGAACCGCCTGCACAACATTTCTCGCGGAATCGTGGAGGAAGCCCTACGGCACAATTGTTCGTACATTGCCGTTGAAGACTTGACCCACATCCGGGAACGGATGGACGCCCACGACGACCGCCTGAAACGGCAGATGCACAACTGGGCGTTCCGCGAACTCCAAGAGCAAATCGCGTACAAGGCCGCCGAGTACGGGATTTGCGTCGAGTCGGTCAACCCGGCCTTCTCCTCGCAGACCTGCTCGAAATGCGGCCATCAATCCAGCACGAACCGTGACTCGGACGGCTGGTTCGCATGCAACGAGTGTGGGTACGAGGTTGACGGCGACTACAACGCGGCGAAGAACGTCGGTCTCAGATTGATAGCTTTACCGGAGGGCAAACGCCCCTCTGGGTTGGGCAACGGTCAGCTTGCCCTGAAGTCGGGGACGTTGAACGTGAGCGACGTATCCAACGTCCACTCCAGTTTAGAGTTCGAACGGGAGTCCACCGATAAGCCCACCGCTTCAGCGGTGGGTCGCTGACGCTCTCAGCCGACACCCGCGCGGATCTGCGCGCCGAGGCGGTCGGGAACGCGGTCGCGGACGCGCGGGCCGACGCCGACGCTGCCGCCGACGCGGCGGGGCTGACCGTCACCGGCGTCGACCAGGTCGAAGTGGGCTCGGCGCCCGTCTTCGCCGGCCGGGCGCTGGAGTCCGCCGACGCGAGCACCGAGCTCCGCCCCGGCCCGGTGACCGTCGAGGCGACCGTCACCGTGACGTACCACGCCGAGTAGGGTACAGTTCGCAGACGCTGAACGGCGGTGCGCTCCGTAGCGAACCTATACTTTTCATCGATCCGCCACGATCGGAGCCATGGTCGACGTCCCCAGCCCGAAAGAGTGTCTCGGCGTCGTCGGCATGGCCGTCGGCGTGCTCGGCCTCCTCGTGAGCCTGCCTCTGCTTCTGATCGCCCCCTGGGGCTGGTATCTCCTCGTCGCGAGCGGGACGGTCGCGGCGCTGTCGCTGCTGTACTGCATGGTCTGGGAGTGGGACCACCTCCCGCCGTAGCGGCCCCGGGTCGAGGCTCGACGAGGGGAGTCAGGTCACGAGGTAGTACGGATCAGCGGCGAGGCGGTCGTCAAGCAACGCGTCGACGGCGCTCGCCCGACAGCCCTGGATCCGGACGCCGCCCACGGAGCGATCGAGCAGCGCGTCGTCGAGATCACGCTGCACCTTCCGCCGGGCGAACCGACGCCAGTGGTCGTCGGTCGGGATCGCGTGAGAGACGTCGTGGACGTCGCCGTTCCGGCGGATCTCCCCCCGGAGCGCCGTCCGCGAGACGTAGGGAACCTCGTGGCGCATCTCCGCGACGTGGAACGCCGAGCAGCGGAAGCGGTCGGTGCCGACGTTCAGGTAGCAGACGTCCTTTTCGTGAAGTTCCTCCCAGTAGCCGCCGGGCACGTAGCTACAGTCGGCCCCGTCGGTCTCGAACGCGAACGCCCCCGCGCCGAGCAGCGAGAACACCGGATCGGCGGTGCGGAACGTGGCGTCCGCGAGGAAGCGCCGGCCGAACGCCCCCACCTCCGGCGGCGCGCGGTCGAGATCCACGAACCCGGACTCCCGGAAGGAGAACGTGAAGCCGGGCGTGAGCACCGCGTCGAACGCCTCGAACAGCGCGTCCCGCAGGCGCTCGTAGGGGTCGCCGCCGAACGCGGCCGCCACGTCGGAGAGCCCCGCGTAGACGACAACGGTGTCGGCATCGTCAGACTGCGTCTGACTGCCCGAAGAGGTTCCCTCTTCGGCGTCGAACGAGGCGAGCGCCTCGCGGAGTTCGTCGGGGCGCGTCCGCTCGACCGTCGCCCGCCCGCGCCAGGGATCCCGGATCAGTGACCGGGCGGCGTGGGCGTACGCGCCGAGTCTACCCATCCAGCACCTCGCGGTACACCGCGGCCAGTTCGCGGGCGGTGCGGTCCCGGGTCAGCGCCCGAACCTGCTCGCGGCCGTTCGAGCGCTCGCCACGGGCGAGCACGTCCGCGAGCGCGGCCGCGAGGCCCGTGTCGGTCGCGGCCGTCTCGGATGGGGTAACGCCGTCGAGGCGTTCGGGCACGTCGCCGACCGGCGTCGCGACCACCGGGAGGTTACAGGCCAGCGCCTCCTTCACCGCGTTGGGCGACCCTTCGTGATCCGAGGGCAGCAGCAGCGCGTCGGCGGCGACGAAGTACGTCGGCATCCGCTCGTGGGGGACGCCCGTGACCGCGTGGAGCGACACGTCCGCACTCAGCCGATCCGCGGTGGCGTCGACGATCCGCTCGGCCCGCGGGTAGTTCTTCACCGTTCGCTCGCGAGCGTACGGGAAGAGGACGTGGTGGCCGTCGTCCCAGCCCAGTTCCGCTCGCGCTGTCTGCGGGGTTCCGGGCCGAAATCGTTCGGTGTCGACGCCGTGAGGGATCACCCGGCAGTCCGTCCCCAGTTCCGCGGCCATCGCCGTCGACATCACGACGACCCCGTCGGCCAGTCGGGCGCAGATGCGGCTCACCGGGCCGAGCGCGCCGTAGAGGTCGCTCCCCCACAGCGAGACGACCGTCGGGAGCCCCGCAAGTGCGAGCGCCGTCGGCGCGACGACCCCCTGGTTCGCGTGCACCACGTCGAACGCCCCGCGGACACGGAACGTGCTCGCGAGGTGGCGGAGGTAGTCCCGGGGGGAGCGTGACCGCTCGCCCGGGACGTGGTCGCCGGGCACCGCGAGCGTCGCGCAGTCGACGCCGTGGGCCCGGAGCGCGCGCACCTGTCCCCGGTAGGCGGTGGAGTCGGCGCTGGGGACCAGCTGCAGCACGCGCATCAGCTGACCTCCGGCACCTCGACGCCGCGCCACTCCTCGATCGCCGCCACGATCGCCGCCGCCGCGCCCGTGGGGACGTCCGGTTCGCGCGACGGCTCGGCGACGGCCTCCTCGACCGCCGCCGTGATCTCGTCGGGCTCGGTTCCGGCGAGCACGTTCCGCCCGTCACGCACCGTCTCGCGCCACTCGGTTTGGTCGCGCAGCGTCACACACGGGGTGCCGAGATACGCCGCCTCGCGCTGGACGCCGCCCGAATCCGTTGCGACCGCGGCGGCGTCGGCGAGCAGCGTGAGGAACTCGGCGTAGCCGACAGGGTCGATCAGCCGGACCTGCTCGGCCGCCCAGTCCGCGTCGTCGAACGCCCGCAGTCGGTCGGCGGTCCGCGGGTGGATCGGCAGCACGACCGGCGCCGCCACGCGGGCCAGCCCCGTCAGCACGCCCCGGAGCGCCGCCGCGTCGTCGGTCGTCGCCGCGCGGTGGACCGTCGCGAGCACGTACGGCGACGTCGGCGCCGGGAGCCCGCCGGGGTCGCTGCTGCGGACCGCCGCGACCGCGTCCGCCCGGACGTCCCCGACGTCCCGGACGCCCCCCGTTACCCCCTCCGCGTCGAGCGCGGCGAGGGCGTCGCTCGTGGGCGCGAGGCGCAGGTCCGCGAGGTGGTCGACGACGACGCGGGCCCGCTCCTCGGGCATCCGCCAGTCCGCGCTGCGCAGCCCCGCCTCGACGTGAGCCAGCGGCGTGTCGGTGGCGACGGCCGCGATCGCGCCCGCCAGCGTCGACGTGGTGTCGCCGTAGACGAGCGTCGCGTCCGGGTCGCGGGCAGCCAACAGCGGCACGAGTCGCTCGACGGCGCGGGCGATCTGCTCCCCGCGGGGGGCCGACCCGACGCCGAGGTGGTGGTCCGGCTGGGGGAGGGAGAGCTCGTCGAAGAAGGCCGCCGAGAGCGCGTCGTCGTGGTGCTGGCCGGTGTGGACGAGCGTCGGGTCGTGACCGGCCGCGGCGAGCTCGTCGATCACCGGCGCCGCCATCACGAACTCCGGCCGGACGCCGACCACCGAGCAGACGTTCATCGCCCCACCTCCGCCTGGCGATCGCCGTCGGCGGGATCCGTCGCCGGCTCGCTTTTCTCCCCAGTGTCGACGCCCGCCGCCGCGGCCTGCTCCTCGATCACGTCGATGAGGAACGCGGTCACGTCGATTTTCGCGTCGAGCAGGCGCTGGCGCCGGCGTTCCATCGTCTCGGTGGGCGGCGACCGCAGGAACTGGACGGCGCAGTCGACGGCGTCCGCCTCCTCGGCGAAGGATCGCAACAGTCCGTACTCCTGCTCCAGCTCCCGGAAGTTGCTCATGTCGCCGTCGCCGACGAACGCGTTGGTCCGGACCGCCGGCGTGCCGAGCACGGCGGCCTCGGTTGCCATCGTCTGTGAGTCGCCGACGTAGCAGTCCGCGAACGCGAGCAGGTCGTGCATCGCTTCGGGCGGGACGGGCGCGGCGTACTCGGCCAAGTCGTCGGGCAACGGCGCCTCGCTGGTGACGTACACCGAACCGTGGTCGGTCAGTCGGTCGATCAGCCGCCGCTTGCCCGCGGGCGAGAAGCCGCCGCGCCCGAGGTCGTGGTGGGCGCTCCAGGAGACGAACCGGACGATAGCGTAGGGTTCCTCGGGAGCGACACCGTGGTCCCGGAGCGCGTCGGGGGCGGGCACGAACCGATCGGGGTGGAGGGCGGCGAGTTCGTGGAACCCGTCGTAGCGCCGCTGGTTCGGCACGTCGCGGTCGAACCCCGCCGGCGTGCAGACGACGTCCGCGAACCGGTGGGTGAGCGCGGCGGCGACGCGCTCGTGCTCGCTGTCGTCGAACACCACCGCACGGGCGCCGACGCGGCGGGCGGCGTGGACCGCCGCGGGGTCGACCTGACTGACGACCACGTCCGGGCGAACCTCGCGGGCGATCTCGGTCAGACCGCGTGTCCGCTCGATCAGCTCCCCGACCCGCGAGAGCGGCCCCGAGCCCGCGCGGGACGCGACGACGTACGGGAGGTCGGCGGCGGCGAGCAGCTCGGTCGTGACGTCCTTCTCCCGCGCGGCGACGCTGACGTCGTGGCCCCGGCCGTCGAGCGCCGTCGCTGCGGGGGCGAACAGGTGGACGAGCGCCGGGTGGGTCACGTCGAACAGGACCCTCACAGCTCCCACCCCGGGTCGCTCGGTGTCCCTGTGTGCTGGCTCCCGCCGACGCCCAGCCACTCCCGTGAGAGCCGCCACGCGAACGTCCGGAGCAGCAGCACGGAGACCCGCGTGGCGTATCGCCGGTAGTCGATCCCGCTCTCCTCGTCGCCGTACCGGCTCGCGTGGGGCACGTCGACGACCCGACGACCGTCGGCGTGGAGTCGCGCGAGGATCTCCGTCCCGTAGCCGTACCCCTCGTAGCTCGACTCGGGGTCGATCGCCGCCAGCGCGCCGCGGGTGACGGCAGTGTAGCCGTTCACGGGGTCGGTTAGCGTCCGGTACCCCGACGAGAGTCGGCAGAGCAGCGTCAGCAGGTGGTTGCCGAACAGTCTGAAGGCGGGCATCTCGCGGGCGTGGGCGCCCTCCCGGAGCCGCGTGCCGGTGGCGTAGTCGGCGTCGCCCTCGACCAGTGGGTCGAGAAAGCGAGGCAGCGCTGCGGTGTCCATCTGCCCGTCGCCGTCGATCGTGGCGACGAGCTCCGCGTCGCCCGCCAGCGCCGCGAGGTAGCCGGTCGCGACGGCGCCGCCCGGCCCGCGGTTCTCGCCGTGCCGGAGCACGACCACGCGGCCCCGGCGGGTGGCGTCCGCGACGCGGGGTGCGAGGCGCGGGTGCTGTGACGGGTCGAACTCGTCGTCCCGGTCGATCGTCGACACGGGAGCCAACGCGGCAGCGCGGGTGCCGTCGCTCGACGCGTCGTCGACGACGTAGACGCGGTCGACGAACCCCGGCATCCCGGCGACGACGTCGCCGACGAACTGGGCCTCGTCGTGGGCGGGCACGACGACGGCGACCGCGTTGTTCCGGTACATCAGTGGCGTCGGTAAACGACGTCGGTGTCCGGTTCGGGATCGAACACGCCGGGGACGTCGACGACCGCCGGAGGCTCCTCCCCGGCGGCCACGTCGGAGAGCGTCAACGTCTCGAACGCGCTGTGTCCGACCAGCACGGCCACGCCGTCGACGTCCGCGAACGGCCGCTCCGTCCGGATCGGGAACGGGAACGCCTCCGCCGCGCGCTCGGCGTCGACCAGCGGGTCGTAGCCCACGACGTCGACCCCGAGCACGTCAAGCTCGGACGCGACGGCCGCGGCCTCGCTCCCCGAGAGGTCGGCCACGTCGGGCTTGTACGCCAGCCCGAGCAGCAGGACCGTCGGCGGGTCCGGCGGTGGGGCGCTGGTCGCGGCCGTGCCGCCAGAGCCGTCGGCGGCCATCTCGGGGGCGTCACCCCGGCGTTGGTCGGGTTCACGTCCGCACTGCCGTGTCGCGAGCGCGTCGACGGTCCGGTCCGCGACGCGTGCGGGGACCGCGTCGTTGATCCCGCGGGCGGTGTGGATCAGCGGCGTCGAGCCGCCCGCCGCGGCCACGCTGTCGGCGAACAGCTTCGGGTCCTCCGGGAGGCAGGTGCCGCCGACGAGTCCGGGGCGGAAGCGGGGGACGTTCCACTTCGTCGCCGCGGCGTCGAGCACGCGGTCGGCGTCGAGATCCAACGCGTCGAGCCCCGCGGCGAGCTCGTTCACGAGCGCGACGTTCACGTCGCGGTAGACGTTCTCGACACATTTCGCGGCCGCCGCGGTCGCGGGGTCCGCGACGACGTGGACCGAGTCGTACGTCCGCTCGAACAGCCGCGCTACCGCCCGCGCGACCGGTGCCCGCTCGGCCGCGACGAGCTTCGTCCGGGTGTGCTGCTCGCCCGGCGAGAGCCTGACCGGCGAGTAGGCCACGTCGAACCCCTCGCCGGCGTCGGGGTCGGCGGCCGCGTCGAGCGCCGGGGTGAACACCGCCGTCATCCCGCCCGGCGGGACGGTCGACTCCAGCACGACGATCGTCCCCGGCGTGAGTCGGTCGCCGACGGTTCCCGCTGCTGCGCGGACCGTCGGGAGCGTCGCCCCCTCGTCGTCGTACCGTGTCGGGACCGCGACGAACACCACGTCGGCGTTCTCGATACAGCCGGGGTCCGCGGTGAACGTGCAGTCGCTCCCGGCGATCCGGTCGTCGCCGACGCTGCCCGTTGCGTCGATCCCCTGGCGGTAGGCGTCGACGACCGACTGGTCGACGTCGTAGGCGGTGACTTCGAGCCCCGCGTCGTCGAGCGAGAGCCCGCGGTGGAGACCGACGGTCCCGACCCCGACGACGACGGCCCGCCGTGGACGCGTGGCCGCCGCCGGCGCGGGTACGTCCGGGTTCGGTTCAGCCATCACGGCGACGCTCGGTGTCCGGGGTGTTTACTAGTCAGTTCGTAACCCCACGACGCCGGGGAGAAGGCGACGGCTACCGCTCGACTCGGTCGTTCCGATCGGGGCGGGACTGTCGCGTCCAGTGCCATCTCACGGGAGGACGACCGCGGACTGACGCCCCGAGCCTCGATCGGCCGGTGGCTCCCGTTCAGCGATCGACGACGCGAACGATCTCCTGCTCGAACCCCCCGTCGTCGCCCTGCCAGCGCCACGACCCTAGATACGGGTAGCCGTCGAACGCACAGATCGCGTAGGAGTAGCCCGGCCACGCCGCCCGGTCGGCGTCGGTCTCGCTGGGCTGGGTCGGGCCGGCAGGGTGGGTGTGGTAGAACCCGACGATATCCAGCCCCGCGTCCTCGATCGCCTCGATGACCGCTAGCTGTTCCTCCGGGTCGATGGAGTACCGGATTTCGGGCGTGTCCGCGGCGTTCTCGGTCGGGTGAGCTTCGAGGACGGTGCTTTCGTCCTCCCCGTACTCGCCGGCGAGCACGCCGCAGGCCTCCTCCGGCGCGCCGTCGTACCCCGCGTGGACGACGTCGTCGTACGCCTCGCGCGCGAATTCGATCATGGCCCCCGTTCGATGGGTAGGGAGAAAACCCCGGCGTCGCCGGCGGCCGATAGAAGCAGTTCTCCGAGTCCTCCGTTAGCTGTCCCCGTCCAGATAGTCCTCCCAAAGCGGGATGTCGGCGTACTTGTCCCCGCGGTCACAGAGCGGGATCACGACCACACTGTCGGCGTCGAGCCCGTCCTCCTCGTGGAGCTGGTGGACCGCCTGCACGCCCGCGCCGCTGGAGGTGCCGACGACGAACTGGCCGTCGACGCGCAGGTGGTCGCGCACGGTCGCCTCGTCGTGCTGGCCCGTGTCCCGGATCGGGATTTCGCGGTCCTGAAACCGATCCCGGAGCTCGCGGGCGCGCTCGTAGGCGGCCTCGGTGTCGACGTACAGCTTCTCGTCGAGCACCGACTCGTCGTACGTCCCGGGGTGGTAGTGATCGCCCGAACGCAGGTACTTCAGCCCGTCAATCGCGTGCTGGGAGTTCGCCGGCTCGAAGCCGACCACCTTCACGTCGCCGCGGTCGTGGAGCCCGCGGCCGGTGCCGGTGACGGTACCGCCGGTGCCGACGCCGGCGACGAAGTGGGTCACCTCGCCGTCGGTCGCCTCGTAGATCTCCGGCGCGGTCGTCCGCTCGTGGGCGCCGGGGTTGTCGGGGTTCTCGTACTGGTTCGGTCGGTAGTATCGCTCGGGCTGTTCGGCGATCAGCTCTTCGCAGCGCTCGATCACCGCGTCGTACCCCAGGTCGGCCTCGACGAAGTGGATCTCCGCGCCGGCGTCGCGGATCGCGTCGAGTTTCCCGCCGCTGGCGTTGTCGGGGACGACGATCTCCACGTCGTACCCCCGCGCGGTCGCGACCCGAGCGATTTCGCTGCCGGTGTTGCCGCTGGACGGTTCGATGACGGTGCGGTCGCCGTCGAAGTCGCCGCGTGCCTCGGCGCCGTCGAGCATCTCGCGGGCGATCCGGGACTTCACCGAGCCGCCGCCGTACGCCGCGGCGTAGAGGTTGAACCACTCGGCTTTGCCGTAGACGGCCGCGGGCACGTCGACGGCGAGTTCCACCAGCGGGGTTCCGCCGATGGTGGACTCCTCGATCGTGGAATCGGACATACCCGGGGTAGGCCATGGGGGTGTGAAGGCTCTGACGCAATGGATGCCGATCACGGCGAGCGACCTGCTGCGACCTCTGTGTCGTCACCAGAACGCGAAGCGTTCTGGTTGGCGAACGAGAACGGCAGTTCTCGTTAACGCAGCCACGGAGCCCATGCCGTGATCGTGTGAGTACCGACTTACGGCGACCGACCTGCTGCGACCTCTGTGTCGTCACCAGAACGCGAAGCGTTCTGGTTGGCGAACGAGAACGGCAGTTCTCGTTAACGCAGCCACGGAGCTCATGCCGTGATCGTGTGAGTACCGACTCACGGCGAGCGACCTGCCGCGCGCTCCGTCGCGCGGCTTCGGAGCCTACGCCTGGGGCGTCGGATAGAGAGGGGAGGAGTGTGGCGACGAAACCGCTATACCCGCAAGCGGCCAACCCCCGACCATGAGTCACGCAGACTGGGAGGATGTCGTCGTCTTCCCCGAGGAGCCCGACGACGAGACCGCGGAGTTGCTGCTCGAGGGGGCGGCAGCGGTCCAGGACATGATCGGCGAGGTGTGCCCCTACCCGCAGATCGAGGCCAAGAAGGCGATCCAGCGCCTCGAGTCGGACGACCTGCTCGTCCAGGAGACCGGCCACGTCTCGAGCACCGAGAACGTGCCCAAATCCGTCGAGGGCGAGGCACAGGTCTGGCACAGCGGCGGCGGACTGTACCGCATCTTCCGCCGGAAAGCGTAATGGTCGACGAGATCACTCCCGACGAGGTCAAGGCGAAGCTCGACGAGGACGGCGTACAAGTGGTCGACATCCGCCCGCCCGCCGAGTTCGAGGCGGGCCACATCCCCGGCGCGATCAACATCCCGATGTCGGAACTCCCGTCCCGCGTCGACGAGGTGGAGTGGGGCGACGACGTGATCGTCGCCTGCCCCATCGGCCAGTCGTCGGTGCAGGCCGCCCGACTCATCGGCTCCTTCGAAGGTGTCGGCGAGGACGACGAGGTCCGGAGCATGGCGGGCGGCTACCAGGACTGGGAGTACGAACTCGAAACTGGCGACGAGTAGCGCGGCCGGGATCGACTTTTCACGGCCGACAGCCCCATCACGCATAGCGAGGCTGCTCGGACGGATCTGTGGGGGTCGACCGTCGAACGGGAGTGTTTACGGAATATACCCGTCGAAGGAGATATATCACGTCAGCCCCAACCCGTTCGCATGAAAGAACCGCGTCCGGAGCGTCGGGCCGACGAGCGTGCGGAGCCGCCGGATTTCGACGCGCTCTCCGACCCCGCGGAGCTGGTCCGCGGCGGTCGGACGCGCGAGGACTTCCTGAATGCCGTCCTCGGGCTCTCGGCGCCGGCGACGGTCAGTGAGGTCGCCGACCGCGCGGGTCACGGCGTCGACGCCGCACGGGAGTATCTGGAGTGGTTCGAGCGGATGGGGATCGTGACCCGGGTCACGGAGTCGCCGGCGACCTACGAGCGGAACCAGTCGTACCTGAACTGGCGGCGTGTCCAGCGGCTCCGGGAGGAGTACACGACGGAGGAACTGCTCACGTTCCTCGAGAGCGAGACCGAGCGTGTCGACGCGTTCGTCGACGAGTACGGGGTCGACTCGCCCGACGAGGTGTCGATCTCGGAGCGGACGACCGGATCGGACCGTTCCGTCTCGGCGGTCTGGGCGGAGCTCTCGGAGTGGCGGACTGCCCGTCGACACGTCCGGCTGCTCGAGCGGGCGCTCTCGCCGGACCGCGACGACGTGTCGGACCGACGAGCCGCGGTATGAGCGGCGGGGACGACCGCGAGGCGGCGCCGCTCGACGCGGACCGCCTCGACGCCGTCCACGAGCGGCTGGCCGCCGGCGATCGGTTCGTCAGCGTCGACCGAGAGCCGTCGTACGCGCCCGAACGGGTCGTCTGCGTCTACGACCCGCGCTACTACCCGGCGAGCGTCGAGGCGGCGCGACTGGAGATCAGCTGGTACGAGAACGGCGATTTCTCCATCCACTACCACGAGGACCACCCCGACGGCGAGTTCGACCACCGCTGGGACAGACACCCCTCGAGCCACAACGAGCGGGATCACGTCCATCCGGGACCGGACGCGCCGACGCCCGGGGACGACGACGCACACCCCGACGACTGGCGTGACGTGCTCGCAGCCGTGCTGCGGGAGGTCGAGACCCGGCAGCGCGACTTCTGGCAGTGACACGTTTCCACCACCCAGCCGTAGCCACCGCTACTCGATCGATCCGTCCGGACCGGTACACCTTTTAGCTGCGCCACCGACGAGCCGGGCGAGGCGTCGATGTTCCGCCGGCTCTCGATTCGTCCGGTGTTCGATCCGACCGCGCCGCCGGCCGCGCGGCGGGCCCGATAGCCGCAGCACTCGGGTTCGCTTCGCTACCGGCGCGGTAGCCGCAGTTCCTCGATCGAACACGCCAGATGTCGAAACTCGCCGAGCCCCTGCATCGGGGCTCACACGACGCCGTATCGCTCGCAGACGATCAGTCGCATCGCTCGCGTCCGCCGAGACGTGACCCAGACCTGCCGCGCGATCGAACAGCGGGTGATCGGCGGTGATCCTGCCCGCCATCGGACGGGACCACCCGCTCCGGGCCAACCGCGACTTCCGGCGGTTCGTCGCCGGCCAGTTCGTCACGAACGCCGGTGACAGCCTCTACACCGTCGCGGTGCTGTGGCTCGTGTTCGAACTCAGCGGTTCGACGACGCTCGTCGGCGTCGCGAACGCGATCCTGCTGCTTCCCTGGCTGCTGCAGGCCGTCGTCGGCCCAGTCGTCGACCGCTTCCCAATCAAGCCCCTGCTCGTCGGCTCGCAAATCGTCCAAGGCGTCGTCGTGCTCGTCTTCCCGCTCGCGGCGGTGGCGGGACGGCTCGGCGTCGACCTCCTGCTCGGGGTCGTGCCGATCCTGATGCTCGCGACGCTGGTGATGGGGCCGATCGAGGCGACGCTGGTCCCCCGGCTCGTCGCGGACGACCGGCTGCCACAGGCCAACGCCGCGCTCGCGACGGTGACGCTCGGGCTGGACATGCTGTTCGACGCCGTCGGCGGCGGGCTGATCGCCCTGTTCGGCCCGACGGCGCTGTTCCTCGGGGACGCGGTCACGTTCGCGCTCGCGGCACTGCTGTTCGCCCGGATGGGCGTCCCGGAGGTCGCGCCCGACGACGCCGGCGCCTCGGTTCGCGCGGCGCTGCGGTCCTACGCCGACGACATGCGCGAGGGGATCGAGATCCTCCGTGGCACGGCGTTCGTCGAACTCGTACTGACGACGGCGGTCGCGAACTTCACGACCGGTGTGACGCTCGCGGTGCTGCCGGCGTTCGGCGACGCCGTCGGCGGACCCGCGGCCTACGGCCTCCTGCTCGGCGCGCTCGGGACGGGGCGGCTGATCGGCTCGGTCGTCGGCCCGCGTTTCGAGGGCGTTCGCTACGGCGCGTTCCTGATCGTCGGGAACGGGCTGGGCGCCTGCGCGTGGCTCGCGTCGGTGTTCGCCCCGTCGACGGCGCTCACGGTCGGGCTGTTCGGGCTCGCGTGGGTGCCGATCGGCGTCAGCGGCGTGCTCACGTCGACGCTGAACCAGCGGCTGTTCCCGGCTGACCGACTGGGACGGGTGTCCGCGATCAAAGGCACCGCCTCGGGGGCGACGCTCCCGCTGGGCTCGCTGCTCGGCGGCGCCGTCGGCGACGCGATCGGTCACGGGACGACGATGGCGCTCGCTGCCGCCGGGTTCGGGTTCACCGCCACGTACGTGCTCGCCCGCCCGCGACTGCGCGGGCTCCCGACCGTCGCGAGCGCGGAGCCGGCGGATTTCGACGTGGCGGTGGTCGACGAGCGGTAGGAGTCGGCTGTCGCGACCGTCCGTCGTCCCTTTGCCGACGGACGTTGATTTTTCGCTCGGAACGAGGGACGGAACAGATCTTCCCCTTCGCAGTCGGGCAGTTTCCGGTGAATCGAACCGAACGGAACGGGCCGACGAGCCCTCATGGCGTCGGGGGACGGAGTAGGGGTATGGAGCACGATTCGTCGACGAAAACTGACGAGCGAGAGGACCGACGGCGGACGGGCCGCGGCGAGCCACGGCGCCGAGTTCGACGGGCGTCGATCTCGCCTCGGCGGCGGCGGTCCGGATCGGCGACCGCCGCCGTTCGAGATGTGCGATCGACCGGTCGGTATCGGTACGAGGACGCGATGCGGCGGGCGAGAGGCGACTCCGCGGCGGCACACGACCCCCACGGGTTCGGCGGGCTCGACCCCTCGCGCGGGCTGGCGTGGCTCCTCGGCGTGCTCACCAGTCGCGGCAGGGCGCCGCTCACGGCGAGCGGGCTGCTCTGGCTGTTCGTCTACGTCGGCTGGCGGGGCGGGTTCCTCGACGTCGACGCGGTGCTGTGGCTGGCCGCGGGCGTCGTCCTCGCCTCCCACGTCCTCGCAGTCGGGCAGTATCCGGACGGCGGAACAGGAGAGCCGGACCGGCGCGGGTCGTCCCGGTCGCGGACCGACCGCTACCCCGACGCGAGCCGGTAGGTCTTGCCGTCGCCGCCGCGTTCGGTCTCGATCAGGTTGTAGTGTTCCAGCTTGGGCAGGTGGGTCTTCCGCAGCCCCCGGAGCGTGATGGGGTCCGGGTGCTCCTGCTCGTACTGCTCGTACAGCTCCTTCTGGATCAGCGGGCCCGACTCCTCGATACACTCGTACAGCACGCGCTGGTGGTCGTTGAGCTTCGAGATCGTCTTCTGTCGCACCGCGGCCTCGGCGTCGAGCACGGCGTCGTCGACGAGCCGGGGCGGGATCGTCGACAGCCCCTCGCGCTCGGCTTTGCGCGCGGCGACCCTGAGCGCCGTGATCGCCTGCCGGGCGTCGCCGTCGACGAGTTCGGCGATCCGATCGAGCGTCGGGCGGTCGACGGCGCCGGGCTCCAGCCCCTCCGCCGCCCGGCGGTCGAGGATCTCGGCAGTCGTGTCGACGGTGTAGCGGTCGAACTGGACGCGGTAGCCCACGGAGACCCGGGAGTGGACGCGCTCGTCGAGGCGGGCGAGCAGGTCGACCTCGCGGTTGGCGATGCAGATCCACGCCAACCCCGGGACGGAGTGGAGGTCGTACAGCGTCCCGGGGTCCTGAAGCTGGTCGACCTCGTCGAGAACGATCACGCTCGGCGCATCGATCCCGTTCTGGAGCGTGTCGATCAGCTCGCGGGCGGCGACGTTCTTCGGCACGGCGGCGCCGGCGAGATCCTTCGCGGCGCGTTCGAGCACGCCGCTCCGGGTGTAATCCTTCCAGCAGTTGATGTAGGCCGTCGGGACGCCATGCACCGCACGCCGGAGCTCCCGGACCGCCGCGCGGGCGACGGTGGTCTTGCCGGCGCCGCTGGGGCCGAACAGGAAGCAGTTCTCCGCCCGGGCGCCGTCCTCGACGGGCGCGAGCGCGTCGGTCACCTCGTTCATCTGACTGTTTCGGCCGACGATCTCGCGGGGGAGATGTTCGTCCTCGAAGACCGTCCCGTCTCGCAGCATCTACCCGGCACTGTTTCGGCCTGCGGTGATAAGTGGACCCCACGACGTTCCGGTCGGTTCCGGTCGGACGGCCCCGGACGCCGTCCGGTGAGTCCGGACCGGCGAGGGGACGTTTCGATAGAACCGTCAGAACGCTTTTTCTCGCAGGTATCGTCGGTCGAGTCGATGTGTGAAACACCGATGGACGGCGAACTGGACGGGCTGGTTCGCGTGCTCGCCCACCCGGTTCGCCGAACCGTGCTCCGCCAGCTCGCGGCGAACCCGGAGGGGGCGACGATAGAACGCCTCGCGGAGACCGTCGGCGATCCGGACGGGGACGCCGACGGGGTGGCCGCGCGTGAACTGACGCTCCATCACGTCCACCTCCCGAAGCTCGAAGCCGCCGGCCTGCTCACCTACGATCCGGACTGTGGGCGTGTCGACCCGAGCGTGGGCGTGACGGGCGGTAGCGCCGCCTGGCAGGCCGTCACCGCGATCGACAGCGTGGTCGCGCTCGTGGAGAGTGAGTCCCGACGCGCGGTCGCCGCCCACGCGGACGGCGGGCGCCCGACGAGCTGATGCAGTCAGGACGGTCCCCGCTGACGCCGATGCCCGATATCGACACGCTCGTCGACGTGGACAGGGACGGAGGAACGAACCGGATCGTGGTCACGCCGAACGCTGCCGCGGTGAGAGTGAGCCTCCTCGTCGTGGTCGCGGTGGCGGCAGTCGAGGACGTCGATCCCGAACAGCTCCCGCCGCTGCACGACAGCGTCGAGCCGGAGACGCTGGATACGCTGGTGGACACCGCCGGCGACGGGATCGGGCTGAACGTCCGCTTCGAGTACGAGGGGTACGACGTCCACGCTCGACCGGGCGGGCGGCTCGAACTCCGGCCACGCGAGTAGCGCCCGTTCCGCCATCCCAGTCAGCTGGTCCCTACTCGGTAACCAACGAGTCGCCGACTTGCGGGTACGGTTAACTCCGCCGACGTCGAAGCGCTGCCGGGTGCGTACCGTGTCGAGACCGAGTCCGGGATCAACACCATGGCTCACCTCACACGATTCGCGGCTATCGTACTGACGGTCAGTATGGTCGCCCACGCCGGCGTCGCTGCCGGTGTCGGGGGCGATCAGTCCGTGCGTAGTGTCGATGAGATCGGTCAGCACGTCGGCGATCTGACCGACCCCGGCGCGACGATCGAGGACAGCGTCCTGACGGAAACCACGGTGCCTCGGGTCGTCACGCAGATCGCGGCCGCAGTGGAGCCGCCGTCCGTGGAGCCGATCTGGGCGGTAGCAGCGGGCTACAGTCGGTACGACGAGTCGGACCCGTTGGAGCACCCAACCAGACAGGAACTGCACGACACGGTCACCAACGTACCCGGCCAGTCGGTGACGGCGATCGCTCGGGACGTCGGCGTCCCCGTCTCGACCGCCCGGTACCACGTCCGGGTCCTCGAACGTGAGGATCTGGTCGACCGACACAGTGTGGACGGCCGCGCGCGGCTCTACCCGGCCGGGTTCGAGGACGACCCCGAACTCGCCGCCGCGCTGACGGCGCCCGCCGCGATCGTGGACGCGGTCCGGACGGCCGAACCGGTGTCCGTGACTGGGCTGGCAGCGAGGACCGACCTCGCACCCAGCACCGCCTCGTACCACGTCGACCGGCTGACCGACGCCGGCGTGTTCGAGCGCGAGAGAGCGGGGAAAACCGTCCACGTCTCGCTGAGTGCCGAAGCGGCACGCCGCTTCGGGGACACCCCCGAAGACGGGTAGACGGAGACACGGGCGCCCGCGGTCAGCGTTTTTTGTGCACGATCCGGTGACGATCCGCTGCACGGCCGTCGATGGAGTCGCCGTACCGACACGGCGGGAGACCCCCGTCCGCCGGGCGGTACGGTTAAGCCGTCGTTGTGCCACGTAACCGGTATGAACGATCCCCCAGACGACGTCGCGACGGACGACAGCCCGTCAGCGCCCGGGGAGGAGTCGGGCCCGTCGACGGCCGACGACGGCGATTCGGACGCGGACGACCAGCCCTCCGTCGCCGCCGAGGCAGGAATCGACGAGTCGGTCGTCGGCACCCCCCGCGAGCTGGCGTCGACGGTCCGCCTGCTGTGGATCGTCGGCTCGACGATCGGCGCGCTCGTCGCCGGCGCCGTCCTCGGCGGAATCGCCTACGTCGTCGGGGAGCAGACCGCGCTGCTCCCGGCCGGCGTCGAGACCGCCGTCCAGGTGGGCGGCGCGGTGGCCGCGCTGCTCGTGCTGGTCGGCGTCGTTCGGGCCGTCCTGCTGTACCGGTCGTGGGAGTACGTCGTCCGCGCTGATTCGCTGTTCCTGAGCCGCGGGGTGTTCACCCGCGTGCGGACGGTCGTCCCCTACGTCCGCGTCCAGCATATCGACACGACGCGGAGCCCGCTCGAGCGCGTGCTCGGCCTGTCGACGCTGGTGGTGTACACCGCCGGCTCGCGGGGCGCGGACGTGACGATTCCGGGACTGACGCCCGAGCGCGCGTCGACGCTCCAGGAGCGGCTGGAACGGCTCACCACCGAGTCCGAGGAGGAAGACGCAGTATGACTGACGGGGGGAGCGAGGAGCCGCTCACGGGGCGTGCGTTCCGCCTCCACCCGCTGTCGGTCCCGTACCGGATCGTGGAGAACGGGATCGGCCTCGTGGTCGTCGCGCTGTTCGTCGGCATCCCGGCGTTCGGCGCGATCAGGGGGTTCCTGGGCGCCGGGCTCGCGGTCGCGCTCGCCGCCGTGATCGCGATCACCGTCGTGGCCTACGGGGTCGCCTACTACCGCCGCTTCGAGTACGAGCTCACGGCCGACACGTTCGACATCCGTTCGGGGGTGTTCGCCAGACGCGAACGGGAGATCCCGCTGCGTCGGATCCAGAACGTCGACATCAGCCAGAACGTCGTCCAGCGCGTGCTGGGGATCGCCGAGCTCCGGCTGGAGACCGCCGGCGCGAGCGGGAGCGAGGCCCAGCTCCAGTTCGTGGGCGAGGAGCGCGCGAACCGACTCCAGGCGGAGATCAGTCGGCTGAGCCGCGCCGGCGACGACGACGAACCGGCCGAGGCAGCCGAGCGGTTCGAGACGGTGTTCGAGATCACCGACCGCGAGCTGGGGGTGCTCGCGCTGGTGTCGGCCGACGCCCAGCTGATCTCGATCCTGTTCGTCGTCGGCTCCGTGTTCATGCCCGCGATCGGGGCGATCGTCGACGCCGAGTGGTTCTTCGGGTTCGACGCCGGCCTGACCGGGCTGCTCGGCCCGATCGCGACGCTCGCGGGGATCGTCCTCCTCGGGCTCGCCTACGGCGTGATCAACGCTACCCTCTACTACGGGTTCACGCTGCGTCGCGGCGACGAGGAGCTGCGCTACGAGCGCGGCCTGCTCCAGCGGTACAGCGGGACGATCCCGCTCTCGAAGGTGCAGTCGCTCACGATCGAGGAGAACGTGCTCGCGCGGGCGCTGGGCTACGCCTCGCTGGAGATCGAGACCGCCGGCGGGAGCGGCGGTGAAACGGGGGAGAACACCTCCCAGTCGGCGGTCCCGATCGCGGAGCGTTCGCGCGTGCTCGAACTCGCGAACTCGATCGAGCCGGCGGGGGAGATGTCGTTCGAGCGCCCGCCCAAGCGAGCGCGTGAGCGCTACGCGGTCCGCTACGCCGGCGTCGTCCTCCTCCTGACCGGCCTGCTCTACGGGGTGCAGACGGTGCTCGACGTCTCGTTCTACTGGTGGGCGCCGCTGGCGGCGCTGGTGCTCGTCCCCCTCGCCGCCCACCTGAAGTGGAAGGCGCGTGGCTACTACGTCGGCGACGACCACGTCGTGACCCGGAACGGGTTCTGGGTGCGACAGCTGAAGGTCGTCCCCTACTACCGGGTTCAGACGGTGCTGAGCACCGAAACGGTGTTCCAGCGGCGACGACGCCTCGGGACGGTGACGATCGACACCGCGGGCTCGCGCAGCCTCGTCGGCAACGACGCCGCGGCCGTCGACGTGAGCACCGAGACCGTCGAACACCTCCGCGAGCAGGTCGCGGGGGCGCTGTACGACTCGTTGCGGCGGCGGCGACGGGCGGCGGCGGAGGGTCGTGGCACGTCGACCGCAACGGAGTCGTCGGGAACGACCACCCCGGACGAGAACGGGTAGTTCGCCGCCGTTCCGCTGTCCAGGGTCAGGGTTACCAAGAACTCTAATAAGACTTTTAACTATTACCGGATTATTGGTAACCACCAGATGTACGAGGTGCTCGACGAAACGGCGGCACAGACCATCCTCGCCATCGAGAGTGGTGACTCCATCCGCCGTGTCGCCCAACACCTCCACACGCCGTACGAGACGGTGAGACAGGCCGTCAATCGACTCGAAGACGCAGGCTACGTCACCTATGACGACGGCCTCACTGTCGTCGACGAGCGCGTACGCGACACAGCCCGCGAGCTCGTCGCTGCCAGCGCCGGCGTCAGTCCACCCTCAATCGAGGAGACCTACGTCATCCCACAGTTCGGTGACTGGCCGTTCGCGTTCACGCGGATCGACGCCGTCTACGTATGGACCCAAGGCGGCTATCAGGTCGGCCGGAATCCGGACGACTATCCGCTGTTCCTGACCGTCCGTGAGCAGGACGTCGACGCCTGGGTGGAGTTTTTCGAGTCGTTCGACCTCCCTACCGCAGTCGAGCGACAGTCCCGAGACGAACTGGACGGACCGCTACAGATCGTCCTCGAGCCACGCCCCTCACTCGACATCGAGCACGTCGAGGGGTACCCGGTGATCCCGAGAGACGAGACGATCGAATACATGCGCGAGAACTACGCCCAGTTCCAGTCGGGGCTGGCGATGCTCGACCGGATGTACGAGGACCTCGACCTCGGTGTCACATATCGAGAGACGGAACGGGCACAGCCATGAGCTTCACCAACCGAAGTGACGCGCTCATCGAACTGCTCGAGGAGCTCACCCAAGAGGGTCACGAGTACGTTCTCGTCGGCGGGTACGCTGTTTCAGCGTTCAACGCACGTTTCTCTACGGACCTCGATATCGTTGTCGCATCAGACTCCAAGGTCGAGTTCGGCGAATTCCTCGAACGTCGGGACTTCGAGGAAACGGACAGCCACGCCAAGGAGTGGTTCTACGACACTGAGGTGATCGAGTACGAAAAACGGCTCACGCCACAGCAGCCGATCGGCTTCGATCTCCTCGTGAATGGACTCGGCTGCCGCCAGACGGAGGCACAGTGGTCGTTCGACTACCTGTACGACCATAGCCACCAGCAGGAGGTGAGCGGGGGCACAGTAACGACGACGGCCAGGGTGATCGATGGAGCCGTCCTCGTGGCGGCAAAGCTCCACAGCGGCCGTGAAACAGACCTTCGTGACGTCCTAGCAGTCGCAGAAGAAATCGACCTCGACGCCGTCACACCCCACCTGCGGCGAGGGGACGACGATGCGCTACGGGAGCAACTTGAGCGTGGACTGGAGATCTTGGAGAGCGACGAACTCGAACACGGATTCCGGAGTGACTTCGGGGCCTCAGCTGTCTCAGAAGAAACGGTCACCGCTCTTCAGGAGTACCTGTCTTCACAGATTGATTACCTGAGCTGAATCAGTTGTACCCTCGTTGACCAGAAGTAATACTGATCGTAATACCTCAATCCTTCCGTGGCTTCACGCGACGGTTTCGAGCCGATCGTGCCGAATGTCCGTTCATTAACCGTTCTACCGGGTGATCGGCGAGCCGGAACCGACACCGACTTTGGCGTTCGTTGTACATCTCCGTTCACGAATGGGTACACGTGACAAATGGGTGTCGAGCCTCGGGTTCGTGCTCGCCTCGGTCGGGAGCGCGGCGGGGCTGGGGAACGTCTGGCGGTTCCCGTGGCTGACAGCGGAAAACGGCGGGAGCGCCTTCCTGGTCGTCTACCTGCTCATCGTCGTCGGCGTCGGCGTCCCGGGACTGCTCGCGGAGTTCGTTCTCGGGCGCCGAGGTCGGCAGACGCCGATCGGCGCGCTCCGGTCGCTGATCGGCGACCGGTGGGGGACGGCGCTTGGGGCGTTCAACGTCGTCACGACGCTGGTGATCCTCTCCTTCTACTCGGTGGTGGGCGGGTGGATCCTCCGGTACACGCTGGCTTCGCCGACGGGGGCGTACTTCACGGCGCCCCAGGCGTACTTCGGTGCGATGGGGTACGGGCTCGAGGCGGTGGCGTTCCACCTCGCCTTCCTCGGGATCGTGGCCGCGATCGTCTTCCTCGGCGTGAGCCGCGGGATCGAGCGCGTCTCGAAGGTGATGCTGCCCGCGATCGCGGTGTTGCTGGTCGGGCTTGCGGCGTGGACTGCCACGCAGCCGGGGACCGCGGCGGGGTACGAGTACTACCTGCGCTTCGACGCCGCGTATCTCGTCGCCAACCTCCCGTCGGTTCTCGGCCCCGCGGCCGGGCAGGCACTGTTCACGCTCTCGTTGGGCGCCGGGACGATGCTGACCTACGCCTCCTACATCGACGACGACACGTCGCTCCCCCGGGACACCCTCGTGGTCGCGATCTCGAACACGTTCATCGGCGTGCTCGCGGGGCTGGTCGTGATCCCGCTGCTGTTCTCGCAGGGCGTCGACCCCGGTGGCGGCGGGCCGGGCGCGCTGTTCGTCGCACTCGCGGGTGCGTTCGGCACACTCCCGGGCGGTCGTCTCGTGGCGACAGCGTTCTTCGGAACGGTGCTGCTGGCGGCGGTGACCAGCGGTATCAGCCTGCTCGAGACGCCCGTCGGCACGCTCGTGGACACGTACGACATCCCGCGCCGGACGGCGACGCTGCAAGTCTCCGGGCTGCTGGCGGCGACGGGTGGCGGGCTGGCGCTCTCGAGCCCGATCTTCCAGTTCGTCTCGGGCACGCTCGCGGACCTGCTGCTGTCGGTCGGGCTGTTCGCCTTCCTCGCGGTCGCCGGGTGGGTGCTCCCGACCGACGCGGTCGCGGAGTTCCGCACCGGCGCCGGCCGCTTCGCGCCGCTCGCTGAGCCGTGGGTGCTGGCGGTCGGCTGGGTACTGCCTGCCGTCGTGCTGTTCTCGCTGACGAGCAGCGTCGCGCCGCTAGTCGGCGTCTCCATTGGCCTCGGCGGTCGAGCGGTCGGCGCCGTGATCGTGGCGGTCGCGTGTCGGCTGGGCATCGCCGCCGCTACCAGTCGGGGACGAGGAACTGACTGACTGGAGTGCCGTTGGCGATCGATCGTTCACCCCCGCCCCCGGGGTCGTCCGCAATTCTGTCGATAGAGAGGGTGGGGGTCAGTGTCGGCCACGGTGAGAAACACTCCCGGAACGTGGTGAGAGGCGGGATGACCGACACGCGGAAGCGCGATCAGGTTAGCCGGCGCCGGGCTTTATAAGCCCCCAAGTAACCCGGGGGCCCGGGGTTGTCCGCAATTCTTCGAGAGAACGGACCGACCGACGTCGGTAGTTGGAGCCTTCTACATATAAACAGGGGAAAGAATGGTGAAGAACACGCGTTTCGAACCCCCTACTACTACTACACTACTACTAACCGTAAAATATATAATAAACGTTGTAGAGAGCACGAGAGAGGAAACGGAACAAGGAGAAAACAGCGTTGTATCGTGGATAATGCGAGTGTAATCGGGGAGTTCGTTCGTTTCCATCGCCGGTGAGGGGGGAGGGGGTCCCCTCCCCCTCCCTTCGTCGATAATTGCGGACAACCCCGGGCCCCCGGGTGGGGAGTTAGTATCCCGATACCGAAACGAATCTCGGACGCACCGGGGGGTTATTCGGACGGGGAGGACGTTCCGGACGGTGGGGTTTATGTGACTGGAAGCCACGATGACTGGCAATGGAATCGTCTCCGTACTCGACTACGTCGGAGATCTTCGCGGTCGGCGGCGAAGACTACCTCAAGGAGGGACACACCCCGACGACGCTGCCGGAACGGCGGGAGGAGATCCTCAAGCTCCGGCGGTCGCTGAAGCCCGCGGCCCGTGGCGCCGGTGCCGAGAACACGTTCCTCTCCGGGAAGGCCGGGCAGGGGAAAACCGCCGCCGCCAAAGCCGAGTTGAGCGAGCTCGAATCGTTCGCGGCGTCACAGGATCTCGACCTCACGACCGTCTTCTTCTCGTGTGAGGGGATCTCGTCGAGCTACACGCTCGCCTGTGGGCTCTGTGAGGAACTGGGAAGCGAGAACCCCAACGGCCACCCGATGCAGAAGGTGTTGGACCGGCTCTGGGCGGCGATGAACGACGTCGGCGGCACGATCATCATCGTGCTCGACGAGATCGACAACCTCGGCACCGACGACAAGATCCTCTACTCCCTCCCCCGGGCCCGGGACAAGGAGTACGTCGGCGACGACGTCTACCCGTCGATCATCGGCATCAGCAACGACCTGCAGTGGCGGGACAACCTCGACCCCGCGGCGAAGGATAGTCTCTACGACGACTCCATCTTCTTCGCGCCGTACGACGCCAACGATCTCCGGGATATCCTCTCCCGGCGGGCGAGCAAGGCGTTCCGGGGGACGTCGCTACGGTACGAGAACGACGACGGCGACGAGATCGAGATCTCGATCGACCTGAACGGCAGCGAGGGGACGCTCGACGCGGCGTTCGACGACGCCGGTGTCGATCGCGACGCGTACGACCTGGTCGGCGTCGACTCCGAGGTGCTCTCCGGCGACGTGATCCCGCTGTGTGCGGCCTACGCCGCCCAGGACAAGGGAAGCGCGAGGCAGGCGATCAAGTACCTCCGCAAGGCCGCCGCGATCGCCGAGTCCGAGGGGCAGTCCCAGGTCGAGGAGGAACACGTCCGCGCGGCCCAGGGCGAGGCCGAGCGCGAACTGATCGTCGAGGGGATGGAGCAGCTCACGATGCAGGGCCACCTCGCGCTCGCGGCCGTGACGGTGCTCGAACTCGCCGGCCACTCGGGGATCCGCACCCGCGACGTGTACGACGTGTACAAATCCCTCGCCGACCACATCGACGCCGACCAGCTGGCCCAGCGCCGGATGCGGGACCACCTGATCGAACTCGACATGCTGAGCATCATCCGCGCCCGGAAGTCCGCCTCGGGCTCGGTCGGCGGGAACGCCTACACGTTCGAACTCCGGGTCGAGCCGTCGACGGCGATCGAGGTGCTGGAAGCCGTCTCCCGGTTCGACTCGGTCGACTTCGACGAGCTCACGCAGAACTGGCTCCGGGAGCAGGGATCGAACCAACAGACGTTCGAGTGATCCTCGGCTGGGGACCCACCCCCGGGGGTGTCCGCAATTTTCGCCGGTTTCGTCCCCCTCTCGCGTCCGAAACACCGGATAGCTGCAACTGCGGCGTGACGGTGGCCGAACGTGCGGTCCCGAGGACGCAGTCGTGTACTGGCGGCGAATTGCGGACACCCCCGGGGGTATGGTTCCGACGGACCGAACCTTCACCCACCCCCCAGCCGAACCAACCCGTATGTCCACGAGCAACGCGACCGACCGCGTCGTCCTCCTGACCGGCGGCACGAGCGGGATCGGCCGGCGAGCGGCGACGGACCTCGCCGAACGCGGGTGGACCGTCGCGGTCGTCGGTCGTGATCGACCCCGCGGAGAAGCAGTCGCGGCCGAAGCGTCGTCGCTGTCGGGGACGATCCGGTTCCACCGCGCCGACCTCGCGACGCAGTCGGCCGTGCGATCGCTCGCGACCGAGGTTCGCGACGCCTACGACCGACTCGACGCGCTCGTCCACAACGCCGGGCTCTCGAGCAGCGACAGGGTCGAGACCGACGACGGGGTCGAACGCACGCTCGCGGTGAACCATCTCGCGCCCTACTTGCTCACCCACGAACTGCTGGACCTGGTGCGGTCGTCCGCGCCGGCCCGGATCGTCACGACGAGCTCCGAACTCCACCGCCGCGCCACGCTCGATTTCGAGGACCTCCAGTTCGAACGCGACTACGACGCCGTGCAGGCGTACGCGCGGTCGAAACTCGCGCTGACCGCGTTCACCCTCGAACTCGCCGATCGGCTCCCGGACGACGTCACCGCGAACTCCTTCCACCCCGGGTTCGTGCCGTCGACGGAGCTGTTCCGGGACGCGTCGCTCCCGACCCGGCTGCTCGTTCGAGCCGCCGGACTCGTCCCGGGCGTTGGCACCGACCCGAGTGAAGGCGGGGACCGCCTGGTCCGGCTCGTCACGGATCCGGCGTTCGGCGACCGGACCGGCGCGTACGTCACCGGCGACGGCGTCGTTTCACCCGCCGACGCCGCTGCCGATCCGGAGACGCGACGGCGTCTCTGGCAGCACAGCGCCGACCTGGTCGACGTCGAGTCGGACTGGCCGCCGGTGGAGTAGTCCCCCGAAACGGCACAAACGACTTCTTGTGTCGGGTCGAACGCCCCGTATGACCACCTCCCCGCGCGATCTCCTCCTCGGTGAGCGGTTCCAGCGGAACCTCGACTTCCTCGGCGCCGCCGTCCTCCTCGTCGGATCGTTCGTCGCCTACGCGACCGGCCTGTTCGCCGTGGAGGGGGGCGTGATCGTTCTGCCGAGCGACGCCACCGCCGTCGGCCTCATCGCCGCCGGCTGGATCGGCTACGGGCGCGGTGCGCTGCTCCCGGCGTGGGCGTCGCTGTTCGCGGCGTACCTCGGGTTTCACGCCGACTGGGCGTTCCTCGGGCTGTCGAGCCACTCGCTGCCGGGTAAACTGGCGTTCCTGTTCGATCCGGTGACCCTCGCCGTCTACGTCGCGGCGTCGATCCTCCTCGGGAGCGCGGCGTTCGGCGTCGGCTACCTCCTCAGCGTCGGTGTCGGCCGCCTGCGAGGGTCGTCGTTCGAGGCCTGAGTTCTCCGGTCTCCGTGGTCGAGACGATTGATTCGTGCCGTCGAGCAGATGACCGATCCGCACTGTCGAGCAGATGACCGATCACCGTCGTCGGGCGGTCAGTTCGACTCTCCCTCGCCCGCGTCGTAGCGCCGGACCAGCACGCCGATCCACCAGAGCTTCAGCGCCGAGCCGATGACTGTTCCGAGCGCCGCCCCGGCGGGGCGTCGACGCCACGCGGCCACCAGGGCGGCGGCGAACGCCAGCGCGCTTCCCGCGTTGCAGACGTTCGGGTAGGAGAGCCCGATCGTCCCGTTGCCCTCCTCGCGGACCCACCAGCGCTCGGCGAGCACGCCGCGGGTCATCCACGCCTCGTCGGTCTCGGGTGGGGCGAACAGGAACGGGTTGATCACCGCCCACAGCAGCGCGGCGAGCAGCAGCCGCCAGTCGCGGCGGTACACCGCATACACGATGACGGCGCCGGTCGGCACGCGGGTCCAGCCGCTCTTGGGGTTCGCGTGGCGTTCCCACAGCGTCGACTCGAGGCGGCCCGCGGCGGTGTTCGGTTCGGCCATGGTTCGTTCTCAGTGTCGTGGGACGAAATAGCCTGCCCGTCCGAGCGCTGTTCGAACGCGGCGGCGAACGTCTCTCCCCACTACAGCCCCCAGAAGTACGTGATGCCAACCGTCGTCACGACGGTCAGGATGAGCTGGAGCGGCGCGCCGACCCGCGCGAAGTCGGTGAACTTGTACCCGCCGGGGCCGTACACCATCAGGTTCGTCTGGTAGCCGACCGGGCTCAGCAGCGGCGTGCTCGCGGCGAACGTCACCGCGAGGGCGAACGCGAAGGGGTTGGCGCCGAGCTGGCCGGCGGCCTCGACGGCGATGGGGAGCATCAACACGACGCTGGCGTTGTTGCTCACCATCTCCGTGATGATCGCGGTGCCGAGGTAGAACGTCGCGAGCATCGCGATCGGCGGGAGGATCGCGCTGCCGGCGACGATCCCCGTCGCGAGCAGGTCCGCCGTGCCGGAGGACTCGAACGCGATCCCGAGGGGGATGACGCCCGCCAGCAGGAAGATGACGTCCCAGTCGACGGCGTCGTACGCGGCCGGGCGGAGGATTCCGGAGAACAACATCGCGACGACGCCGGTGAGCGCGCTGACCATGATGGGGAGGTACTCCAGCGCCGCTAGCCCGACCACGCCGGCGACGATCCCCAGCGCGATCGGGATCCGGCGCTTGTCGAACTCCTCCCAGCGCCCGTCGCCGGAGACGGCGACGTTGGTGTCCGCGCGGAGTCGGTCGAGCACGTCCTCGCTCGTCTGGACGAGCAACACGTCCCCGGCTTGGAGGCTGACGTCCCGCAGCCGCTGGCGGATCACTTCGTTCCCTCGACGGACGGCGAGCACCGTCGCGTCGTACTCGCGTTCGAACCCCGCGACGCCGTCGCGCCGGTTCGACCACGGCCCGGGGAGCAACACGACCTCCGAGAGCGAGGTCTCGGGCTCGTCCGGTTTCGCCTTCTTCTCGTCGTCGCCCTCGTCTCCCGGATCTCCGTCGCCGTCGTCCCTTTCGTCGCCGTCGGCTCCTTCGCCCGACAGTACCTCGCTGTCCCTCTCTGCCCCCGACGCCTCCGCCGCGGCGGCCTGCTCGATTTCGGCGTCCAGCGTCGCCAGCGACCGGTTCCACGCGTGGTGTTCCGGGACGAACCCCTCGGGCAGCGGTTCGTCCTCGTCGGCCGCGGCCTCGAGCAGTTCCGGCAGGAGGACCAGGTGTTCGTCCTCGAGCACCTGTTCGAGCGTCTCCTGGCTCGCCCGGACCGAGAGGATGTCGCCGGCACGGATCCGCTCGGTCGAGAGCCCGCGGACGATGGTGCGGCCGTCGCGAACGATCTGGAACACGTCGAGATCGAGGTCGTCGCGCCGGACCTCGTGGACCCGTGAGTCGACGAGGTCGGAGTCCTCGTGGACGACGACGTCGGTCAGGTAGTCAGCCATCCCGAACTGGTCGGTGGCGGAGCCCTCCGCCGGGATGCGGGCGGGCGTGAGATACCGGCCGACGGTCAGGAGGTAGACGATGCCGACGGCCAGCACGACGACGCCGAGCTGGGTGAACTCGAACAGCGAGAACGGTTCCGCGCCCGGGCCGCCGACCTGCGCCCAGATGTCGCTCGCGAGCAGGTTCGTCGACGTGCCGATGACGGTCAGCGTCCCGCCCAGCATCGAGGCGAAGGAGAGCGGGATGAGCAGTTTCGACGGCGACGTGCCCGTCTTCCGGGCCAGGTTCGTGACGGCCGGGATGAGCACGGCCACGATCGGGGTGTTGTTGACGAACCCCGCCGAGGGGCCGGCGAGGCCGACCGTCGCGAGCAGCTGTCGGGACTCGCTGTCGCCCGCGAACGCCTCCATCTTCCGGGTGAGGATCTGGATGACGCCGGTCTGGCGCACGCCCTCGCTAAGGATGAACATCGACAGCACGGTCAGCGTCGCGGGGTTCGAGAACCCCGAGACACCCTCCTCGGGGGAGACGCCGGTCCACGGGCCGAGGAGGATCAGCGCGACCATCAGGGCGATGGCGGTCGTGTCGATCGAAACCGGCTGGAGCACGAACAGGACGAGCGCGACGGCGACGACCCCGAGCACGACGAGTACGTCGAGCGACACCGGGAGCTGCACGGGAAGCTGCTGGAGGAGCACAGGTACCGGCGCTGTGGCGTCGGTTAGGAGGGTCGTCACTGGAACAATCGTGTGTGGCTCCCGTGCCGTGCACATAGTAGTACGGTTCGCGGCGCGAACCCGGCGATCGAGGGGCGACTGCCGCCGGACGACGTTCTGCGTACGCCGTCAACGTCGGAACAAAATCATTATTTCCTCGGCAGCGAGTCTCCGTGTGTATGCCTGTCAACTACGAGGACGCCGTCGAGTCCTTCGAGTGGGACATCCCCGAGGGGTACGCCATCCCGTCGGTGATCGAGGAGCACGCCGACGCGTTCGGGGATCGTACCGCGGTCACGTTCCTCGACGACGAGGGGACGCGCGCCGAGCGCACCTACGCGGATATCCGCGACGACACGAACCGGTTCGCGAACGCGCTCGCGGATCTGGGCGTGGGCGAGGGCGATCGCGTGATGCATCTGTTCCCTCGCCATCCGGACGCGTTCGCGATCCAACTCGGGGTGCTCGCACGCGGCGCGCTGCTGGTCCCCTGTTCGGCGATGCTGAAACCCAAAGATATCGCGTTCCGGGCGAACGACTGCGAGGCGACGACGATCGTCGCCCACGAGTCCCTCGTCGACATGGTCGAGCCAGTGCTCGACGAGACGCCGATCGAGACGACCATCGCCCTCGACGGGTCGCCGGCGGGGTGGGAGTCTTTCGCCGACCTGCTCGACGGCGCCGCGACCGACCACGACGGGCCCGAGATCGGCGCACAGGACCCGATGAGCATCAACTACACCTCGGGCACGACCGGGAAACCCAAGCCCGTCCTCCACCGTCACCGCTGGCTCCGGGCGTTCGAACTGGTGAACGGCCCGTACTGGTGGGGGATCTCGGCGGAGGACGAGCACGCGCCGGGCGTCGAGGACGAGTCGGTCGACCTCGACGAGGAGCTGCTCTGGGCGACGACGGGCACCGGCTGGGCGAAGTGGTTCTGGTCGCCGGTCGGCGTCGGCCTCACCACGGGGGCGCGACAGCTCATCTACGACGGCGAGTTCGACGCCGACGAGTTCCTCTCGGTGATGGCCGAGGAGGGGGTGACGCGGCTCTGTGCGGTGCCGACCCAGTACCGCATGTTCACCCAGACCGACCTCGCGGAGTACGATCTGGATCTCGTCGAGGCGCTGTCGGCGGGCGAACCGCTGAACCGCGAACCGATCGAGGCGATCCAGGACGCCTACGGCATCACGCCGCGGGACGGCTACGGACAGACCGAGACCGTCGCGGTCGTCTCGAACTACCCGGGGATCGACGTGAAGGAGGGCTCGATGGGCAAACCCACGCCGGGGCTCGGGACGACGATCATCGACACGCAGGAAGAGGAGGAGGTCGAACAGGGTGAGATCGGCGAGATCGCGGTGCCGGTCGACTGCCCGGGGATCTTCGACAGCTACTACGAGAAACCCGACCTCGACGAGGAGACGTTCGACGGCGACTACTACCGCACCGGCGACCTGGCCCGCGAGGACGAGGACGGCTACTTCTTCTTCGAGGGGCGCGCCGACGACATCATCCTCTCCGCCGGCTACCGCATCGGCCCGTTCGAGGTCGAGGACGCGCTGGTCTCCCACGAGGCCGTCGCCGAGGCGGCGGCGGTCGCCTCCCCTCACGACGAACGGGGGAACGTGGTGAAGGCGTACGTCGTGCTCGCCGACGGGTACGAGGGCGACGACGCGCTCACCGAGACGCTGCAGGCGTACATGAAGGAGGAGACGGCGCCGTACAAGTACCCCCGCCGGATCGAGTACGTCGACGAACTGCCGAAGACGGCGTCGGGGAAAACCCGCCGAATCGAACTCCGGGAGCGCGAACAGCAGCGGTTCGGGGAGTAGGCCGGCGAAACTCTTTTTCGGTGTCGATCCTCGTCGAGGGGCTCGTATATCCCATCAGAGGACGATACTTTTCATAGTACGAGGTTATCAGTGGTTTCGGTATGTGTCGTTCTCAGACTGGCGACGGTGAACTGACCAGTTGGGGAGATCGAGACCGACGGTCCACCAGCAATCGAGGGGAAATTACACTCGTATCTGCGATATCTCGCCCGTTCGTGGTCAGTTGTCTCCCGACGAGCTCGAAGCGAGAACCGATTCTCGGGCTATCCGAAATCGATCACGTCACGGAGGTGGTCGATATGGCCGATCGAGTGCCTCAACTGTCGAACCTCCGGTTCAGACAACGCTTCGACCATATCGTGGAACCCCGGAAGGAGATACAGTATAGTTAGTAGCTACGAAACAAAAACAGTCCACCACGACAACTAATTATCATACCAGAATACCGAGGTGTAGTAGATCGTCTCGGAGAGAAAGGACATGTATTCGACGGGGGTTCCCGTTTTCGGCCACTGCGCCGAACCCGGGCCCATCGAACTCGCTGTCGCGTGAACTGTTCGACTCGTTTATACGATCTATCGCTCCTGAAGCGGTGGGCGAGCCGGGAGCGGCGACGGTTCGGTGGCGGAATTTCCTAACACAAGTACTGTTGTTATCCTAGCTGCCAATACTGGAATGGCTCGAACCGATTTCGGGGTTCGGCCCCTTCAGATCGAAATATCCTCCATCAGTTTCAGTTCGATAACGTTTGTCACATCAAGCACCGCATCCGGAAGCTCCTCTTCGAAGAACGAGCCTCGCAGCTCCCGTTCCGGGCCCGCGACGCTGACCGCGCCACGTACCTCACCGTTGGGGCCCAAAACGGCGGCACCCACGGCCCTGAGTCGCTTGACGTGCTCCCCTCTGTCGAGTGCGAACCCCTGCTCCCGGATCCGTTCGAGCTCCTCGTCGAGCGCCTCTCGGTCGACGATACTGGAGTCGGTCATCTCGGGGAGACCGTGGCGTTCGATGATCTCGTCGACCCGTTCCCGTGGGAGCTCTGCGAGGATCGCCTTGCCCATGGACGACGTCGTCAGCGGCACTGTCGTGCCGATGGAGCCGAGATCGATCTCGTTCTCCATGTGGCGACAGATCACTGTCGCCCGTCCCCGTTCCTCGACGGACAGGTACGTGTTGGTCCCCGTATCGCTGCCGAGCTGCTCGATCTCGGGACGTGCAGCTTGGTAGACGCCGAGTCGCTGTCTCGCGGCCTCCCCGAGGGGGAGGAGCCGTAGCCCCAGTTCGTACTCCCCGTCGTTCTTGATGACGTACCCCCTGTTCTCCAGGGTTCCGAGGTGGTTGTACACCGAACTCTTGGGTATCTCCGTGGAGCCGGCGATCTCGGTAACCCCTGCAGGCTGGAGGTCGCGAACGGCTTCCACGATCCGTACTGCCCGACTGACCGCGCTCACCTCCGAGCCGTGTTTCTCGTCCATACGCTGTTCCTCGGTAGCCGTTGTCATAAATTGACTGGGTGTTCAGTTAGGACAGCCCGCTGTTCTATTGCGCTGAACGATTACTCACTCATACTGTACCCGGGTGAGGTTCTCCCTCCGACGTTTCGGATTTTCGAGCGAAGCTCCCTGTGCCGATGCGGGCCGAACTGAGAAAATGTTTCACGAATTACGATGGAGGATCGGCGACTGTTGTTTAGCTTTACTGAATACTCGTTATGTTCTGAATAACGATTTCCCGGTACCGTGGAAAGAACCGGCCCCATCAGGGGCGAGCTTGGCCTAGAGCGCCGTCCCCGTCTTGCCGATGACCCTCGTCGGCGACTCGGTGGCCGGTCGTCCCCGGCTCTCGGCTGCGCTAACTTCAAGTACAGTTACTTGATATCTGTTAGCATGGATCTGTTCGATTCAGGCACAGTCCGATCTCTTTCGGTGCCGAACCGTGCCGTCTTCCGGCCCGTGCGTACGAGGTTCGTCGACGACGGGAGACCGACCGAGGAGCTCGCGGCCCATCTCGGCGCCCGCGCGGCTGGCGGTGCCGGGCTGGTGGTCGGTCCCGCCGAGATGCTCGTTCACCCCTCGGCCAGCGGTCCAGCCTTCGTCGACGCGTACGACGACGGAACGGTTTCGGCGCTGACGAGCGTCGTCGACGCCGTCCACGACCACGACGCGAAGATCGTGGGCCAGCTCACCCACACGGGCGCGGAGTCCCGCGGCGACTGGGAGATGCAGCCCCAGCTCGCCCCCTCGGCGTCGCCCTCCGACGCCGCCTACGAGATGCCCAAAACGATGACCCGGGACGACATCGACGAGGTGCTATCCGGGTTCGGCGACGCGGCGGCGAACCTCGATGCGGCCGGCTTCGACGGCGTCGAACTGGCCGCGGGCCCGTTCTCCGTCCTCCGGCAGTTCCTCTCCCCGCGGTACAACGCCCGGGAGGACGAGTACGGCGGCGACTGGCCCGCGAGGGCACGGTTCGTGAACGAGGCGATCGACGCGGTCGCCGGGCGGATCGACGGGCCGGTCGGGCTCCACCTCTCGCTGGCGGAGTTGGAGTACGGCGGCTACGGGTTCGACGACGTTCCCGCGATCCTCGACGCGCTCCAGGGGTTCGACTACCTCTCCTGTACGGTGGGGAGCCACGCGACGTACAACCAGACACACGCCGGTATCTCGGCGGAGGCGCCGGAGCTGCGTGATCCGATCGCGACGGCTGCCGACGCCGTCGACGTCCCCGTGATCGGACGCTTACCGTTCACGAGCGTCGACGACGCCGACGCGCTGTTCGACGCGGGCGCCGAGTTCGTGAGCTTCACTCGCCAGCTGCTGGCGGACGCCGAGACGCTCGCGAAAGCCGACGCGGGGGACCGCCCCAACCGCTGTATCCAGTGTAACCAGAAGTGTCTCGAAGCGGTGTACGGCCACGCGCACGGTGGCCACGTCGAGTGTGTCGTGAACCCCCGGACCGGCCGGGAGTCCGAGCTACCGGCACTCTCCGCCCTCGACGACGCGGCACTCCCGCAGCAGGTCCTCGTCGTCGGCGGTGGGGCGGCGGGGCTGCGCTTCGCCGCGGTTGCGGCCGAGCGCGGCCACGACGTGACGCTCCGCGAGGCGAGCGACAGCCTCGGCGGCCAGCTCGGCCTCGCCGCACAGGGGCCGCTCGCGCCGTTCGCACGGGCGAGCGAGGATCTGGCGGCCGCGGCGCGGGACGCGGGCGTCACGGTCGAACTTGAGTCGCCCGTGAACGCCGCTGATGTCGATCCGTCGTGGGACGCCGTCGTCGTCGCCACGGGTGCGACGCGACCCGAGACCGGGGACCGGTTCGACGGCGAGGTCGTGAACGCGTTCGACGTGCTCGAGGGGGCCGAGGTGGGAGAGGAGGTGCTACTGTTCGACGAGAACCGTTGGGTCGTCACCGCCCAGACCGGGCTGGAGATACTCGGTCGGGGGGCGTCGCTGGAGATGGTCAGTAGCGACCACTACCCGGCGTTCCGCACCGAGCAGCCGAACCTCCCCGGCTTCGTCGCGGCGCTCCAGGCACAGGGCGCCGCGTTCACCGGGAACCACACCGTCGACTCGGTCGCCGAGGACGGGACGGTCACGCTCCGGAACACGCTCACCGGCGAGGGCGCGAGCCGAGAGCCGGATACCGTGGTCGTCGTCGGCCGGCGGCAGGCCGACGAGTCGCTCTACCTCGAACTCGACGAGCAGCGCGACGACGTGTATCGTGTGGGCGACGCCGTCTCGCCCCGGAAGCTGGATCGCGCGTACTACGACGGGGAACTACTCGCGCGGCGGCTGTAACGCTCGGTCAGAAGAGACGGCGGTACAGCCAGTCCGTCACGCGTGCCGGAACCACGCGGTCGGCCAGGATCGCGAGCCGTGCGTCCCAGCCGACGACGTAGCGGCGCTCCGGCCGCTCGACGCTCGCGGCGCGGTGGATCTCGTCGGCGACCCGTTCGGGCGCCATCCCGCGCCGTTCACTGAGTCGCTGTGCACGGTCCACGAGCCGCCGAAGACGACCGTACTCGGCGACTTCGTCGAGCGTGGACTCGGTTTCGTGGAGCCGGTTCTCGAACCCCGTCCGCACGGCGCCGGGTTCGATCAGCACGACGTCGACGCCGATCCCGGCGGTCTCCGCCCGGAGCGACTCGCTCAGTGCTTCGAGCGCGTGTTTCGATCCGGCGTACGCGCCGCGAGTGGGGTAGGCAACCCGACCGAGCAGGCTGGAGACGTTCACGATCCGCCCGCTGCCAGCCGCGCGCATGTGGGGCAGGACGGCCTGCGCGAGCCGGACGGGGCCGAACACGTTGACCTCGAACTGCGCGCGCAGTTTGTCCACGGGGATCTCCTCGACGGCGCCAGCCTGCCCGTAGCCGGCGTTGTTCACCAGACAGTCGATCCGGCCGTCGCGGGCGACGACGCGCTCGACGACCGCCTCGATCTCTGCCCCGTCGGTCACGTCCAGCGCGGCGGTCCGACAGCCGGCGTCGGCGAGGTCGGTGATGTCCGTCGGGTCCCGAGCGGTGGCCCAGACCCGCCAGCCGGCGTCGAGAAAGCGTCGGGCAGTCGCGCGACCGATCCCGGAGGAACAGCCGGTGATCAGAACGACGGGGGAGTTATCGGGAGCCATGATCACTTCGCGAGCATCCCCGCATCGACGGGGAGTGTAATCCCCGTAACGTAGCGTGCGGCGTCGCTGGAGAGCCACATATACGCCTCGCTCACGTCCCGGGGTTCGATCAGCTGGTCGTCCAGTACGTTCATCGATCCACTGGCGTCCGACACCGACGTGAGCGCGTCGTCGCCCATCGTCTCGAGGATGCCGTCGATCATCGGCGTCGCCACGCCGGTCGGGGCGACCGCGTTGACGTTCACGCCGTGCTCCGCGAGTTCCAGCGCGAGCGCCTTCGTCAGCCCGACGACGCCGTGTTTGGCGGCGGCGTAGTGGCCCGAGCCCCTGGCGCCGACGAGCCCCGCCGTGGACGCCGTGGAGACGATCTTCCCGCCGGCGTCACGCTCGACGAACTGCTGCCCGACGTGCTTGCTGCAGAGCCACGTTCCCTTGAGAACGGTCTCGAGGAGCTCGTCCCAGCGCTGTTCGTCCATCGCCACGAGGTCGGCGACGTTCCAGATGCCGGCGTTGTTCGCGAGGATGTCGATCCTGCCGAACCGGTCGATCGCTTCCTCGACGGCGGCTTCGACGGCGGACTCCCGGCGAACGTCGGCACGCACGACGAGCGCGTCCCCCCCTTCGTCCTCGACGAGGCTGGCGGTCTCGTCCAGTTGGGTCTCGGAGGCGAGCGGGTACTGACTGGTCCCGACCCCCTTTGGTCCGTCGACGACCACCACGTCGGCGCCGTGTTTCGCGTACTGCTGGGCGTGGGAGCGACCCTGGCCGCGGCCGGCGCCGGTGACGAACGCGACCTGGCCGTCGAACGCGTATTCGGGCACGGTTGGCAGTGTTAGTACTACGATACGATTTAGCTTGTGGTGGGTCCGACGCCAGAACTATTACTAAACGTTTCTACACGAGGGTATGGCAACACCTGTCGAGCTCGTGGTGTTCGCGGTCGTCGGCCTGTTCGGGACGAACGCGGTGCCCCACTTCGTGAAGGGGATCACAGGGGAACGGCATATGACGCCGTTGGGGCCGGAGTCGAGCGCCGTCGCGAACGCGGTTTGGGGGAGCATCAACGTCCTCGTCGCGGGGTCGCTGGCGTGGGTGTATCGCGACGCCGTCGAACCGGCCACGCTCGCGGTCGCGTTCGTAACTGGGACGGCAATGGCTGTCGGGTTGGCGTCGTACTGGGGTGAGTAAGGTTCGGGGGTGCCTCGCGAAGGCAACCCCGCCGGGTCGCTGCTACTTCGCGGTCATCCCCGCGTCGACTTTCAGCGTCGTTCCGGTGACGTAGCGTGCGGCGTCGCTGGAGAGCCACATGTACGCCTCGCTGATCTCCTTGGGTTGGAGCATCTCCCCCTCGTCGAACACGTTCGCCGGTCCGGTCATCGCCATCGTCTCCTCGAGGAGCTCCTCGCCGTACGCTTCGACGTACCCCGAAATCATCGGCGTGTCCATCCCCGTCGGTGCGACGGCGTTGACGTTGACGTCGTACTCGGCGAGTTCGAGCGCCAGCGTCTTCGTCAGCCCGCGGACGCCGTGCTTGGCGGCCACGTAGTGGCCGTTCCCCGGCGACGCGGTGAACGCGGCCGTCGACGCCGTGGAGATGATCTTGCCGCCGTCACCGCGGTCGATGAAGTGCTGCCCGACGTGTTTCGCACAGAGCCACACGCCTTTGAGGTTCGTGTCGATCATCTCGTCCCACTGCTGCTCGCTCATCTCCGTCGCGTCGGCGGCGTTGAAGATGCCGGCGTTGTTCGCGAGGACGTCGATCTTCCCGAAGTGGTCGACTGCTTGCTCGACAGCCGCTTCGACCTCGTCCTCCTCGCGGACGTCCATCTGGATCGCGAGTGCCTCCTGGCCCTCGTCCTCGACGAGACTCGCCGTCTCCTCGAGCTCGTCCGGCGTGCTGAGGTCGTAGGGGTTGGTGTCGACGTTCTCGCAGATGTCGGTGACGACGACGTCGGCACCGTGTTTCGCGTACTGCTGTGCGTGTGAACGCCCCTGGCCGTGACCGGCACCAGTGACGAATGCGACCTTACCGTCGAAATCGTATTCGACCATTGAGTGAGTGGTTATCGTCGGTTGGTTAGCTTACTTTGCCAGGAACCCGGCGTCCACTGGAAGGTAGATGCCGGTGACGTAGCGGGCGGCGTCGCTGGAGAGCCACATGTACGCCTCGCTGATGTCCTTCGACTCGATCATCCCGCCGTCGCCGAACACGTTCCACGGCCCGGTGAGCTCCGTCACCTCCGCGAGCGCCTCCTCGCCGTAGGCCTCGTTGACCCCAGTGATCATCGGCGTGTCGATCCCGGTCGGACCGATACAGTTGACGTTGACGTCGTACTCGGCGAGTTCGAGCGCCAGCGTCTTCGTGAGGCCGACGACGCCGTGTTTCGCGGCCACGTAGTGGCCCTGCCCCGGGATCCCGATCGCGCCGGCGGTCGAGGCTGTCGAGACGATCTTGCCGCCGTCGCCGCGCTCGACGAAGTGCTGGCCGACGTGTTTCGAGGCCAGCCAGACGCCTTTGAGGTTCGTGTCGATCATCTCGTCCCACTGCTGTTCGGGCATCTCCACTGCGTCCGCCATCGACGCGATGCCGGCGTTGTTGGCGAGGATGTCGATCTTGCCGAACTCATCGACGGCGCGCTCGACCGCGGCTTCGACGTCGCTCTCGTCGCGAACGTCCATCTCGATGGCGAGGGCTTCCTGCCCCTCGTCCTCGACGAGGCTGGCTGTCTCTTCGAGTTCTTCGCTGGTCCCGAGGTCGTAGGGGACGGTCTCCACGTTCCGACTGATGTCGGTGACGACGACGTCGGCGCCGTGTTTCGCGTAGTGTTGGGCGTGGGAGCGTCCCTGTCCGTGTGCCGCCCCCGTGACGAACGCCACCTTGTTGCTGAAGTCGTACTCGACCATGGTCACTTGGCTGTCGCGCCCGCGTCGACGGGCAGTGCGATCCCAGTGACGTAGCGTGCGGCGTCGCTGGAGAGCCACATGTACGCCTCGCTGATGTCCTGCTCCTCGATCATCTCGCCCGGCTCGAACACGTTCATCGGGCCGGTCAGCTCACCCATCTCCTCGAGCATCTCCGGGCCGTACGTCTCGATGTAGTTGTTCATACCCGGGCTGTCCAGCGCCGTCGGGCAGACGGCGTTGACGTTGACGTCGTACTCGGCGAGTTCGAGTGCCAACGTCTTCGTCAGGCCGATAACGCCGTGCTTGCCGGCGACGTAGTGGCCGGCGCCGGGCGCGCCGACGAGGCCGGCCGTCGAGGAGGTGTTGACGATCTTGCCGCCGTCGCCGCGCTCGACGAAATGCTGGCCGACGTGCTTCGAACAGAGCCAGACGCCCTTGAGGACGGTGTCGATCACGACGTCCCACAGCGCCTCGTCCATCTCGACGAGATCCGCCATCGGCCAGATGCCGGCGTTGTTCGCGAGGATGTCGATCCTGCCGAACTCCTCGAGCGCCTGGTCCACCGCGGACGCGACCTGCTCCTCCTCGCGGACGTCCACTTCGAGCGCCAGCGCCTCCTGTCCCTCGTCCTCGACGATGCTGGCCGTCTCGTGGAGCTCCTCCGTGGTCCCCATGTCGTAGGGGACCGACTCCAAGTTGTGACCGACGTCGGTGACGACCACGTCGGCACCGTGTTTCGCGTAGTGTTGTGCGTGCGATCGCCCCTGTCCGTGTGCGGCGCCGGTGACGAACGCCACCTTGCCGCTGAAGTCGTACTCTACCATCGTTCTGATCACTTGGCGGTCATCCCCGCGTCGACGGGGAGACCGATCCCGGTGACGTAGCGTGCGGCGTCGCTGGAGAGCCACATGTACGCCTCGCTCACGTCCTTCGCCTCGATCATGTCCACGTCCTCGAACACGCTCCACGGCCCGGTGAGCGCCCCCATCTCGTCCATCAGCTCCTCGCCGTAGGCCTCGGTGAACCCGGCGATCATCGGCGTCTGAACGCCGGTGGGACAGACGGCGTTGACGTTGACGTCGTACTCGGCGAGCTCGAGCGCCAGCGTCTTCGTCAGGCCGAGCACGCCGTGTTTCGTCGCGACGTAGTGGCCGGCGGAGGGGGTCGCGATCAGCCCCGCAGCCGACGCGGTGGAGACGATCTTGCCGCCGTCGCCGCGGTCGATGAAGTGCTGGCCGACGTGCTTGCTGCAGAGCCACACGCCTTTGAGGTTCGTGTCGATCATCTCGTCCCACTGCTGTTCGGGCATCTCCGTCATGTCGGCGGCGTTGAAGATGCCGGCGTTGTTCGCGAGGATGTCGATCCGGCCGAACTCGTCGATGGCTTCGTCGACGGCCGCGGCGACTTCGTCCTCCTCACGGACGTCCATCTGGATGGCGAGCGCCTCCTGCCCCTCGTCTTCGACCATGCTCGCCGTCTCTTCGAGCTCGTCCGACGTGCTGAGGTCGTAAGGGTTGGTCTCGATGTTCTCGCAGATGTCGGTGACGACGACGTCGGCGCCGTGTTTCGCGTAGTGCTGTGCGTGCGACCGTCCCTGGCCGTGACCGGCGCCAGTGACGAACGCGACCTTACCGTCGAAATCGTACTGTACCATGGTGTTGGGTTGTTGATTGTTGTTTGGCGTGCGTTACTTCGCGAGGAACCCGGCGTCGACCGGCAGGTAGATGCCGGTGACGTAGCGTGCGGCGTCGCTGGAGAGCCACATGTACGCCTCGCTGATGTCGCTCGGTTCGATCATGTCCGTGTCCGGGAAGACGCTCATCGGCCCCGCGACGGCGCCCATCTCGTTCATGAACTCCTCGCCGTACCCCTCGAGCATCCCTGCGACCATCGGGGTGTCGACAGCTGTCGGCCCGATGCAGTTGGCGTTGACGTCGTACTCCGCGAGTTCGAGCGCCAGCGTCTTCGTCAGGCCGATGACGCCGTGTTTCGCGGCGACGTAGTGGCCGTTACTCGGAATGCCGACCTGCCCGGCGGTCGACGCGGTGGAGACGATTTTCCCCCCGTCGCCGCGGTCGATGAAGTGCTGCCCGACGTGTTTCGAGCAGAGCCATACCCCTTTGAGGTTCACGTCGACGAGCTCGTCCCACATCGCCTCGTCCATCTCCGTCAGGTCGGCGATCGATTCGATGCCGGCGTTGTTGGCGAGGATGTCGATGTGGCCGAACTCGTCGAGCGCCTCGTCGACGGCGGCCTCGACTTCGGCTTCGTCGGAGACGTCGGCTTCGACAGTGAGTGCTCGCTGGCCTTCGTCCTCGACGAGGCTTGCCGTTTCGTCGAGTTCGTCGGCCGTGCCGAGGTCGTACGGCACCGTGTCCTTGTTGTGGGCGATATCGACGGCGACGACGTCGGCGCCGTGTCTCGCGTAGTGTTGTGCGTGTGAGCGCCCCTGTCCGTGTGCAGCCCCCGTGACGAAGGCCACCTGCCCGGTGAAGTCGTACTCTGGCATGGGTCTGTCTCCGGGAACGACCCTGCGTTATGTACTAACGCGGTGTGTGTTCCCACATTACCATGTTTTATCATCCACAATAAGTGTACTCCAACTCATCAATGGTCGGGGACCTATCAGAATTAATAAATTATGTCTACGTGGTTGAGAAACCAAAGCGACAGCGAAAAAATCAGCGTCGGCCGGGGCTCAGTCCTCGAGCCCCAGCTCGCGCCGCACGTCGTGGAAGACACCCATCACGTCCTGTTCCTCCTCCTCGAACGGGAGGCGCTGGAGGCGGTGTTCCAGCGCCATCCGGGCGACGCGGCGGACGGTCCGGGCGGTCACCTCGTCGTCGCCCTCGAACGCCGCGAGCGTGCGGGCGGCCCGCCGGAGCGTGATGTCGCCACGGTGGCCGTCGACGTCGAGTTCGATGTTCATGCCGGCGATCAGCCGGGCGACGTCGTCGCCGAGCGCCACCCCGTCGAGCCGCGCCTGGGCAGCAGCGATATCCTCCCGAATCGCCGCCTGCTCGTCGACGTGCTCCGCACGGAACGCCTCGGGGTCGGCCTCGAACGCGGCGCGGCGGCGGCTGATCTCCACGCGGTCGTCCACTTCCGTGACGCCCTCGACGTCGACGACGAGGCCGAACCGGTCCAGCAGTTGCGGGCGAAGGTCGCCCTCCTCGGGGTTCATCGTCCCGACGAGGATGAACTCCGACGGGTGGCGGAAGGAGACGCCCTCGCGTTCGACGATGTTCTCGCCCATCGCTGCCGCGTCGAGCAGCACGTCGACGATGTGGTCGTCGAGCAGGTTCACCTCGTCGACGTAGAGGATGTTCCGGTTGGCTTCCGCGAGAATGCCGGGTTCGAACTGTCGTTCGCCAGCCTGCACCGCGCGTTCGAGGTCGATGCTGCCGACGACGCGGTCCTCCGAGGCGTTCAGCGGCAGATCCACCACCCGCATCGGCCGGGTCTCCGTGGGGAGGTCGTCGCCGGCGTCGTGGCGCTCCCGACAGTCGTCACACATCCGGTCGTGGTCGTCGGGCGGGCAGCCGTACGGGCAGTCCGCCACGGCCTCGATGTCGGGCAGCACCTCCGCCAGCGCACGCACGGCGGTGGATTTGGCGGTGCCGCGCTCGCCCCGGATCAGCACACCCCCCACGTCGGGGTTGATGGCGTTGAGCACGAGCGCGCGCTTCATCTCGGTCTGGTCGACGATGGCCGTGAACGGGAACGTCCCGGCGGCTCGCGGTTCCTCCTCGGCTCCCGGCGTGTCGTGTGTGATATCGTGGTTCGTCATCGATTGTGGTCGATCGTCGTCGGTCTCGTCCCCGTCGCGTCGGGTCATGCCGTTCCCTCCTCCCAGTCGAGCGCCTCGAGGTCCACGTCACGCGGGAGATCGATCAGCGGCAGGTAGTCCGCCCCCATCGCCGCCGCGAACTCGCGGTTGCGCTCGTGGCGTTTCCGCTTCATCCGCCGGGCTTTCCGGTCGGTCCAGATCTCGTCCGGCGTCGTGTCGATCTTGTGGCCGGTGTCGACGAACACCGACGGGATGTCGTCGTCGTCGAACATCGCCGCGGCGCGGAACGTGTCCTCCTTGGCGTCGCCGTCCTCGCGGTACTCGACGTTCGACTGCCCGTCGGACAGCACCACGACCAGGGGGTAGAGCTCCTGGTCGCGGCGTTGCTCCCGCTGGACCAGTTGGTACGCCTCGACCAGCCCGTGAGCCAGCGGCGTGTTCCCGCCGACGGTCAGCCCCGAGACGGCGTCGCGGGCCTGCCGGTGGTTGCGGGTGGGTTCGACCAGCGTGAACGCCCCCTCGCCGCGGAACACCACCACGGCGACCCGGTTTCGGGCGCGGTAGGCGTCCTCGATCAGCGAGAGCAGGCCGCGTTTGGTCTCCATCATCTGCCGGCCGCTCATCACGCTGCCGCTGGCGTCGACGACGAACACCACCAGCGCACGCGCAGTCCGCTCGCGGAGCTTCTGCCGGAGGTCCCGCGGTTCGATCACCAGCTCGTCGCCCTCCCGCCCGCGCTGTCGTTGGTGGGGTGCGGCCGCACGCAGCGTCGCGTCGATCGCCACGTCGTCGACGTCCTCCCGGATCCGCGAGCGGACGTACCGCCCGCTGCGGACGTCGACCCGTGACGGCGTCCGTCGCGCGAGCGCGCTCCGCATCGTCCGGTCCTTCTCCGGGTCGATGGCGGTCCGGTCGACCGTGTAGGACGCCTCGCCCTCGGCGATTGGGATGCCGCCCCCCTGCTGGTCGGCCGAGTCGTCGCCCTCGGACTCGTCGTCGTCGTCCTCGCCCTCCTCGGCGTCCCCGTCGTTGCCGGTCGAGAGCGCCGCTTCGCCGAAAGTCATCTCGGCGACCCCTTCCACGCGGTGGGGGAACGCGAAGTACTGAGCCTCCGCGACGCTGGACTCCGTCACTTCGTCCTCGCCGTCGAGTGCGGCGATGGCGCGGGCGATCCGGGAGACGGCGATGTCCGCGCGCATCCCGTGTGCGCGCTGCCGGAGCGCCTCGTAGGAGGCGTCACGCTGTCGGTCCTCGGCCATCTCGACCCCTCCGAGGCGCTCGCGGGCCGCCCGGAGGCGCTCGCGGAGCGCTCGCTGCTCGTCGGCGTACGCCGCGCGGAACGCCTCCGGGTCGGCGTCGAACGCCTCCCGGCGCTCGGCGATCTCGACGCGCTCCCCGGGATCGTCGCTGGCCCCGACGTCGACGACGATGTCGAAGCGGTCGAGCAGCTGCGGGCGGAGGTCACCCTCCTCGGGGTTCATCGTGCCGACGAGAACGAACTCCGACGGGTGACGGAAGGAGACGCCCTCGCGTTCGACGATGTTCTCGCCCATCGCCGCCGCGTCGAGCAGCACGTCGACGATGTGGTCGTCGAGCAGGTTCACCTCGTCGACGTAGAGCACGTTGCGGTTGGCGTCCGCGAGGATCCCGGGCTCGAACGTCGCTTCCCCCGACTCGACGGCTCGCTGGAGGTCGATACTGCCGACGACGCGGTCCTCCGAGGCGTTCAGCGGCAGATCCACCACCCGCATCCGTCGTCGTTCGACCGGGAGGTCGTCGCCGGCCGCGTGGCGCTGCTGGCAGTCGCTGCACATCCGATCGGGGTCGGCGGGCGGACAGCCGTAGGGACAGTCCGCGACGACCGCGATCTCGGGCAGCACCGCCGCCAGCGCACGCACGGCAGTCGACTTGGCGGTCCCGCGTTCACCACGGAGCAGCACGCCGCTCACGTCCGGGTTGACGGCGTTGATCAGTAACGCACGTTTCATCGCTCGCTGGTCGACGATCCCGGTGAACGGGTACGATACCTCCATGTCAGTGTCTCACAATGGGATAGATGATTATAAACAAGTTCCGGACCTACCATCGGCGGTACACCTTTATCCTCGCCCTGTCAAGACCTGAGAGAGAACCACACACAAGCTATGCCAGACATGCTTTTCACGCCGAGACGAATCGGGTCAGTGACGATCCCGAATCGAACGGTGTTCCTCGCCCACGAGACGGGGTTCGCGGAGGACGGCCTGCCGACCGAGCGCGACGCCGCCTACTACGAGGCGCGGGCTCGCGGCGGCGTCGGTCTCATTATCGGCCCGTCGAGCATGCTCGTCCACCCGAGCGCGTCGAACCCGATGTACGCCTCGGGGTACGACCCGGACGTGATCCCACGGCTCCGGATGATCGCCGACGCCGTCCACGACCACGGGACCAAGGTGTTCGCCCAGCTCCAGCACACCGGTGGGGAGGACACCGGCGAGCACGCGATGCGGGAGACGTGGGCACCCTCGGCGGTCCCGTCGGAGTACGGCTACGAGATGCCCAAGCGGATGGAGCGCGAGGACATCGAGGAGATCAAACTCGGCTTCGCGAAAACCGCCGAGCACGTCGAGCGGGGGAACCTCGACGGGATCGAGCTCAAGGCGGGCCACGACGGGATCCTGCGGCAGTTCCTCTCGCCGAAGTACAACAACCGCGACGACGAGTACGGCGGCTCGCTGGACAACCGTGTCCGCCTCGTGAACGAGGTCGTCGAGGCGATCCGGGACCGCGTGGGCGAGGAGTTCCCGGTCGGGATCCGGCTCACGCTGGACGAGATGGAGGAGGGCGGCTACGACTACGACTACGCGGTCGAAGTCATCCGCCGGCTCCACCCGAGCCTGGACTTCATCGACTCCGACATCGCCACGATCTCGAAGCTGTACATCACCGACGCGCCGATGCACGCGCCGCTGGGCTACACCTCGGAGTACTACGGCGCCGCGCGAGAGGAGGTCGACATCCCGGTCATCGCGGCCGGCCGGATCAACGACCTCACGAAGGCCAACGACGTGCTGGAGGAGGGCCGTGCGGACTTCGTCGGCATGTGCCGCCAGCTCATCGCCGACGCCGACACGGTCCGGAAGGTCCGCCGCGGCGAGGACGAGGAGGTCACCCACTGCATCGCCTGCAACCAGAACTGTCTGGGCGGCATCCACACCAACGGCCACGTCGGCTGTATCCAGACGCCACGGTCGGGGCGGGAGACGAAAATTCCTCATCTCGAGGACCGCGATCCGGCGTCGACGCCACGGGACGTGCTCGTCGTCGGCGGTGGGCCCGCGGGGCTCTCCTTCGCGGTGACGGCTGCCGACCTCGGCCACCAGGTGACGATCCGCGAGCGGGAGGCCCAGCTCGGCGGCCAGTCGAACATCGCGACACAGGTCGACTCCCGACAGGAGTTCGGCGACGCGGTGCGGAACCTGAAGAACCAGCTCGGGAACCGCGACGTGACCGTCGAGACGAACACGGAAGTCGTCCCCGAGGCCGTCGACGCCGACGCGTGGGACGACGTGGTCGTCGCCATCGGCGCCAGCGAGAGCCAGCCGGACCTGCAGGGGCCGGACGTCCACCGCTCGTGGGACGTGCTCCGGGGCGACGACGTCGGGGACTCGGTGATCGTCTTCGACAACAACAAACACGCGGCGGGGGTCAGCGTCGCGGAGTACCTCGCGGCCGACCACGACGTGACGTTCGTGACGACCTCCTACCACCCGGGCGACCAGCTGGAGGGGACCAACGTCCCGCCGTTCCTCGAGACGCTGTACGAACACGGCGTCGACATCGAGACCCACGCCACCATCATCGGGTTCGAGGACAACACTGCCCAGCTGCTCAACGTCTACTCCGAGGACGTGCACACTGTCGCTGCCGACTCGCTCGTGGTTGCGGAACGCCGGGAGGCTCGAACCGGCCTCGCCGACGCGCTGGAGGAACAGGGGTTCGCGGCCGACGCGGTCCACCGTGTCGGCGACTGCGTCGCGCCGCGACTGATCGACAAAGCCATCTACGACGGCGAGCTGCTCGCCCGGGAGCTATCCGCATGACTGTGAGGTGTGACCGATGACACAGATCGTGGCCGTGCCCGACGCCGACGACGCTGCGCTGTTGGACGAAGCCCACCGACTCGCCGAGGCGCTCGGCGACGCCGGTGCGGAACCGCCCACCGTCGTCGCCGTCGCGTTCGACGGCCTCGTCACGCCGGCGGAAGCAGCGGCGGGGGCGCCCGACGAGGTGTTGCACGTGACACGCGAGAACGGGACGTTCACGGCGGGCGCGGCGGGCATCCGTGCCCGCTCACGGGCGCTCGCGGAACTGACCGACGACGCACGGGCCGTCCTGCTGCCCGACACTGCGGACGGTGCCGACCTCGCGGCGGCGACGGCGCGGCAGCGGCGGGGCGCCTGCGTCACCGACTGCCTGCTGCGTGTCAGAAACGGCGAACTGCGCGCCGGCCGGCCCGCCTACGGCGGTCGCGCGTACGCCGAGTTCGATTTCGAGCGGGAGCCCCCCGTCGTGACGCTCAACACCGAAGCGCTCGGGACGCCCGACCAGCCCCCAGAGGGCGAGCCGACCGAACGCACTGTCGCGGTCGACGCCCCCGACGACGACCGCATCCGGCACGTCGAGACGTTCGAGGTGCCCGAGGCCGACCTCGCGAAGGCGCGGCGCATCGTCGCCGGCGGGTTCGGGCTGGGCGGCGCGGACGGGTTCGACCTGATCGAGGAGCTCGCGGACGCGTTCGGCGCCGCGGTGGGGGCGTCGCGCCCGCCCTCCGACGAGGGCTGGGTGGCCTACGACCGCCAGATCGGCGTGACGGGGAAGGAGATCGACGTGGAGCTCTACGTCCCCTGTGCGATCTCGGGCGACTCCTACCACATGCGCTCGGTGAACGCGGACCACCTGATCCCGATCAACTCCGATCCCGAAGCGCGGATCTTCAACTTCGCCGACATCGGGATCGTCGGCGACGCCTACGAGTACGGGCCCGTGCTGGCCGAGGCGGTCAGGCGGGCGAGAGCGGACGACGAGTCCGCGGCGGCCGAGGAGGTGGCCGAATGACCGACGTCTCCGTCGACGTGGTGGTCGTCGGCGCCGGGCGGGCCGGCGTCGCCGCCGCCTTCAAGCTCGCCGACGAGGGGTTCGAGGTGGCGCTGGTCGAGCGCGCCAAACAGCCCGGGATGAAAAACGTCACCGGCGGCGTGCTCTACGGCAGCATCCTGGACGACCTCGTGCCGGAGTTCCCCGAGGAGGCGCCGCTGGAACGCCACGTCGTCGAGCACAACATCAAACTGCTCCACGGCGACGCGGAGGTCTCCATCGGCTACCGCGACCTCGAACTCCGGGAGGAGCCAAACTACACGCTGATGCTCGGGAAGTTCGACCGGTGGTTCGTCGACCGCGCGGTCGAACAGGGCGTGACGTTCGTCTCCGAGACGACGGTCCAGGACGTGACACAGGAGGCCGACCGCGCGGTGGTCCACACCGACCGCGAGAACGGCGACATCGCCTGCGACGCCGTGATCGGCGCCGACGGCGTGAACACGACCGTCGGTCGGAAGACGGGGATCCAGCGCACGATGCGCAACGAGGACATGGCGCTGTCGGTCAAGAAAGTGATCGACGTGGGCCGGGAGACGATCGACCAGCGGTTCAACCTCGACAGCGACGAGGGCGCCGCGTACATCTACACGGGGTTCCCCGAGGGCGCGCCGACGATCGGCTACTTCATCTACACGTTCGAGGAGTACATCTCCGTCGGCGCGGTCGGCGGCCTCGAGACGCTCCGGTGGCTGGGTGACGAGGGGTACGGCGACACCGGTACCCCGCTGTACTCGCTGCTGGAGGAGTTCATGGAGCTGGACACGGTCCGGCCCTACGTGCAGGGCGACGCCGTCGAGGAGTATCAGGGAATCCTCGTCCCCGAGCACTCCTACGACACGCTCCCCGACCGCCACGACCGGCGGGTCGCGCTCGTCGGCGACGCCGCGGGGCTCGTCCTCAACAAGGGGTACACGTTCCGTGGCCTCGACTACGGGATCAAAAGCGGGCTTGTCGCCGCCGAGGCCGCGATGGAGTGTACCGAGGACGGGAACTGGGACGCGTTCGGCCGGCGGTACGACGACCGGCTGGAGGCGTCGTACGTCCTCCAGGACATGAAGCAGCACCGCCACCTGCCGAAGTTCCTGAAGAACGAGCGGATGTACGGTGCGTACCCGGGCATCGCGACGGAGACGCTCCGGGGGATGTACTCCGCGGAGACCGACGCGTCCGGGCTGACGTGGCGGCAGGCGTACCGCGCGTTCCGGCGGAGCGACGCCGGGGTCCTCGACCTGCTCAAGGACGGCTACCGGGGGCTCAGGTCGCTGTGACCCCAAAGAGCAATACCGATCGACACGAACACGGAGCTATGAGTTCACACACACCATACGTGGCCGGCGGAGGCACAGACCGATGAGCGTTCAGGACGATCTGGAGACGGTCGAGTGGGACGTCAGCGAGGACGCCCACATCACCGTCGACAACGAACAGTGTATCACCTGCGAGGACAAGCCCTGCCTGCATCTCTGTCCCGCGGAGTGCTTCGACTACCAGGAGGACCAGGAGGGCGGCATCTACTTCGCGTACGAACCGTGCGTGGAGTGTGGCGCCTGTATGGTGTTCTGTGCGAACGACCCCGAGAAGGGGGCCGTCTCGTGGTCGAAGGCAGAGGGCGGCAAGGGCGTCGAGTTCGACTTCGGCTGACCATGCAGCTCGACGACCAGACGGCGATCGTGACCGGCGGCGCGAGCGGGATCGGCGCGGCGACGTGTCGCGTACTCGCCGAGCGCGGCGCGGACGTCGTCGTCGCGGATCTCTCCGTCGAGGAGGGTGAAACGGTTGCCGACTCGATCACCGCCGCGGACGGCGGCGACGCCTCGTTCGTCGAGACCGACGTGAGCGACGAGGCCGCCGTCGCGGCGATGGTCGAGCACGCCGAAACGACGTTCGGCAGCGTCGACGTGCTCGTCAACAACGCCGCCGTCGCCTCACGGGAGGCCGACAGCCGGATCACCGAGTTCGACGAGGAGGCGTACGAGTTCCTGACCGGCGTGAACCTCAAGGGACCGATGTACGCTGCCAAGCACGCGATCCCCGCGATGCTCGACACCGGCGACGGGACCGGCGTCGTGGTCAACAACGCCTCCATCGCCGCGCTGATCGCGGAGCCCGGGATGGACATCTACACGGCGACGAAGGGCGCGCTCGTCTCGCTGACTCGCTCGATCGCCGTCGAGTACGCGCCCGAGATCCGTGCGAACACCGTCTGCCCCGGCATCGTCGAGACGCCGATGCTCGAAGCCGCCATGGAGTCAGCGGGAGACGGCGACGTCCCCGACACGATGGCGTCGATGATCGAGGAAACGCCGCTGGGGATCGCCGATCCCGAAGCCATTGGTCGGGCGATCGCGTTCCTCGCGTCCGACGACGCGGCGTTCGTCACCGGGGCGACGATCCCGGTCGACGGGGGGTACACCGCCCGATGAAGGCGCTCGTCACGGCACGGCCCGAACCGCACCGCGTCGTCGACGACGACGGGAACGCGGAGCCGTACCGCCCCCAGCTCAGCATCGACGACCGCGTCGCGTTGGCGGCCGCCCGCGACGTCGCCGAGGAGGTGACCGCGGTCGGCATCGGCGGCGATCCGGCGAAGCGCTGTGTTCGGACGGCGCTCGAAGGCGGCGCCGACGCCGGCCTCCACGTGGCGTACGACCCGGTCGAGGAGGCCGCCGGCGACAAGTACGCGACCGTGCTGGCCCGCGTCGCCGCGCGCGAGTCACCGGACACCGTCGTCGTGGGGCAGTCGTCCTCGTTCGCGGGTTCCGAGATCGCGACGCTCGTGGGCGAGCAGCTGGACTGGCCCGCCGCGACGCGGGTGACGGGGCTCGGCACACCGGAGATCGACGCCGACCTCTCGGTCGACCAGGGTGAGATCGCCGTCCAGCGGAAGCTGGCGATCGGCCGGCAGGAGGCGATCGTCGTCGAGTCGCCGACGGTGCTGGGGATCGACGTCGGCTACACCGACCCCGATCGCGCGCCGCTCTCGACGGTCGTCGCCGGCCAGCGGGCCGAGATCGAGACGGTGCCACTGGAGGACGTCGCGCCGGGAGAGTCCCGGTTCTCGATGAGCGTCGGCGCGGCGACGGTGGAGGACGTGACCCCGAACGAGCGCTGGGGGCGCGGGCGCCCGCCCAGAACCGGCACCGTCGAACAGCGAATCTACCGGATGCTCGGCCGCGGCACCGACGAGGGCTCCAGCGCCGGCGAGCGCATCGACGCCCCGCCCGAGGAGGCGGCCGAGCAAGTCGTCGACTACCTCCGGCGGAACGGGCTGCTCTAGGCGAGCCGGAACCGCGCGCTCGGTCGGAGGTGGGCGACCGTCCCGTGGGCGAGTGCGCCACGGTAGACGCCGAACTGGTAGCCGAGATGGTCCGCGAGGTAGTAGCCCGCGTAGGCGAGTCGGGACGTCTCCGGCGCGTGGACGTGGTACTCGACGATCGCCGGGAGGCCGACCGCGCCGACGAGTGCGGCTGTCACACCTGTCCCGAGCCACGCCGGGCCACCCAGCCAGCAGCCCATCGCGAGCACCGCGACGGGGAGCGCGTAGTACCGTGTCAGCTCCCGTGAGAGCGCGTACGCCGACGAGAGGCTGCTGCGGCCCCAGCTCGCGACGAGGTCGCTCGCCGTGACCGCTGGGGCGAGCCGCCGGGCACGCCGCCAGCCGCGCCAGCCTCGAACGCCGGCGGTCCCCCCGAGTACGGCCACGCCGAGCGCGACCGCGCCGGTCGCGACCGTGCCGGTGCCGACGACGCCGACCACCGCGAGGACAGCGACCAGTAGCGCGACGACCGGGACGCCGACGCTGCCGTCCTCGCGGTCGTGCTCGCTCGCCAGCAGCGCCTCCGACGCGCCGTAGGTCCCTCGCCGGGCGGCGAACGCGCGGGGAGCGTCACGGTAGGCGTGTTCCACCACGCCGCGCGGCGTGTACACCACCGCGTACCCGGCGTTGAGCGCCCCCCAACAGACGGCCACGTCCTCGGCGACGTTTCGCTCGGGGAACCGCACCGTCTCGAACAGGTCACGACGGCCGACGAGGTTCGCAGTCGGGAGGTACGGCGTCCGTCCGGTCGGGTCGACACGGGCGGCGTACGCCCCCATATCGAGCGAGGAGTTCACCCCCTCGTAGGCGCTCGCCGCACCCCCACCGGCCGGGCGGACGCGACCCCCCACGAGATCCGCGGCGGCGAGACACGGGACGAGATCGGCGAGCCACCGGGGCCGCGGTCGGCAGTCGGCGTCGGTGAACGCGATCACGTCGTGGCGCGCCGCGTCGACGCCGCGGTTCCGTGCGGCGCCGATACCGATCGGGTCGTCCGGCTCGCCGACGCGAACGAGGCGGACCTCGTCGCCGGCCCCCTCACGACTCTCGACCAGTTCCCGCGTCCCGTCGGTCGAGCCGTCGTCGACGACGACGACCTCGGAGTCGGGGTAGTCCAGTTCGGCCAGCGCGTCGAGACAGCGGGCGAGGTTCCCGCGATCGTTCCGGACCGTGACGACGACCGACACCGGCGGCCGGTGCTCGGGGTCACGCGACGGTCGCCACTCGAGGAAGTCACGGGTGGCGAGCCGTTCGAACAGGCGTTCGACGGTGTCGAGCTCGTGGCCCGTCTCCGCGGCGACGCGCTCGGGAGCGCGGAACTGGTCCGTCGGGAGCGCCTCGACGAGCGCCACGGCGGCGTCGTTGAGCCGTGTCGCCGTCAGCGGCTGTCGCGAAACCACCACGCTGTCGACGACCGTGACGCTGTCGCGGCGGCGGTACTCGCCCGCGCTGCCGGCTCGCTCGCCGGTTCGGTCGGCAGAAGCGGCGGCGGGGGTCGACACGGGCTCAGTCGCCCGAGAGGATCGCCCGCAGCTGGGGGTCCTCGCCGTCGGGGTCGGCGCTCCCCATCGCGACCGCGGGACAGCCCTCGTGGTCGTCGATCTGGCTGCGGAGGTTCGCGATCTCGTCCCAGGCGGTCTGGAAGCCGTCCTCGACGACGTTGCCCGAGGCGAGGTGGTCCCACTGCGTAAAGGCACACGGGAACACGTCGCCCGCGGGGTCGACCAGGCAGGTCATCGAGCCCGCACCGCACTGCTTGAGCGTGTTGTTGCGCACCTCGCCCAGCGCGTTGAGGTAGAAGAAGGAGTCACCCGTCCGCACGTCGGGGTGGTCCTCGATCCAGCCGTGGAGCCAGCGGATCCCCTCCTCGGTGAGGCGGAACTCGTCCCACGTGTCCTCGCCGCGGCCGCTGGGGCGGAAGCGGTTCAGCCGTAGGCCGGCGCCGTGGGCCTCTGCGAGCTCGTAGATCTCGGGCAGATCGTCGACGTTCTGCCGGGTGACCACGGTGTTGACGGTCGTCCCGATGTCGCGGTCCTCCAGCCGTTCGAGCGCGTCGACGACCTGCTCGTACACGCCCTCGCCGCGGATCGCGTCGTTCTCGGCCTGCAGCCCGTCCATGCTCACTTGCAGGAACAGGGGGTCCATCGCCTCGATCCGGTCGAGGGTGGCCTCGTCGAGCTGGGTGCCGTTCGTGCTCACACACGTCGAGATGTTCCGATCGGTGAGCTCCTCGAGCAGCTCCAGCATGTCGGGGCGGACGAACGGCTCGCCGCCGCCGATGTTGACCTGGAACACGTCCATCTCGTCGAGTTCGGCGATGAACTCGGTGGCCTGTTCGGTCGTGAGCTCGTTCGGGAGCTGGTGGCCCGGGCCGCTCCCGGAGAGACAGTGGTCACAGTGGAGGTTACAGCCCAGCGTCACCTCCCAGGTGATGGTGACCGGCGCCGAGAGCGGCTCACTCGACATCCGCGAGCACCCCGCGGTCGATGAGGGTCGCGACGACGGCCGGCGAGAACTCCCGTTCCACTGCCTCGCGCTGTCGACGATCGCCGTCGACGAACTCGAGCACGTCGATGACGGTGTCGCTCACTTCGTACATCGAGGCGTCCTCGTACCCGTAGTTCTCGTGGTCGTACACCAGTCCTCCCTCGGCCTCGCGGCGGAACTTGACGTGGTCGGGTCTGGCGACGGGCGCCATCTCAGTAGACGCCGCAGATCCCGTCGATTCGGAGTTCCTCCTCGAAGAGGTCTTCCTCGATGTCCGGTTCGTCGGTGTCAGACTGGTCGGTATCCGTGCTCGTATCCGCCGATTGTGACATGCGGTAAGCATACACAATGAACTGGTAAATAGATTTGGATGCTCGAGGTGGTTCCCCAGAACCGACGGGGAGCACACTCGGCGCAGGCGAACGCTCTTGTGTCGTCCGCCACCGGTCCCCGTATGGGAGAAACGCAGCCGGAACGGGTGACGGTGGCCGAGATGTCGTGGCCGGAGGTCGAAACGGCGCTCCGAGCGGGGCAGGCGACGGTCATCCTGCCGCTCGGGGCGACGGAGCAACACGGGCCACATCTCCCCCTCGGGACGGACACACGCCTCGCAACCGCGCTCGCGGAACGCGTCGCCCGCCGGCTCGGGGACGCGCTCGTCGCCCCGCCCGTCCCCGTCGGCCCGTCCGAGGAACACACCGGGTTCCCCGGGACGATCTCTATCTCCCCGGAGACGCTCACTGACCTGCTTCGGGAGTACGTGGCGTCGTTCGACGCACAGGGGTTCGAGCGCGTCGTGATCCTCCCCGGCCACGGTGGGTGGTTCCCCGTCGTCGACGACGTCGCCCCGGAGCTCTCACGGACGGTGGAGGCCGACGTCGTCGCCGTGACTGGGCTCCAGCGGTACATGGAGCTGCTCCAGGAGGGGCTCACGGCCGCCGGTATCGACGTCGACGAGCCAGTCGTCCACGCGGGTGCAAGCGAAACCGCGATGCTCCTCGCGCTCGAGCCGTCGCTCGTGAACGGCCCGTTGCCGGACGGCCACACCGGACCGGTGTCCGAAACGACGCTGTTCGCGGAGGGGATCGAAGCGTACGACGAGGACGGTGTGCTCGGCGATGCGCGCCCGGCGACTGCCGACGCCGGGGAGGTCCTGCTCGAACACGTGGCAACCGCCCACGCCGAGTACGTTCGTGCGGAACTCGACGCCCACGATCAGGCGGGGGAGTCGTAGCTCGTCTATCTCGGCAGGGCGGCGTGAGACGGTGCCGTGACGATGGCCCCATCAAACTCCGCAAAGACGAATCCACTTGCCTGCCGTTATCTCGCGCTCGAGTGGTGAGTGTTCCGTTGCCGCCAACGTACGGCACAAGCTCCGTCTCGGCGACGGTGGCTGGGCCCCCGTAACTGGTCACCGACGGGGTCCCGGAGGGCCGGGCGGGATCGGGAGATGGCGGCGACCGACTGCCACAATGTCTTCGGTCTGGAACGGGGTCAACTGATTGCGGATTCCCATTGGCTAGGATTCCGCCGAAGTGGCCTGTAGTCAGGGGGCGAAAAGCGGGTATGGAGCGCCGACAGGTTCTGAAAGCAGCTGGGTTCGCCGCGACCGCCGGACTGACCGGTCTCGCGGGCTGTAGCAGTCCGTCGACGGAGACGGAAGCACCATCGAACGACGGAACCGAGACGCCGTCGAACGGGGGGACGGAGACGCCGTCGGACGAGGGGACGGAAGCACCCTCGACCGGCGGCGGGACGACGGTGGAGATGCACACCGATGGGGGCGAGTACTACTTCGACCCGATCGGGCTCTCCGTCGAGCCCGGGACGACTGTCACGTTCGAGAACGTCAGCGGGAATCACTCCGCGACGGCGTACGACGAGTCCAACGACAGCGCCTCGGTGACGCGCATCCCCGAAGGGGCGTCGGCGTTCGACAGCGGCACCCTGACCGAGGAGGGGGCGACGTTCGAACACACCTTCGAGACGAGCGGCACGTACGACTACTTCTGTATCCCGCACAAGAGCCTCGGCATGGTCGGTCGGGTCGTCGTCGGCGAGCCGGGCGGTCCGGCCGAGGGGAGCATGCCGCCGGACGGCGACGTGCCGGAAAGCGGGACGATCGTCGACCAGGGGTCGGTCTCCTACAGCGAGTTCTCGGGGTAATCCACGGCGACGGGGTCGGCTTCGACTCGCCGTGCACGACCACACCGTTTCTGCCGGCGGGCGACTACCCCCCGCCGCGATCAGCGCCGATACCGAGTAGCCTTTCCCGGTGAGTGGCCAACTTCGAACGGATGGTACGCGTGCCTTCCGAGGACGTTCCATCGTTGCAGACAGTCCTCGACGCGCTGGACGACGACGACTGCCGGGCGATCCTGAAGCGAACTGCCGAACCCATGACCGCAATCGAACTCAGGGACGCGTGCGATATCCCCAGATCGACACTGTACCGCAAGCTCGAACTCCTCACCGACGCCTCGCTGCTCCGGGAACGGGAGACGATCAACCCCGGCGGGGGGCGAACCACGAAGTACGAACGCGACTTCGACGACGTGACGATCTCCATCGACGAAGCCGACCGCTTCTCGGTGTCGGTCGAGCGGCCGTCGCGGAGCGCCGACGAACGGCTGGCGGATATCTGGTCGAAGATGGGTGAGGAGCTGTGATCTGGGTCGAACCCGCCATCGTCGTCGTCAAGACGCTGATCCTCCTCCTCGGGAGCGGGATCACGTACATCGCGTTCAGAGCGTACCGGAACACGGGGGCACCGTCGCTCAAGGCGCTCGGTGTCGGGTTCGGGATCGTCACCTTCGGCACCCTGTTGGGGGGAATCGCCCACCAGCTCCTCGCGGTTTCGCTGGAGGTGGGTATCCTGATCAACAGCGCCCTCGTGGCGGTCGGACTGGCGATCGTCCTGTACTCCCTCTATCTCGAACGGGGGTGACTCCCTCGCGCTGGCGAGCTGAAACGGATCGGCTCGACAGCCGCCGAGGTCGCGCTGTCCGAGTTTTGGGTTGTCCAGCAGTGCGTCGGCGTCGTCCTCGAAACGGACGGGAAAGACGATCAGCCGGTTTCTCCCCCGTCGAGGCGAGACCAGTTCTCGGAGCTGACACGGAGAGTGGCTTTGAGCGCGCCGAGAACGACGGGGCCGAAAAACAGCCCCATGACCCCGAACGCGTACCCCCCGCCGAGGATGCCGAGAAGAATGACGGCGGGGTTGAGTTTCGCGTACCTGTTCACGGCGAACGGACGGAGGTAGTCGTCGGTAAGCCCGACGATGATCACGCTGTAGACGAACAATCCCGCAGCAACAGCCGGCTCCCCCGTGAGATAGAGATAGCCCACCGCTCCGCCCCAGATCGGAATCGTCCCGACGAGGGGAACCATAGCTAGGACGATCATGACGGCCGTCCAAAACACCGCACTCGGAACGCCGGCCACTGCGAGCCCGATTCCGGCGACGACGCCTTGGACCAGGGCGACGAAGACGTGCGCGAAGAGACCGCCCCACATCACGCCGTTGATTTCGGTGTGCAGCTCACGCTGAATGTCCGTCGGAAGCGGGATCATTCGGGTAAGCCAGTTCAGTAGCTCGTCGCCGTCTTTGAGAAGGTAGTAGAGGAGGAACAGCGCCAGCGCGACGCCGATGAGGTGGAACGTGACCGTCCCGAACGCGTCGATCGACATGTCGAACACGACCGCCCCGACCTCCCGCCCGGAGCCAGCAAGTCCCCCAAGGATATCGATCTGCTGTCCAGTGAGTTCCTCGATTCGGGATTCGATCTCTTCGATCGGAATCCCGTTCGTCTCGACGTCTTGGAGGACCCGTTCGGCGCTGTCGGCGACCGCGCCGAGGACGACGACTAACGGTGCGACGAACCCGACGACTGCCAGCACGACGAGTGAGAACGCCGTCACCATCGAGGACGCGTGCGCTTCGAAACGGAGTTGGAGCGGATAGAGCAGGTAGGCGAGAAGGACGGCACCGAGAACGTACTGGAGAAACGGCTGGATCAGCACACCGGACAGGGTGAGAAGGACGGCGACGAGCGTGAGAAGAAACCCCTTCCGTGGATTCACGGACGCCAATTCGTCAACGAACGACAAAAAGATTCGCGATCCTTCCGAGGAGCGGACCGAGAATCTTCGTTCAGAGGTACGATTTGAGCCGAGATGTGGACGGAAAAGGGACCGGTAGAAAGGCTCAAACTAACCTGTTACCACTGTCTCGAGAGGGGCGGCTCAACTTCTGTGAGTCGTCGACGTTCCTATCCGAAACCCACCCCGATCCCAAAGGTTATGCCACGAACGTCGATTTGATATGCCAGAAATGGAGCGACCACTCCTCGTCACTGACTTTCTCGACCGCGCACGCAACTACTACGGCGACGAGACCGGGGTCGTCACAGCCACGGGGGAGCGCTACACGTACGACGAGCTCGGCGACCGCGTCGACCGGTTCTCCGCGCTCCTCCAGCAGCGCGGCGTCGAGAAGGGCGACCGCGTCGCCGTCCTCGATCCGAACACGCACTACCACCTCGAAGCCGCCTACGGCGCGATGCAGGTCGGCGCCGTCCACACCCCGCTCAACTACCGCCTCACACCCGAGGACTTCGAGTACATCCTGAACGACGCGGGCGTCACCGCGATCTACGCGGACTACGCGTACGCCGAGAAGATCGAAGCGGTCCGAGAGAACGTTCCCGTGGAGACGTTCCTCACGAACGACGCGGACGCCGTCGAGGGCGACTGGGCGGACGTCGACGACCGCCTCGCGGACACGTCGCCGTCGTACGACCGCCCGGAGATGGACGAGAGCGACGTCATCACCATCAACTACACGTCGGGGACGACGGGCGATCCAAAGGGCGTCTGCCGTACGCACCGCAACGAGACGCTGCACTCCTACCTCGTCGCCTACCACCAGAACATCCGGGACACCGACACGTACCTCTGGACGCTCCCGATGTTCCACGTCAACGGCTGGGGCCACATCTTCTCGATCACCGGTGCCGGCGCGGTCCACGTCTGTACCCGCGGCGTCGACGCCGCCGACATCTTCGAGACCATCCGGACCGAGGACGTCTCCTACCTCTGTGCGGCGCCGACGGTCCTGAACATGCTCCAGGACTACGACGCGGACAACGACGTCGAAACCACCGGGGACGAGCCCGTTCGTGCCGCGACCGCCGGCAGCGCACCACCCGAGGCGACCATCCGCACCGTCGAGGAGGAGTTCGACTGGGACCTCGTGCACGTCTACGGCGCCACCGAGACCGGCCCCCTCATCACCACGTCGGAAGCCGGACGACTCCTCGACGACGAGAACCGCTACTCGCTGAAGAAACGGCAGGGGATCGGCTTCCTCGGCACCGAAGTCCGGGTCGTCGACGAGAACGGCGAGGACGTCCCCTGGGACGACGAGACGATCGGCGAGATCGTCGTCAGCGGGAACCAGGTGATGGAAGGGTACTGGAACAAGCCCGACGCCACGGAGGAAGCGTTCAACGAGCGGCTCGAAGGCTACTACCACATGGGAGACTTCGCGGTCGTCGACGAGAACGGGTTCCTCTCCATCCAGGACCGGAAGAAGGACATCATCATCTCCGGGGGCGAGAACATCTCCAGCATCGAACTCGAGGACACGCTGTTCGACCACTCCGAGGTGAGCGACGTCGCCGTCATCCCGTCGCCACACGACGAGTGGGGCGAGACGCCGAAGGCGTTCGTCGTCCCCGAGTCCGGGGACCCCGAGGATCCGGGCATCACCGAGAACGACCTCGTCGAGTTCACCCGGGAGAACCTCGCGACGTACAAAGCGATCCGGCGTGTCGAGTTCGTCACGGACCTCCCGACGACTGCGACCGGGAAGGTCCAGAAGTACGAACTCCGCGAGGAGGAGTGGGCGGACGAGGACTCGATGGTCGGGCAGGGGTAGGCGTCAACGGCCGTCACGGTGCTTCCTCGTTATCCGGCCGAGTATCCGACCCGGTATCGACAACGAAGGGCGTCAAGTCGTCCGTTCACCCCAGAACCGTTTGGTGAGTGCTTTCCGTTCTCGGGGGGAGCTATCGTCTGGATTGACGTTCGGCTCGGAACGCACGTGGCTGTCAGTAGACGACGAGTGCGAGGTACAACTGACCGACGCCGGCGACCGCCATCGCCACGCCGGCGAGTCGCTTCAACCACCCCGCATGGGCCATTACGCGGTTGGCGTTGCTGACGATCCCGACCCCGGTCGCGACGGTCGTCGCGGTCATCAGGGCAGCTACGGTCCCCGCGTAGACACCCAACACGACCAGCGCTGTCTCCGTCGGCAGCGTGATCGCACGGGCGACGACAGCGAGGAAGACGGGGGCGACACAGCCGGCGCCGGCCAGCGCGTAGCCCGCGCCGAACAGGCCGAACCCGAGTACGCCGGTTCGACGCTGTGGCAGCGGCAGCGTGAGTGAGGGCGCACGGCCGAGTGCGACCGCCAGCCCGAAGACGACGAGTAGCACACCGACCAACGTCTCGAAGACGGTGATGCCTGACAGCGTCTCGTGACCGATCCACGCCGTCGCACCGCCCAGCAGCGTGAACGTGAGGAGGACGCCCACGGCGGCCGCGATTCCGCGGGTTCCTGCGCCCGCGATCGACGCGTTCTCGGCATCGACGGAGTTCACGTAGAAGCCAACGTACCCCGGGAGTAGTGGGTACGCACACGGCGAGAAGAACGTCGCCACTCCCGCGGTGAGCGCGAACGGCACGTTCGTCGCGAGCAGTCCCCCGAGCATCACTCGCGGGCGGTCTCGATGCCGGTGACGAGTTCGTCGGCTGTGTGGACCCCCGATCCGGACCACTGCACCCGTCCGTCGGCGTCGATCGCGACTGCAGTCGGGTAGCCACCGACGTTGAGCTTTGCCGCGAGTTCGGCAGTTACGTCGGCAGCGACCAGCCAGTCGCCGTCGTTCTCGCGCCACCACTCGACCACCGTGTCCTCGCTTACCGAACCGCCAACGTCCTCGGTCGTCACCGAGACGAACAGCACCTCGTCGCCGACGCGGTCCGCGGCGTCGCCGAGCGCGGGCATCTGCTCGACACACGGGGGACACCACGTCCCGAAGAAGTCGACAAACGTGGCCCGGTCCCCGGCCGGGATCGTTACCTCGCCGTCGCGACTGCCCGGGGCGTCGATCGTATCGAGCGTCGTCGGTTCGACCGGCTCGGCTCCGTCACCGCCGAAACTACCAGGGACCGTCCCGGTCGCAACGAGGCCGGCGCCGCCGATTGCACCGGTACTGGCGAGCCCGGCGAGGAGGTGTCGCCGCTTCACGCTGTGACCACCGTCTCGAAGTCGCGCTCGACGGTCTCAATGTCGACTGACGCGCCGTTGGGGTAGGCGCGTTCGACGATCCCGCGGTCGTTGACGAGGAGGATCAGCCCGTAGTGCGGGAACTGGTACTCGAGGTTCTCGTAGCTGTTGGCGGGAACCTTCTCGATCACGAGTCCGAACTTCTCGTCGAGCAGCTCCTTCCCGGCCTCGTAGCTCTCGGGACGGAGGAAGTGCCAGTTCCCGGCGTCGAGATCGACGCCCTGCTGGTCGGCGTACGTCCGGAGGACGTCCGCGGTGTCCCGTTCCGGATCGAAGGTCATCGCGAGGAAGGCAGCGTCGTCGCCGTACCCCTTCTCCGCGGCGACCTCCTGTGCCCGACGCAGCCGCAGGATCAGCGCGGGGCAGACGCCGTCGGGGCAGTTCGTGTAGAACGACGTCCAGAGGAAGCTTCGGTCCCCTTCGAGCGCCGATGGCGACACTGTCTCGCCCGTGATCGGATCGGGGACGGAGAAGTCGGGCATCTCGTCGCCGTAGCTCGGGTGTGCTGCGTCGCTCAGGTCCCGGTCCGGCGGGCCGAGGACGGTCCCCTCGGCGCCGTCGTTGCCGAGACAGCCTGCGGTGAGGGCGACAGTACCGGTAGTGGCGACTGACTGGAGGTAGGTTCGGCGATCCATACCCGACCTTGGGCCGATCCGGATAAGTATGGACCGGCGATTCTCCAAGCCGGCAAACAAGCCGTGGTGCCGCAGTCCCCAGGTTCGGATATCAGCCACACCGGAGTCTGTTCGTTACAGAGCCGTTTGCCGAGTCCGGGGGAGGGACCGTCGAGACACGCTGTGAGTAGCGATACTCTCTCCGCGACAGGGAGCGGATCGAATAGCCAAGCTCGGCACGGCACCGTCGTTTCGACGAGGAATCTCGGACGCTGGAGTTCGAACTGTTCTCTCTTCGTTCGACCCTGGACTACTTCGCGTCTACATGAACAAGGCGAGTGCCTCGTGGCTTGCCCCCGAGGTACTTCATTCCGCGCAGGACCTACATTCGGTTCGGCGGCCGATCACGACGGCCAGTATCCCGACTGTTACGGCGGAGACGAGGATCCGGATGATCCCGCCGCCGAGGGCCGCCGTCGTCCCACCCGCGACCGTCGTCCCAGCGGCGCCGGTCGCCGCTGGCGTCGCGAAGAGACAACAGAGGCCGACTACGCCACCCAGCCCTAGCACCGACCGCCACCCCGTCGACGCGTCGTCGTCCGTCGTTGTATCGTCCGTCATAAGTCACGTAGTACTCCCGTCACGTTCTGGCTCACATGTTTCGCACGGACTCCGCGAGCGAGTGTAGAGCAATCCTGCAAACAGGACGACGCTCACACCCCCCAACAGCGGCCGGATCGGGTTGAGATACGTCATCAGTGCGGAGCTACTGAACAGGGCGAGCAGGAAGGCGTTACAGATCGGGCAGCCGAAGGCTAGGAAGCCGATTGCTGTGCTCGCAGTCGCCGCTTTCCCGTCATCACGCTCATCGGCAGTTCGCTGGAGCGTGTACGCCCCGAGGAACCCGGCGGTGAGGACGAGGAAGAGGTAGTCGAGCGGCGTCCGGGGGACCATCCGGACGTAGAGTGCGTTCGGGATCAAGCCGGTGACGACTCCGAAGAGGACGAGCGTCCCCACGCCTACGCCGGCTGCTTTGAGGAACCGCCGCGAAGGTGATCGCATCTCTATCCCAGTTTCGGAGGACGGACAGTAAAACCGACCGGCTGTTCGCTCGCTCGTGGAAAAGCCGCGGCGGCGATCCCGCTCCCGAACCGTCGCTTCTTTGCGCTCGCGCTCGTTAGGCTGGCGTATGACAGCCGGCGAGTCGGGTGACCCCCCGGCGTTCTTCCAACTGTTCGCGGACGAGTACGCCCGGAAGATCCTGCTCGCTGCCGACGAGGAACCACGGACAGCCAAGAGTCTGAGCCGGATCTGTGACGCGTCGCTGACAACGATCTACCGACGGCTCGCCACGCTTCAGGACCGCGGTCTCGTCACGGTTCACTCGACGATCGGCTCCGGCGGCGAGCACAAACAGTTGTTCGAGACGACGATCGAGTCGTTCCGTGTCAGTATCGACGACGGCGAACTCGAACTGGCCGTCGAGACGCGTGACGAACTCGCCGACAACTTCACGTCGCTCTGGGAGAACTTTCGGGAGAACGTATGACCACCGTCCCGATCGTGGCCGTCAAGCTGATCGCCCTGCTGCTCAGCCTCACGGTCGCGTACCTCGCGTTCTACGCCTACCGGCGGAGCGAGAGCGCACCGATGATCTACGTCTCGGTCGGCTTCGTGTTCATCGGCGTCGGGGCGATCTGTGAGGGGCTCATCCTCAGCGTTCTCGAGATGTCGATGTTCTCGGCGGCGCTCGTGCAGGCGTTGCTCGTCTCGCTCGGGATGGTGCTAATCCTGCGTTCGATCACGCTCGGCCCCCAGAAGGAGGTCTAGCGACGCTCGCGGAAGGGTCGTGTGGCACGCTGGCGATGACGGCGGGGGACCGTCTGGTGTTCGTCCGGGAAGAACATCCGGAGTCGGAAACAGGCCTCCTGCAGCGAGCCGATCTCCCACCAGTTTTCGCTGGATCCCCAGCTGTCGAACATCGCATCGTCGCTCCCGTAGCCGACGGTTACCGTTGACCGTGTGGAGCCTCACCGACTTCGATCGGGACACCGATCATGTTCCCCCACTCGGTCCACGACCCGTCGTAGTTCCGTACGTGCTCGTACCCGAGTAGTTCTTCAAGGACGAACCACGTGAGCGACGAACGCTCACCGATCCAGCAGTAGACGATCACGTCATCGCCCGGGTCGACGCCGCGTGATTCGTACAGCTCTCGGAGCTGCGCTGGCGATTTGAATCGCCCGTCCGGCCGGATGTTCTCCGCCCAGAAGACGCTCATCGCTCCGGGGATGTGTCCCCCGCGCATGGCACCCTCGTCGATACCTGGGGGCTTCGTGATCTCGCCGCGGAACTCTTCGGTGAGACGGACGTCGATGAATACCGTGTCCGTGTCGAGTGCGTCTTGCACGTCGTCACGATAGGCCCGTATCTCGGGTTTCGCAGGCGAGTCGAGTGTCCCACCGTATTCGACAGCTGGGTAATCGACTGGATCGGTCGAAATCGGATGATCGTAATCCATCCAGTACTCTCGCCCTCCGTCCATGACTCGAGCGTCAGGGTGGCCATAGTAGGTGAGTTGCCAGTAGAGATGTGTTGCGAACCAGTTCGAGTTGTCACCATAGACAACAACCGTCGTCTCCTCGGTGATCCCGTGAGACTGCAAGAACTGTGTCATCTCCTCTGCGTCCAAGATATCTTGGGTATCCTCCGAACGGAGATCATCTCGCCAGTCGACAGGAGCGGCTCCGGGTATATGGCCGACATCGTAGAACGCGGTGTTGACATCGACTTCGAGTAACCGCAGGTCCGTATCGTCCGTGTCGAACCGGTCGAGCCGCTCTTCGACCCAATCCGGGCTAACGAGCACGTCCGTGGGGTATTGAGTGTCTGTTCGTCCCGGTTCACGATCGTTTGCTGAATCGTCCGCCGTCATAGTTGATGATCAGTGAATCGTTTTGCTATTTCCGCGGTCGCGCGTCGGAGTCGATACGATACTGTCGATCGAGGCAGATCGAGTTCCTCGGCGAGTTCGTCGAGCATCTCGACGCCGTCAACGAGCTGCTGGACGTGCTCTCGCTCGGCGAGAGCGCGCTCACCGACGGGATGGTCCGCGAACTGTCGGCCACGGGATCGACGCTCGCCGAGTCCGCTGACGGGATCGCGGCCGACGAGACGGTGGCGCTGGCCGAGACGGTCGGCGAGAACGGCGACGAACTGCGCGAAGCGCTCGACACGCTGGTCACGCTCCAGAAGAGCGGGACGCTGGACGAACTGGCCGAGGTCGCCGAGGTCGGGTCGCTCGCGACCGCCGCGCTCGACGACGAGATGGTTCGATCGCTGGCCGGCACCGGCGCCGCGGTCGGCGAGGTCGCACAGACGGCTGCGGACGACGATACCCGCGACGGCATCGAGACGCTGCTCGACGGCGTCGGCGCGGCCGAGCGGAGCGAGCCCGAGCAGGCCGGCCCCGTCGGACTGCCCCGCGGGCTCCGGGATCCGGACGTCCAGTACGGGCTCGGGTACCTGCTGGCGCTCGCGGGCGCGATCGGCCGTGACCGTACCGCCGAGGACTCGCACTGACGGGCTGTTCCCGGCCCGTGTCACGGCGTCGCTCGGTGCCGGCGAACGGTTAGCTGGGGAGGTTGTATTGCATATCTTGAGCAAGACTATTACGCATCCGACGCGTAGAGCCCGTAAATGGTACCACAGACAGCGGAAACGGACGGCGTGGTTTCGCTCGGCGACGACGACCTCGAAGCGGTCGTCGACGACAGCCAGGTCGCACTCGTCGAGTTCTACACGGAGTGGTGTGGCACCTGCCAGCAGATGAAGCCGACCCTCGAGACGATCGCCGCGGACACCGACGCGACGGTGCTGACGATCGACATCGAGTCGAACCTCGAGACGGCGATCGAGTTCGGCGCCCAGAGTTCGCCGACGTTCGTGCTGTTCGCCGACGGCCAGCCGGTGAAACAGCTCCGAGGCGGGCAAACCGAGCAGTCGCTCCGCGAACTGATCGCGACGTACAGCGACTAATGCCCGGAGAGCAATCGATGACCCCGAACGAACTTCGCGCCGACACGCCCGCACTGCACGAGGACGTCTACCTGAACTTCGGCGCCCACGGCCCGAGCCCGCAGTACGTCGTCGACGCGGCCGACGAGTTCGTTCGTTCCCACGAGTACGAGGCGAACGCCCGAAACGACCCCTACGAGAAGGCGTTCGAGGCGTACGACCGAGTGCGTGAGCGCGTCGCCAGTTTCGTCGGCGCCGCCCCCGACGAGATCGGACTCGTCGAGAGCACGACCGCGGGCATCAACGCCGTCGCGAACGCGATCGACTGGCAGCCCGGCGATACCGTCGTCCGGACCGACCTCGAACATCCCGCAGGGGTACTCCCGTGGCAGCGCCTCGAACGCGAGGGCGTCGAGGTACGCGTCGTCGAGACGGCGGACGGTCGCGTCGACCTCGACGAGTTCGCCGCGGCCGTCGAGAACGCGGAGCTGGCGTGTTTCAGCGCCGTCACGTGGACCCACGGCACCCAGTTACCCGTCGCCGACATGGTCGACGTCGCCCACGAGGCCGGCGCGCTCGCGCTCGTCGACGCCGTCCAGGTGCCGGGCCAGCTCCCGATGGACGTCACCGACTGGGGCGCGGACGTCGTCGCGGCGGCGGGACACAAGTGGCTCCTGGGTCTGTGGGGCGGGGGGTTTCTCTACGTCGACAGCGAGGTCGCCGAAACCCTCCAGCCCGCCACCGTCGGCTACCGGAGCGTCGAGACGCCGACGGCAGACCCCTACGAGTTCGCGGCCGGGGCGCGACGGTTCGAGGTGGGGTCCTCGAACCCGGCGCCCCACGTCGCGCTGGCCGAGGCGATCGACGTGATCGAGGAGGTCGGGGTCGACCGTATCGCGGACCGGATCCAGGAACTGGCCGGCCGGCTGGCCGACGGTGTGCCCGACGAACGGCTGTACAGCCCGGCGGATCCCGAATCGGGGCTCGTGACTATCGCCGTCGACGACCCCGAAGCGACGGTCGAGCGACTCGCCGCTGCGGGGATCGTCGTCCGCAGGCTGCCGACGCCGGACGCCGTCCGAGCGTCCGTCCACGCCGTCAACACTCGGGGCGAGGTCGGCCTGCTCCTCGACGCGCTGGAACCGGAGTGGGCCTGACGCGGTCGGGGTTTCACAGCGCAAGCAGCGCGAGAGCCCACGCCTTCGGCCCTTGGGGACGCGGGAATCCGGGAGTGACTGGGGCCGGTGGCGCTCGCGTCGTGTTCCATATCAGTAGCGCATCCGTCCGTCCGGTGTCGTCTCGGTGACCATCCCTCCGAACACCGTCGTTGCGCGCTGCCGGAGGCGTGGGCGCGTCCGCAGTTCCTCCGTCGACTCCCTCCTTCGATGGACCCCGAACATCTCGCCACAGTAGCCGGTACCGTCACCCCGAGCGGGGAGACCCGACGTTTTCGCGATCGGCAAACTAAGTTTATGTATATTGAAAAACAACTCTCTTGTCGCGTACATAGACTTCGCTCTCGTGAATATAAAGTATTGCATCGAGTCCACCGTATCGAGGATAGTGTGACCGTTCATTAGGCTGTGGGCCGTATCAACACCTGTATGGACCCCATTACACTGCTGTCCGCCGTCGGCCCGGGGTTGGTGCCGGTGCTCTCTCCGGAGCTCGCCAGCCGTATGCAGTTCGGCTGGACCATCTCCGTCCACATCCTCTTTGCGTCGCTCTCGATCGGGCTCGCGCCGTTCATCGTCTACTTCACTTGGAAGGACGTCCGATCGAACGACGAGCGGTACGCGCGACTGCGGTCGTTCTGGGTGAAGGTGTTCGCCGCCGGCTTCGTGATGGGGACGGTCACCGGAATCCCGATGAGCTTCCAGTTCGGCACGAACTTCCCGCAGTTCGCCGAGGTGGCCGGTGAACTGATCGGCGGCCCGCTGGCCTTCGAGGCGAAGATGGCGTTCTTTCTGGAGGCCGTTTTCCTGGGCGTGTTGCTGTACGGCCGCGACCGCGTCGGGGACCGGACGTACGTCCTCTCATCGGTGCTCGTCGGGTTCGGCGCCTGGCTGTCGGGGTTCTGGATCCTGATCGTCAACGCCTGGATGCAGACCCCACAGGGCTACGAGATGATCACCCGCAACGGGATGGAGGTCGCCAAGCTGACCGACCCGGTCGCCGCGTTCCTCACCCCGCGTATGCCCTGGATGTACGTCCATATGATGAACGCGTCGGTGATCTCGGTCGCCCTGCTGGTCGCGGGCGTTTCGGCGTACATCATCTGGAAGAAGCCGGACACGGAAGCCTGGAACACCGCACTCAAGCTGGCTGTCGTACTCCTGCTCGTCTCCGCACCGTTCCAGGCGGTCCACGGCGACGCCTACGGCCGCCACGTCGCGGACACCCAGCCACAGAAGTTCGCCGCGATGGAGGCCCACTACGAGACGGGGCAGGCCGACCTGCACCTGCTCGCATTCCCGAAGTCCCTCGATGCACTCACAGACCCCCGCGCCGAGAACCTCATCACCGTGAGCCTCCCCGGACTCGGTTCGTTCCTCGCTAGCGGCGGCGACTTCGACGCCGAAGTCATCGGCTTGAACGAGTACCAGGAGAACCCCCCGGTCGCGCTCGTGTTCTGGTCGTTCCGGTTCATGGTGGGGCTCGGGTTCCTGTTCATCGGGCTGGCGCTCTGGGGTGGGAACCTCCTGTATCGCGGGCGGTTGTCCGACAGCACACGCTACATGCAGGCGATGACCGCGGCGTCGCCGCTCGGCTACGCCGCATTGCTCACCGGCTGGTACGTCACCGAGATCGGCCGCCAGCCGTGGGTCATCCAAGACGAACTCAGGACCAGCGAGGCGGTCTCCTCGACACTGACCGGAACGGAAGCGACACTGACCTTGGTGGCGTTCGTCGTCGTCTACGTCGGGTTGATGCTGACGGCCCTGTACGTCCTGAAGTGGCTGGTCCGAGAGGAACTCCGGGCGCTCGGCGTCCGTGACGCGAGCGAGGGTCGCTGGCACGGGCCGATTCCGAGGGTGACCGACGATGACTGACCGGTTACTGCCCGTCGACGCTTACCTCGTCGAGTCGTTGCCGGAGATCTGGTTCGGTGCCGTGCTGTTCGCCCTCGGGATGTACGTCGTCCTCGACGGCTTCGATTTCGGCATCGGTATGCTGTACGCGACTCGGACGGACGAACACGAGCGAGAGACGTTTCTGGCTGCGTTCGGTCCGGTCTGGGACGCCAACGAGGTGTGGCTGGTCGCTTTCGGGACGATGCTACTGGCGGCGTTCCCGCGGGCGTACTCCCGCCTCCTCGCGGACAACTACCTGCTCGCAATCGGGTTCGTCCTCGCGTTGGTGTTCCGGGGACTCGGCCCGGAGCTTCGCGAGCAGCGCGACGACGAGCGGTGGAAGCGCTACGCCGACTACGCCTTCGTCGGGGGCAGTGTGTTCGCGCCGCTGCTGTTCGGAATGCTCGCCGGCCGCTGGCTGTTCGGCAGCGCGACGCTGCCGGTGGTGCTAACTGGCGTCGGGCTGGTCGCCGTCTCGGTCATCACGGGTGCAGCGTTCCTCGCTGCCAAAACCGAACCCGGGCTGGCGTCGGAACTGCGGCTGTACGGCATCGGCGCAACTCTGGTGTACCTAGTGGGGGTGGTCGCACTGCTGGGAACTGTTGTCCTGACCGACGCGGGCGGTGCTGCCGACGCGGTCCTCTCGGTCCCCGCGGCTGCAGTCGTCGTCCTCTCGGTCGCCGCGGGGCTGGGTGGGAGCCTGCTGGCCATTCGCGGCCAGTACCGGGCCTGGCTGGCGAGCGCGCTGGCACTCCCCACGCTGTTGACGATCTTGGTCGCCGTTCTGTTGTACCCGACGATCTATCCGCCGACCGGTCTGACAGTCAGGGAAGCGGTCGTATCGCCGCTGGCGCTGAACCTCACAACGGTGCTCGGGTTCCCGGTGTTACTGCTGGTACTGTGGTACTTCAAGTTCCTCTACGGCGTATTCAGCGGCCCAATAGCGGACGAGGGATACGGTGGATGACCGCCACCGGATCTGCCGTCGCGGAACGGTCTACACAGGCAGGCACCCGGCCGGTCTCGGCACTGAGTATCCGTGAGGACCAACCAGCGTAGCCGAGACGGTATTCGGTGAGAAACGGGGTACACCGAAGGAACCGACAGTCAGCTTTACTCGACTTGGACGTGACCGCTCGCATCGACGACGACATCGTGGCCACGATACGCGAACTGAATCTCGGGATTAGACGCTGTGGACTCCCCGATCAACGTTTCGAGCGCATCCGGATCGACGGCCTCGGCTAGCGGCGGATCGAGTGTGACCGGATCGACGCCCTCCGTCTCCGCGACGGCATCGACGATCTGGGGGATCGGGTTCTCGAGTTCGCTCATTGGAGTTTAGACGAGTAGCTGGATGTCGGCGTCGGCCATATCCTGGAGAGCGGTGGCGGCACCGACGCCGGTGGTGACGCCGTCGTAGAAGTCGTCTTCGTCGTAGTCCATCAGGTCGATAGTCATCTGGCAGGCCTGGAACTCCACGCCCATGTCGAGACTCGTCTCGATGAGTTCCTCGATGGTGGCCGTGTCGTTGTCGGAGATCTTCTTCTCCATCATCTTCGTCGTGACGCGGTCCATCCCGGGGAGCGCGGCGACGGCGTTCGGCACCGGCATGTTTGGGTTACCGACGGAGCTGAGCTTCAGGTTCTTGGAGCGCTCCTCGTGGAGGATGTCCAGTCCCCAGAACGTGTGGAAGACTGTCACGTCGTAGTCGAAGGCGGCGGCGGTGCTCGCGAGGATGAGCGGCGGATACGCCATGTCGAGGGTGCCCTTCGTGGCGATGATGCTCATCTTCTTGCCGTCGTCCTCGCTGGTGACCTCGGCGAGCGCATCCTCCAGTTCGTCGACGCGTGCGGCCAGTTCCGCACGCGAGGGCGCGTCGTCGGCCGGCGCGTCAGGTGTGTCCGAACTCATCGTTACTCCGTCTTGCGGACGTAGTGTTTGTACACGTCGTCGCCCTCCTCCTGGTCGACGAGCTCGACGCCTTCGGTGCCGGACGCCCAGCCGTCGATGTCGCTCATGCTCCCGGGGTCGGTCGCCAGCACTTCGAGGATCTCGCCCTCGGCGAGACCGTCGATGGCCGACTTCGCTTTCACAACCGGCATGGGACACGATGCACCTTTGACGTCGAGCGTCTCCGTAATGTCGAATTCAGCACTCATTGGTTATCTGCTCCGTGGGTCTGTATTGGAGCTATCGCACAATACCCTCTCCCCAAGTAAAAGATTGTCGATCCTTGTGGAAACTACAAACAGCTGCTCGCAGGCGTCGCTCCGCGGATCATAGATGTTTCTAACGCACGTATCCGCGAAACACGTCAGACTTCGAGCGAACGGGCTCGGATCAGTATTGTTTGGAAAGGGAATTACTATGCAAACCCTTTTGTACGTCCATCCGGTAGAGATGACCGCACAAGATGAACGCCGACGACTTCCCGACTCCGGACGTCGACGTGGAAACCGTCGACCCGGAAACGCTGAAGGACCGCATCGACGCCGGCGAGGACGTCACGCTCCTCGACGCGCGTATGCAATCAGATTACGAGGAGTGGCGCATCGACGGCGAGAACGTCACGTCGATCAACGTCCCGTACTTCGAGTTCCTCGAGGACGAGATCGACGAGGAGGTTCTCGAGCAGATCCCCGACGACCGCGAGGTGACCGTCCTGTGTGCGAAAGGCGGCGCCAGCGAGTTCGTCGCGGGCACGCTCGCCGACCGTGGCTACGACGTGAACCACCTCGAGGACGGGATGAACGGCTGGGCGCGCATCTACGAGGCCGTCGAAGTCGAGCGCTACGACGGCGCCGGGACGCTGCTGCAGTATCAGCGCCCCTCCTCGGGCTGTCTCGGTTACCTCCTCTACGACGACGGGGAGGCCGCGATCATCGACCCGCTGCGGGCATTCACCGACCGCTACCTCGAGGACGCCGACGAGCTCGGCGTCGACCTGCAGTACGCGCTGGACACCCACATCCACGCCGACCACATCTCGGGGGTTCGCGACCTCGACGCGGAGGGCGTCGAGGGCGTCATCCCCGAGGCCGCCGTAGACCGCGGGGTCACGTACGCGGACGAGCTGACCACAGCCGCGGACGGCGACACCTTCGAGGTCGGCGACGCGACTATCGAGGCCGTCTACACGCCCGGCCACACGACCGGGATGACCTCCTACCTCGTCGACGACAGCCTGCTCGCGACCGGCGACGGCCTGTTCGTCGAGAGCGTTGCCCGCCCCGACCTCGAGGAGGGCGACGACGGCGCGCCCGACGCGGCGCGCATGCTCTACGAGTCCCTGCAGGAGCGCATCCTGACGCTGCCCGACGACACGCTGATCGGGGGCGCGCACTTCAGCGACGCCGCAGAGCCCGCCGAGGACGGCACCTACACAGCGCCCATCGGCGAGCTCGTCGAGGAGATGGACGCGCTCACGATGGACGAGGACGAGTTCGTCGACCTGATCCTCTCGGACATGCCGCCCCGCCCGGCCAACTACGAGGAGATCATCGCGACGAACCTCGGCCAGAACGCGGTCGACGACGATGAGGCGTTCACGCTGGAACTCGGGCCGAACAACTGCGCCGCCAGCCAGGACTCGCTCGCGGGTGACTAACGACGCCGATGGTCACTGATCCAGTACTGCTCCAGGCGGCCGCCGACCTCTTCCCCAACGGGATCAGTCGCTACGCCGTCGGCGGCCTGCTCGTCGGCCTCGGGACCGTCCTGATCTACATCGGGACGGGGATTCCGGCCGGGGCGAGCACGTTCCTGGAGTCGACGCTGTCGTACGTCTCCGACCAGTCGCGGTTCCAGCAGTACGTCGGTTCCCGAGACTGGCGCCTCGTGTTCACGGCCGGCATCGTCCTCGGCGGGCTGGCGTTCGCGGCGACGTTCCAGTCCGGGCTGGTCACGAGTTCGCTGTACGAACCCGGGACGACCGGCCAGCTGTACGAGGTCGCCGGCGTGACGTTCTGGACGACCGACGTCCAGCCCTGGCGGCTGTTCGTCGGCGGTATCCTGGTCGGCATCGGAACCCGGATCGGTAAGGGCTGTACGTCCGGGCACGGCGTCTGCGGCGTCGGCTCGGCGTCGAAGACGTCGCTGATCGGCGTCGTGACGTTCCTGACCGTGGCGATCGGGACCGCACAGGTCGTCGCCGCAATGGGGGTGAGCCCATGAGCGACCGCCACCCGCTGTTCAAGCCGCTGATCTTCGTCGGCGGCATCGTGTTCGGGTTCGGGCTCGGGTTCAGCCACATGGCGCGGCCGGAGGTCGTGCTGAACTTCCTCCAGTTCGAGGATCTCGGCCTCCCGTTCGTGATGTTCGGCGCCGCTATCGTCTCCGGGATCGCGTTCGCGCTGCTGCCCCGGATTCGGGATGCAGCGCCCCTGACGGGCGACCCGTACGAACGCCGGCTGAAGCCGTTCGACCGGAACGTCCTCGTCGGCGGCGCCGTCTTCGGCGTCGGCTGGGGGCTCTCCGGTATCTGTCCCGGCGCGGCGTACGCCAGCCTCGGCGTCGGCAACGTCACCATCCTCTGGGCGCTCGCCGGGATGTTCCTCGGCGCGTACGCCCAGGGCTACTGGCGGAGCCGCAATCAGGCGCGTGACACCGCTACGACGGGCGCCGACTAACTCACCCATGGACCCCGCTCTCGTCGCCCTCTTCGTCGGCGCAGCGCTCGCAAGCCTGTTCATGGCCTGGGTCATCGGTGCCGGTTCGAGCGGCGCCACACCGTTCGCGCCCGCCGTCGGCGCGAACGCCATCGGGACGATGCGAGCCGCGTTTTTAGTCGGCATCTTCGGGTTCGTTGGTGCCGTCACGCAAGGGGGCAACGTCTCGGAAGCAGTCGGGAGCGGCCTCGTCGGCGGCATCAGCCTACCCGTCGCCGGCGTCATCCTCGTGCTCGTGTTGGGCGCGGGGCTGATGGCGATCGGCATCACGACCGGCTACCCGATCGCGACGGCGTTCACCGTGACCGGCGCCGTCATCGGCGTCGGCCTCGCGCTCGGCGGCTCACCGGTCTGGCCGAAATACCGCCAGATCGCCGCCGTCTGGGTACTGACGCCGTTCGTCGGCGGCGGCATCGCGTTCACGATCGCCAGTCTGCTCCCCCGGCCGGACGTGCCCGAACGGTACAGTATCCCCGTCCTCGCTGGGCTCGTCGGGGCCGTTCTCGTGAACGTCCGGTTCAGCTTCCTCGGGGATGGAGGCACGTCGGGGACTGTCCGCGAACTCGGACAGCAGACGCTGGCAGTCAGCGGGCTCACGTCGGCGGTCGGGATTACCGGCCTCGCGGCGCTGACCGTCGCGGTCGTCGTCTGGTGGGATATCAGCCGGGACCAGTCCGGCGGGCTGCGGCGCGTGTTGCTCGCGCTCGGATCGCTTGTGGCGTTCTCCGCGGGCGGGAGTCAGGTCGGTCTCGCCGTCGGACCGCTGCTCCCGCTGCTCGACGAGGTCGGGATGGTCTCGACGTTCGCCGTGCTCGTCGGCGGCGGCCTGGGGATGCTCGTCGGCTCGTGGACGGGCGCCCCACGGATGATCAAGTCGCTGGCACAGGACTACTCGTCGCTCGGGCCGCGACGGTCGATATCGGCGCTCGTACCGTCGTTCCTGATCGCCCAGCTGGCCGTGCTGTTGGGCGTCCCGGTCTCGTTCAACGAGATCGTCGTGTCCGCGATCATCGGGAGCGGCGCCGCCGTCGGCGGTCGGGAAGCGGTGGATGCACGAAAAATCCTCATGACTGTGGGGGCGTGGGCCGGGTCGTTCGGTTTCTCGTTCGCCCTCGCGTACGCCGCCGGTTCGCTTCTGTTGTAGCCGTTCGAGGCCGAACTCAGTCGGCAGGCTGTTCGGTCTGTCGACCGGCCTCGACCCCCAAGGGATCCGACGTGGCGGTTGCGGTGACCAGCCGCAGGAACTGCCCCGCGTTCGTGAGCAGTTTGTTCTCCGCCTTCCGGAGATGCTCCTCGTACGTCGAGCGGGCGACTGAGGTCTGTTCGGCCAGATCTCGGAGGGAGGTTTTCCGCGGCTGTTCGTAGTAGCCGCTTTCGAGAGCGAACTGGAGTGCGGCCAACTGCCGGTCGGTGATGTCCTCGAACAGCTGACTCGCCGGTGCCAGCATGCTGTGGGGGATCTGCGTCTCCGAGATCGAGGTCTTCGAGAGCAGTTCGATCTCCCTGTCGGATCGGAGATCACCGAGCAACTCACGAACGTCGTCGCCGTCGAACGCGACCACGGTGTAGTGCTCCCAGCCCTGGCGGTAGATCGTCGGTGACTGATACAGGCAGTTGTGCTCCTCGAAGCGATCGACGATCGACGCTTCGAGCGAACAGAGACAGGACTGGGTCACGACGTGGTACCCGTCTTCGTCCGCAGATTCGTGCAGGACGGTACCGATCTCGTCGATCTCGTCGAGTAGTTCCTCGCTCGGCGTCGTCTCCGTGCTGATTTCGAGCACTTGGCAGTCGCTCAACGGCCACTCGCGTATGGTCAAGTCCGGGTACCGCTCCGATATCTTCCGGTAGGGGCACTCGTGTTTGACCCGAATCGACGCCTCGTACAGTCCCATACGGGAGGATTCGAACTCGACGCAGTTACCAGTGCCGGTCATGGCCGGCAGTACCCATATGCGAATATCCCTGCTAATCCGGAGTACCGATGCAGGAGATCTCGCCAGCGGAACTCGGTGAACAGTTACAGGGCGACGAGCCGCCACTCGTCCTCGATATCCGCCACCAGGAGGAGTTCGAGGAGTGGCACATCCCGGGCAGCCGCAACGTCGACGTGTACGACGAACTGGCTGAAGACCCGGACCAGGCGAGAGAACCGCTCTCCGATCTGCCCGCTGACAGACAGATCGTCACCGTCTGTGCCGCGGGCGTCGTCTCAGGGACGGCGACGGAACTCCTCCGGGAACTGGGCTACGACGCGGTGACGCTGACGGACGGGATGAACGGCTGGAGCCGCGTCCACCGGCACGCGAAGGTGCCGACCGACATCGACGGCACGCTCGTCCAAGTCGCGCGTCCCGGGAAGGGCTGTCTCTCGCATGTCCTCATCTCGGACGGCGAAGCGGTCGTCTTCGACCCGTCCCACTACCTCGAGGAGTACGAGTCGATCCTCGACGAGTACGGCGGCGAGCTCGTGGGAGTCCTCGATACGCACGCCCACGCAGACCACGTCTCGGGCGGGGCGGAGCTCGCCGACCGCCACGGCGTCCCCTACTACCTCCACCCGAAGGACGCGCTCGCCATCGACGCGACGCCCGTCGAGGACGGCGAGACCCTGACGGTCGGCCGACTCGACGTCGAAGCGATCCACACTCCCGGCCACAGCGAGGGGAGCGTCTCGTTCGACGTCGACGGCGCGGCGCTGCTCACGGGGGACACGCTGTTCCACGACAGCGTCGGGCGCGTGGAACTCGGCGTCGAAGCCGGGATCGAGGAGTCCGACGTGGAGGGGAACGCCGCGACGCTGTACGAGAGCCTCCAGCGGTTGCTGGACCGCCCCGACGACGCGCTGGTCCTGCCGGCGCACGACCCCGGCTCGCCGGAGCCGCCGGTGACTGCGACACTCGCGGCGGTCAAAGAACGGAACGACGACCTCGGCCGCGACCGCGAGGCGTTCGTCGAGGAGCTCGCGTCGGACATCCCAGACCACCCGCCGAACTTCGAGCGCGTCAAGCGGACGAACGTGGGGCAGGAGTCGGTCCCCGCGGACGAACTGACCGAACTGGAACTGGGGCCGAACAACTGCGCGGCCGAGTAATCCATGAGCACGACAACTGAACTCAGACAGGGCATCCGCGAACACCTCGGACAGTTCTCGTTACACGTCCTGCTCGTCTTCGCAACCGGACTGACCATCGGTGCCGAACGGACCGTCGTCCCCGTGCTGGGGGAGGATGTCCTCGGTGTCGAGTCCTTCCTCGTGATCGGCTCGTTCGTCGTTTCGTTCGGGATCGTGAAGTCGATCCTCAACCTCTACGCCGGAAAGTGGGGCGAGGCGTACGGCCGCAAGCCCGTCCTCGTCGCCGGCTGGGCGACGGCGCTCCCGCTGCCGATCATCCTCATCTTCGCCCCGAGTTGGGGCTGGATCACCGTCGGGAACGTCCTACTCGGGATCAATCAGGCGTTGACCTGGAGCATGGCGATCAACGCGAAAATTGACCTCGCGGGCCCCGACCAGCGCGGGCTCGCGGTCGGGATCGACGAGGCGTTCGGCTACACCGGTCTCGCAGTCGGCGCCTGGATCACGGGCGTCATCGCCGGCCAGTGGGGGCTGCGGCCCGAGCCGTTCTACTTCCTCGCCGTGGTCGTGGTGTTGGCGTTCCTCGTCTCGATCTTCCTGATCAAGGAGACCGTGCAGTACGCGCAGGCCGAGGGCGACGACGACCACCACGACGCGAACCTGCCGTTCGAGGAGGTGCTGAAACGCGCAACGTACGGCGACCGAACGCTGTTCGCGGCGGCGCAAGCCGGCCACGTCGAGAACTTCGTCGACACGCTGTTCTGGATCGCCGTCCCGCTGTACCTCACGAGTCAGGGGCTCGGTATCGCGGCGGTCGGCGTCGTCGTCGGCGTCCACAGCGCGATGTACTTCCTCCAGATCGCGACCGGCGGGCTCGCGGATCGGATCGGTCGCCGCCCGCCCGTGATCGCCGGGATGTTCCTCGCCGGCGGGGGCGTCCTCGGGATGGTACTCGTCGATAGCTACCTCCCGTGGGCCGTGCTGGCTGGCGTCTCCGGCCTCGGGATGGCGCTTTTGTACCCGAACCTGATGACGGTCCCCAGCGACGCGGCCCACCCCACGTGGCGCTCGGCGGGGATGGGCGTCTACCGGATGTGGCGCGACTCCGGCTACGCCGTCGGCGCGGTCCTGATCGGCCTCTCGATGGAGTTCGTGAATGCGGCGGCCGCGTTCTACGTGACCGCCGGCCTGATGTTCGCGTCCGGCGCAGTTGTGTACGTCTGGATGGAGGAGACCCATCCCGAGTTCGGCACTCACGAGCCGCCGGCACCTGCGACTGCCGGAGAGGCGACGGGTGTCACGGACGACTGAACCCCGAGCGTTCTCGGGGGACCCCGGCATCGGCGGTGGCCCGATCGAGGTGGACGGGAGCCGGAACGACTGCCGTCCGCGCGAACGCGTGTCCGCCCGCGGGCGACCGTATCACGTTATCGCCACCGCCACGTTTTCCCGGCCTTCAGGTCGCTCGTCCTTCCACCTCGGCGCGTCACGTTTCCCGTTCTCCCACCCCGGCGCGCGCGAGGCTCGCACCCCCCGATTTCGACCCCGCCGACGCGAACCGTATATTTGGATAACCTATGAGTGTATCCGAATCCGTTAGCCGTCGCATCCACTCCAGTAATATTGTATTGTGATCCCACAACCGTTAAATGCCACAACGGAGTAGGCTCGACCGAGCAGAATCCCATGATAAACACAATACTGTTCGAGGTGTCGACCGATGTTCGGGCTTGAGAGCGCCACGGGCGTCGACGGCGCCCTGCTCGTCATCGGTGTCGTACTGCTTGAAGCGATCGTCCTCTACGTCGGCTACGGCCTGCTGGAGCGGCTGGTCGGCCCGACGCTCGTCGACGCGGTGGGTGGTAACTAATGATGGAACTGTTCGGTGTCTCGGTGGCGCTGCTCGCCCTGTTCGCCGGGTTCGGCGTGCTGATCGGCCTCCTGTTCGGTTTCTTCGGGATGGGTGGGTCGTTCCTGGTGACGCCCGCACTGATGGTGATGGGGTACAAGACCGACGTGGCAGTCGCGTCCGGCCTCGCGTTCGTGTTCGCCACGTCGGTGATCGCGACGCTGAAACACCGTGACCTCGGGCAGGTCGACTACAAGCTCGGGGTGCTGATGATCGCCGGCACCACGGTCGGGATCGAGGTGGGGAAGATGGGCCTCCACTACCTCCAGGATATCGGCCTCGCGGACACGGTCGTGAGCGTCATCTACGTCCTGCTGCTGGGCGGGATCGGCGTGTTCATCACCTACACCGCCGTCAAAGGCGACGACGGTGGCGGCCTCAGCCCCGACCACGACGAGGTCGACGGCGAGATCGACGCCGACGAGATCCCGGATATCGCCAAGAAGATACAGTCCTACCGGGTCCCCCCGATGATGAAGCTCCGTGGCGGGATCAGAGTGTCGCTGTGGATGATCCTCCTCGTCGCGTTCGCAACGGGGCTCCTCTCGGGGTTCCTCGGCGTCGGCGGTGGGTTCATCCGCATGCCCGCGCTGTTCTACCTGATCGGTGTGCCCGTGCCGGTCGCCGTTGGGACCGACCTGTTCGAAATCGTGTTCTCGGGCGGGATCGGCAGCTTCCTCTACGCGATGGACGGCGCGGTGAACCTCTCGATCGTCGTCCCGCTGCTGGCGGGCAGCGCCGGCGGCGCCCGCATCGGCGCCGCGGCGACCAGCCTCGTCGACGAGGACGAGATCAAGGTGTACTTCGGCGTGATGCTCCTACTGGGGGCGATCGCCGTCGCCCTTCGGAAGATCGGGACGTTCATGGAGATCCCCGTGCTCCAGACCGTCTCGCTCGTCGTGATCCTGGGTGCGGCGACGCTGGTCGCCGGGGCCGTCGTGGTCAGCTCCGTCCGGGCGCTCCAGGCGGAGTCCGACTCGACGACGAGCGTGACCAACTGACTGGTCCCCCTTCTCGGGCGCGCCGCCGGGCCGCAACGGAATTGTGCGTTTTACCCAAAACTGTTAATTAGCACCGCGACGTACGTGCTGGTGATGGCAACCGACACTGCTGCCGACGCCGGCACCGACAGTCCGACCGAGCCCCACCACGTCGACGGCGAAGCCGAACTCGACGAGCTCGTCGCCGAGAACGGCGTCGTGCTGACGGACTTCTACGCCGACTGGTGTGGTCCCTGTCAGATGCTCGAACCGATCGTCGAGAGCCTCGCCGCGGAGACCGACGCGACCGTCGCGAAAGTCGACGTCGACGCCAACCAGGCGCTCGCGTCGGCTTACGGCGTCCGCGGCGTCCCGACGCTCGTGCTGTTCGCCGACGGGAAGCAGGTCGAGGAGATCGTCGGCCTCAAAGGCGAAGACCAGCTCCGGGCGCTCGTCGAGTCTTACACGGCGTGATGATCGGAGGCTGGTGAGCGATGGGCGAGCGAGCGACTCCGGAGGCGGCCCGCGTCGTCGTCTCCTTTCGCTCCCCCGAGACGGATCCGGACGGGGACGACGGCTGGTGGGTCGCTGACAGCGAGTGGCTTCAGGAGAGTATGACCGAGGACCGATACCGGCGCTACCTCCGACGGGCCCACGCCGGGCCGGTCGACGTGGGCGACGAGTGGGCGGAGTTCGTCAACTGTGGCTGTGCGAGCCCGGAGGACGTGATCCTCCGGGTGGAGGAGATCGACGGCGACGCCGTGATCGGCCCGGAAACGTCGATCGAGGTGGTGCCACGGAAAGCTGTCGTCGACGCCGGCGGGGAGACGGCGTAGGTGAAACGGCGCCGGGGCGGGGGGCTTAAAACAGCCGTGGATCGACCCGTGCTCGTCGACGTCGATACCGGCGGCCGAGGGATCGGCCGGGAGCACCGGCATCGCCACGGACGCTCGGCGTACGGCTATTGTGTCCACACAGCGGGGGAAGCTGCCGGTCAGAACATCCGCATGACTTGGCCGAGGGTGCTCACGCGCTATTCGTCTGGGATCGAGAGCGATCGGCGAGGGGAAGAGTGTGTCAACGGCTGTAACACCGGGAACACCTTGATGTACCACCAGGTAAACGGTAGAGCCGCGGCCCTCCAGGAGTGCGGTTCCCGCGCTCGAACGGGTTCGCCACCGCTGTGTGAGCGGTCGGCCCCACTCGCCGGCCGCCACACGTGGCATCGAGCCATCTCTCCGCCATCGGCGGCTCCCCCTGCCGCCGACCGAACTCCTTGTTATGGCCCCGTGGGCGCTCCATAACGAAGTACGCGAGCGCGTAGGTCCAAGCTGATGGACGAGCCCCAAGTGACGTTCGACCGGCTCACGGATCTCGGCGCCGAATCGCCCGTGCTGATCGAAGGGTTCCCCGGGTTTGGGCTGGTCGCCGCGATCGCGGTCGATCAGATCACGACCCAGCTCGGCCTCGGCCACCACGGGAACATCGTCTCCGAGGAGTTCCCGCCGGTGCTCTCGTACCGCGACGGCCACGCACAGGATCTGGTCCGGGTACACGCGGACGCCGACCACGACGTGATGACCCTCGAGAGCGATCTCGCGCTGCCACCGTACGCGTTCCAGCCACTGAGCAGGTGTGTCCACGAGCAGTTGGCCGACGAGTTCGACCGGGCGATCTTCCTCGCCGGCGCGCCGGCCCGGAACGAGGCGGAGGTCGGGAACGTGACGGCGGTCGTGACCGACGAGCGGATGGCGGCCGACGTGACGGCGGCCGGGATCGAGCTGGCGCCGGAAGCCGGTCTGATCGGGGGTGTCACCGGCGCCATCGCGAACGACTGCTACCACTACGACGTGCCTGCGGCGGTGTTGGTCGTCCGGTCCGATCCGTACCTCCCCGATCCGGGCGCGGCCCGGTCGGTCATCGAGGACGCGCTGGAGCCGCTGGTCGCGTTCGACATCGATACGAGCGAGCTCGAGGAGCAGTCGAACCAGATCCGCCGACAGATGCAACAGATCGCCGAACAGTACCGCAAAACGCTCGAGGGGGAGTACGGGGGCCCCCAGTCCGAGACCGCGATGACGGGTATCCAGTAGCGAATGACCACCGGGCGGAGCCTTCTCGGGACCGGTAGCGGGCTGGCAGCCTCGCTCGCGGGCTGTCTCGACGGGCCGATCGGCGACGCCGCGTGCGTCGGGAGCCTCGTCCCGAGTTGACCGCGACACGGTGACGACACACCCCGCTCACCCCGGGTCAACTGCCGGGAAAGGGCATGTGGTCCCACTCCCAGGCCCAACAGTAGAGAAACGACAGTCCCGCGAGAGTGCCGCTGGCGACGACGACGTACCACCCCCACGGGACGACGTCCCAGAGCAGCAGCATCGGCAGGCCGATCACGAGCCCGACCGCGCCGATAATCAGGCCAAGGACGCCGATACACTCGAAGGGACTGGGGATCGAAACCATCTCGTGAACGCGACGCCCCCGACGGGGAAAAGTATGGATCTGTTACCGGGTCAGCCTCGCGTCGCTCGACGCGGGCGGGCACGGTGACGAGCGTCACCGATTCGGGTCGAAGCTCGCGGCGTCGAGAGGCCGTCGACACGCGGTTCGAGGAAGTAGGACGAAGATAGCGATCGTGACGGCCCCGAACCGTGTCTATACTCTTGAGGGCGACGGCCAAACGTGGATACCCATGCCCGTCATAAACATCGCACGCACGGACGTAATGACCGCGAGCCGTGACCAGTCGGCCGGGAACCTCGCGACCGTGATGAAAGAGGAGAACGTCGGCAGCGTGATCATCGAGAACGACGGCGAGCCCGTCGGGATCGTTACCGACCGCGATCTCATGATCGAGGTTCTCGAACCCCGCGGCGATCCCACGACGACGACCGCCGAGGCGGTCATGACCGAGACGCCGGTGACCGTCGACGGCGATCAGGGCGTGTTCGACGCCATCCGGACGCTCCGAGAAAGCTCGGTCCGGCGGCTGCCGGTCGTCGACGAGGACGACGCTATCGCCGGGATCGTCACGCTCGACGATCTCGTGGTGTTGCTCTCGGACGAGCTCGACAGCCTCAGCGAGATCATCGAAGCCGAGTCCCCGCCGTACTGATACTACCTTAGTTGCCTTACCTGCCTTAGCTGAGGTGTTAACCCGAGGTAAGTGATCCGGATCGCCGCCGATCGAACGCGATAACGGCGGCCTACAGGCCGAACGAGCAGTAACGACAGCCTGAGGGACCGTCGGTGGGCCCGGAGTCGGGCCAGTCGTGACCGTAGTCGAGGGGCAGCGTCGACACCGGCCGCGCAACGCGGGCGGCGACGATCCGAACGGTCCAGCCGCGTGCCTGCCGGCGAAGTCCCAGTTCGTTTGCCGTTTCCGGCGGTTTCGGTTCGACGATCACACCAGAGTAATCAATAGCGCGGGCGTTCATCCGGTAGACGAGTGACGATGATCGAATCGATCCTCCGGGTGGACGTTCTGCTCTTTCTGGCGATCGGGCTACTCGGTGGCGCCCACTGCATCGGCATGTGTGGGCCGATGGTGACGATGTACGCCGAGCAGATGTCGCCGCAGTCGGGGCACGCGGGATCGACGAACCGGCGCGGACATCTGACGACCTACGAAGTCCGGCAACACGCGCTGTTCAACGTCGGACGGGCGGTCAGCTACGCGCTTCTCGGCGGGGCGTTCGGGGCGCTCGGGGGAGTCGTGTTCGTGACGACCGAGCAGTTGACGGCGGTCGCGGCACTCGTCCGTGGCACCGTCGGCGTGGTGATCGGCGCGTTCATCATCGCCTCGGGGGCGAAGTATCTCCTCGGCGGCGCCGTCGGCGTCCGGATTCCCGGCGTCCAGCGGGTGACAGGCTGGATCGCGGCCCGTGTCGATCGGTACGTGAACAGCCCAGGGATCGTCGGCCTCGGCGCGCTACACGGGCTGCTCCCCTGTCCGATCCTCTATCCGGCGTACCTGTTCGCGTTCGCGACCGGCTCCGCCCTCTCCGGGTTCATCGCGCTGGGGGTGCTCGGGATCGGGACGATCCCGGCCGTCTTCGCGTACGGAACGCTGATCGACTCCGTCGACGTTGTCCACCGCCAGCGGCTCCACCGGCTGCTCGGCGTCGTGTTCGTCGTGCTCGGCTACGTCCTGCTGGCCCACGGGCTGATGGCCGTCGGCATCCACGTGCCCCACCCGATGCTTCCCCACTATCAGCCCCTCGGCGGGGCGATGGGGTAGCCCCGGACCCGGCGCGGTTCAGTCGTCCTCGGCGGTCGAGTCGGCGTTGCCGGCGGTGTTCGCCGGGGCCGTGCTGTCGAGCCGTCCGGGCACCTCGATCAGCGGGCCGATCACGTCGTAAAGGCGACGCCGGAGCCGACGCCGACCACCGCCGTCGCGACGGCGATGGCGAGTTCGAAGTTGTTCGAAGCCGCGGTGAAGCCGATCACCCACCCCGTTTCAGGGCGTCCCAACCGCCGGAATTGGGTTTTCGTCTGCGCTGCGTCGAATCCCCGAGCGACGAGCAACCACGTGGGTGCGGTTCCGGTCTCGTTACATCAGGTTCACCGCGAAATTGTGTGAACTGTGCAAAAGTCTTTTAATGACTCAGCGCCTACGAACTGACGATAACGATGCCAGATTCGATGTCTGAACAGCTCCGCCGGGACATGGAGTGCGAGGGGCTGCTGGAGTGTTTCCACGGTCTCAAGGAGCTCGACAAGGAGTGCTTTCAAGCGCTCGTCGAGGCCGACGAACCGCTGACAGTCGACGAAATCGCCGAGGCTGTCGATCGTGAACGCTCGACCGCCTACCGTGCCGTACAACGGCTGCTACAGACCGGATTCATCGAGAAAGACCAGATCAACTACGATCAGGGTGGCTACTACCACGTCTACTCGCCGACGGACCCCTCCAAGATCGCCGACGACATGCAGCGGCTCCTCAACGACTGGTACGCGAAGATGGGACAGCTCATCCAGGAGTTCGAGACGAAGTACGAACAGACGGAGACAGCAGCCCCGGCCGCCGAAAGCTAACGCCTCCAGTTCTCTCTATCTCGGCTTCTGATACTCCCCAGGGAGCGAAACTTCGCGTGCTGTCGAGCTCTGACCCCCGTTTTCCTGCGGACACTAGTTTGGGTAGTATTGTGTGTATTCTACAAAACAATCGAATAGCACTGGTGATGGCAACCGATACTGCATCCGCCGCTGGTACCGCGACGACGAGCGAACCACTTCGACGGGCAGTCCGAGCTCGGAACCGTCCGACTCCCAGGCGACTAGGGAGAACGCTGACCCACAGGTGTCCAGCCCGCAGTAACGCCCGACGACGCACGCGACAGCTCCTGAAGAAGCGCTTTGTCCGGCGCGAGGAACCCGAGACAGTCCGAAGGAACGATCATCTCTCGGCGTATCTTCGCCGAAGACGACGTGGATATCGACCTCGACGACGATTAATTTCCCAATTCACTGGAATTCTAACGTACTCTGTTGGGACATCATCGCTTTCCCGGGGTGTCGCTCCGTTCGTCGGTGGGGATTGACGCCACGGACGCCGGAATGGGTTATCCCGTCTTCTGTACCGTTGGGAGGTTCCAGCTGTACTTAACTGCGGCCAACCGGGTCACGACGGTCACTATCGCACATATCGCCGCAGCAGTACTCCCCTCGGCTCCGATCGTTTGCACCAACCAGTACGCGAACCCACCGAAAACGGCACAACTTGCGTAGAAATCCTCGAAAAGGATGAACGGCGAGCGGTCGAGAAGGATATCTGCAAACGCACCTCCGCCGACGGCATTGATCGTCGCGATCGCGACAACACCAACTGCCGACACGCCCGCCCCGGTGGCGACGATCGACCCTGTCGTCGCGAAAGCGGCGAGCCCGATAGCGTCCGCAACAACCGTTACTGGGTGTGTATCCGGGGACGGCAAGACAAGGCTCAGTGCGATGGCCAGCCCGACACCGAGTAGTCCGAGGCTGATTTCGATCGGCGACTGGAGCACCAAGGGGACACGCATTACCAGGAGATCACGGGTTGCCCCTCCAGCAAATGCCATCGCCAACCCGACGATGATGACTCCGAACACGTCGAACCCCTCGCGGATCGCCTTCGATGATCCCACGAGAGCGAACGCCACCAATCCGATCGTATTCATCACCGCGAATGGATCGCCGAAGAGGACCGTAAGGACGTCCTGACTCACTGTGAGAGGCTATGCGAGCGAGTCATCTTTAGTACCACGCTCCACCACTCGATCGGTACTCGGGATCTGTTTCATGCGATCGCTGTCCCTGTCGGTCGTACGGTCCGACTTTCGATCGAGTCAATCGCCGATGGCGTCGGGACGTGGGACGAGAGTGTCTCAATGGGGCCGCTTTCGATCTCCCGATACGCCACCGACAAATGGCACCACTCCGAACTAGTGACTACACGACCATACGATGGAGGCGATATCTGGAGATACGGCCGTCGAGATCGTGACGACGATCTTCGTCCTTTCGACGATGTTCTCGATGGGGGTGAAACTCTCCGTCACACAACTGTTCGGTGCGCTCCGCGACCGGCAGCTTTTGACCAAATCCCTCGCGGTGAACCTCGTTGCCGTCCCGATCGTCGCATACCTTCTGGTCCGAACGGTTTCGGTCGGCCCGGCGTACGCGACCGGCTTCCTGTTGCTTGCCGTCTCACCCGGCGCCCCGTTCGGGCCGAAGTTCGCCGAGATCTCGGACAGCGACATCGCGTTCGCCAGCGGGCTGATGGCGATCCTCTGTCTCCTGTCGGTTGTGACGATCCCGATCTCGCTGGTGGTGCTCGCCCCCGGCGACGTCGTCGTCGACCCCATCGCGATCGGACGGATGGTGCTGGAAATCCAGATCGTTCCGCTGATCGCGGGACTCGGCCTGTCGTACCTGTCTCCCGAACTCGGTGAACGGATGTACGCGCCGATACAGCGGTTGTCCGACGTCTCGTTCGTCGGGCTGATCGCCGTCTTGCTCGCGGTGTACAGCGGCGAGCTACAGTCACTCGTCGGAACGGGAACGCTCGGTCTTTCGGCGGTCGTCGTCGCCGTCTCGTTACTCCTCGGGTACGGGTTCGGGGGCCCAGTCCGGGAACGGCGGGAGGTGTTGGCGACGACGACGACCGCGCGCAACGCAGCGGTCGCGCTGTTCATCGCGACGGCCGGCTTCTCGGACCCGACCGTCCTCACCGTCGTACTCGGCTTCTCGTTCGTCAGCGTCATCGGCGCCGGCGCACTCGCGAGCGCGTGGCGATAGGCCGGCTCGGCCGGAGATCAGATATCCGGGTCCCCGCCTCGCCCGTCGAGCGGTCGCAGTCGTCGAGCATCCTGCTTTGCCCTTGCCGCTTGGACCGCCGCACTCGCGTTCCGGATAGCCGGGAGCAATCGCTCGACTTTCGTATCAACTCCGGATGGTTGGGTCGCCGTCAGTGATCGCGTACCTATCACCCATGATACGGTTTGGGGTAGCACCAAACCAGGTACTGTAATGGAACCACCACCGACTGCGTAAGTGGGTGTACGGTCGTCTCGATCCGGTCCTCGTGGGACGGTGGTCGCGGGCATGCGCTTCAGCGAACGCATCTGCCGAGTGCGAGGCCGATGGACGTTCGCGTTCGGTTCGGCATCGCTCCCCGGATCCATCACGGAACCTTACCGGTGGGCGTGGTTGTCGCTCGATGCGCTGACTTTCGTTGATCCGGTCCCGGCCGCATCTCCGAAGAGAGCAGTGATCTCGATACTGGGACTCAGGGGTTCGGTGCGTAGAGAGCGTACAGGATGGACACCATCCCCGCGGCGGTAACGAGGGCTGCGACGAACCCCGCCTCGAAAATCGACATTCGAAACAGTTCGAAGAGTACGCCCTCGAGAAGTCCGCCGAGCCCGACCAGCGCGAAGCCGGCTGCGACGTACAGGAGTAACTGCGTGCGATGTCGTTGGTACCCCCGATAGGCCTGGTACGCGATGACCAGTGCCAGCGCGGTCGTGAACAGTTTGCCGATGACGAATAACGTGTGTTCCATGAGTCAGTCCCCCCGCATCTCCTCGAAGATGGACGTGATCCGGTCGGCGGGGTCCGGCCGGACGTCGATGGTGACGTCGAAGGCCTCTGCTTGAAGGAGGACTTCGATGCGTTCGAGACGCGCCTCGTACTCGCTGTAGTGGCGTCCCCCTGGGTCGACGTGCGTGTACTCCTCGAGGAGGCCCTGTTCGACGAGGCGGCTGACACGGCGCGAGACGGTCGGGCGCGACATGTCGCACTTCTCGCCGAGTTCCTTCGCGGACAGTCGGTCGGTCTTCGTCGCCACGAGGATGTCGCGAGCGTACTCGTCGTCGAGTGTGGCGAAGACCTCCGGCGGGTCGGGCTCCTCGGTCACACGACCATACTCGCTACAGGAGGGTAATATAGCCCGCCGATTTTCTGACTCGGAACGCCGGCTCGATACTATATGATCTCTCCTCTCCAAGGTGTAGTTGTAAGGTGACCTAAGCATGTCAACTATCAAATCTGGCGTCAACCAACTGGAGAGCAAGATCGGCGGACGAACCGTCGGCGGAAAGGTCCACAGTCTCAGCGCGTGGTTCGTGCTCGCGCTCCGGCTCATGATGGGGTACGCGTTCGCGTACTCCGGGTTCACGAAGATCACCGGCGAGTTCGCTGCCGGCGGCTACCTGTCGAACGTCGCGGCGACCAACGGCAACCCCCTCGCGGGCATGTTCGCGTGGATGGGGAGCACGCCCTGGTTCGTCGAGTTCGCGAACGTCGCCGTCCCGTGGGGCGAGCTGTTCATCGGCCTCGGCCTCCTCGTCGGTGCGCTGGTCCGCCTCGCGGCGTTCTTCGGCGCGCTCATGATGCTCATGTTCTACTTCGGGAACTGGGACATGGGCCACGGGTTCATCAACGGGGACTTCGCGTACATGCTCGTGTTCCTCGCGGTTGCCGCGTTCGCGGCGGGCCGCATCCTGGGCCTCGACCAGTACATCGAGAACTACGACATCGGCGGCGAGACGCTCGTTGAGCGCTACCCCGCCCTCGAATACATCCTCGGCTAACCACGCCGAGACTTTTGGGAGTACAACAATGCAAAATCCAATTCAAGCACGCGGGATTTGTTCTCTGGGCCTCATTGTCGTCGGAGCGCTGGCTCTGGCCGTCGTCGCCGGAATGGCGCTGACGCACGCGGCCGTTCCAGATGCGATGATGTGGGGGTGGCACGACCGCATGTGGACTGGCGGCCATATGGCCGGATGGAGTGGCTGGGGGATGATGCTGTTCGGTCTCCTGTGGATGGCACTCCTCGTCGCCCTCCCCCTCGGTCTCGTTTACTGGGTGGGATCGCGGTCCCATGCGGGTGACTCCACCGAGGATAGCGCACTCGCTGTCCTCCAAGAGCGGTACGCCCGCGGCGAGATCGACGACGAGGAATTTGACCGCCGTCGTGCCCGACTCACTCGAGATGATGGACGGTAGCGAAGGATCGTCCCCTACTCGCTGACTTCAGTTTTCACGACGGTTGCCGGACGAGTCGTTAATCGGAGGGCGCGGTCGGTGACACTTCCGAGCAACGCCCGATATTCGTCCGGCCGGCGTTTGGTACCGAGCACGAGGAGATCCGCGTCACAGTCATCTGCGTGATCCACGATAGTCTCAGCGAGATTGCCATGTTGCATCGCCGTCTCGACGTCGACATCGGCCTCTGCGGCTCGACGTCGGAGTTCGGAAAGCGTCTCCTCGCCGTGTTCTTCGAGGCCGTGTTCGGGACCTTCGGCTTCGTTGACGTACTCATCCCCACTGTATGCAGTCGCGACATCCTCGTCGACGACGTAGAGCACGTGAAGGACTGCGCTGTGGGCGGCTGCGAGCTCGATTGCGTGTGTTTCAGTAGCCGCACCCCCGAGATTAAGCGGGAGCACGATAATGCTCCAGTAATGGTTCCTGTCCGAAGATTAGTCCTCGACCTGTTGAAGCCGTACGACCCGGATGTCGTCACAGTCGCCGACACCGTCGCCGGTCTCGACGGCGTCGACGGCGTCAACATCGTGCTCGTAGAGACCGATAAGGAAGTCCAGAACGTCAAGATGACCGTCGAGGGCGACGCGATCGGGGTCGACGCAGTCGACGAAACGATCGAGGACATGGGTGCCGCAATTCACTCGATCGATGAGGTAGTCTGTGGCGAGCGGATGGTGGAACAGGGCAAGACCCCACAGGATTGACCATGCGCCAACGCCTGCGACGTTTCGTCCGGACCCTGGAACGGGAAGACGTCCGATCGATCTCCCGACGCTACTTCATCTCCAACGGGTTCGACGGCGCGCTCACGAGTGTCGGCGTGACCGTCGGCGCGTACCTCTCCGGCATCGCCGACGGGCTAACGGTGTTCAGCATCGGTATCGGCGCCGCGATCGGGCTTGGAACGTCCGGCGTCTGGAGCGTGTGGGAGATCGAGCGCGCCGAGAAGCAAGCCGAACTCGCCCGGGTCGAACGGGCGATGCTGACCGACCTCGACGAGACGCGGATCCAGCGGCAGAAGGCGGGCGCCCGGCAGGTGAACGCGTTGATGAGCGGTATCGGCCCGATCATCGGCGTCGTGCTCCCCATGACGCCGTTCCTGATCGAGGGGTCGGTGCTCAGCATGCGCGCGGCGACGCTCTCTTCCATCGGCGTGGCCGTCGCAATCCTCTTCACGTTCGGCGCCTACCTCGCCACGATCTCCGAACAGAACTGGTTCGTCGCTGGTGCCCGGATGGGGATGGCCGGCGTGTTGGTCGCGCTGTTGAACTTCCTCCTCCCGGGCTGATGGGCACTCACCCGCCTGAGCCACACGCTCGAGGTACCCCGTACGCGCCGTCGTGGTGGCGCCCTCTCGCATCACGGGTCGACTCGGAGACAGAATTAACACCCTCTCCGTGAGTGGAGGGAACCACGACCGCCACTCGTGTCCCACGCAACCCGACTCGCGACGATCGCCGCGGCAGTTGTCGCCACCGCCGCGATCGCGGTCGCCCCGACCGCCGGCCAACTGACGACGGCGGGGCAGTACGCGGTAGCGACGATGGCGTTCGCGGCGATCCTCTGGATCACCGGTGCGCTCCCGCTGGCGCTCACGGCGCTGACCATCCCGATCCTGCTGACGGTTTTCGGCGTCTACCCCGAGTTCGAGACTGCCGTCCTCGGGTTCGCGGACCCGGTGATCTTCCTGCTGCTCTCGGGGTTCATGTTCGCCGAGGCGCTCCAGACCCACGGAATCGACCGCCGGATCGCGCTCGCGATCCTCGTCCGCTTCGGCAGTTCGGTCCGCGGGCTGGTTCTGGGCGTCATGGTCGCGACCGCGCTGCTCTCGATGGTGGTCTCCAACACCGCCACCGTCGCGATGATGGTCCCGATCGTCCTCGGCATCGTCGAGAGCGTCACGGACCTCACGAAAGCCGGCGAGGAGCCCCGTGGCTCCCCCGGGGCATCGAACCTTCAGATCGCGATGCTGCTGGGCGTCGCCTACGCGGCGAGTCTAGGCGGCGTGGGGACGCTGATCGGGACGCCACCCAACGCGATCGTCGTCGGCCAGCTCGACGACCTGATCGGCGTCGAGATCACGTTCGTCGAGTGGCTCGCGGTCGGGCTCCCGATGGTCGTGGTCACGCTCCCAGTCGCATGGGTGCTCCTGACCTACGTCGTCTACCCCCCGCGGGAGCACGACGTCGAGCGAGCGCGGGAGCGGGCCCGCGAGCGACTCCGCGAGACGGGCACCCTGTCGAGCGCTGCCCGCCGCACAGTCGCAGTGTTCGGCACCGTCGCAGCCCTCTGGCTACTCGGCGGTCTGGGCTTCCTGTTCGAGGGCGTGCTTCCGGGGTCGTGGTACGTCACCCTCTTCGGCGGCGCCGCCGAATCCGTGTTCGGCACCGCCGGGCACGAGGGGCTGCTGTTCTACGTGCTCGTCGGCCTCCTCGGAATCCCGGCGCTGGTCGTCAGCGGCGGGGCGGCGTGGGACGACCTGCTCGACATCGACTGGGGGACGCTGCTCCTGCTCGGCGGCGGCATCTCGCTGGCGAACGCGCTGCACGACACTGCCGCGACAGTGTGGCTGGCGGAACTCATACTCGGGCCGCTCGCGGGGGCGCCGATCATCGCCGTGTTGCTCGTCGTGATCGCCATGACCGTGGTCGTCGGCGAGATCGCCTCGAACACCGCGATGGCCGCTGTTCTCGTGCCGATCCTCGTCAACATCGGACCGGCGTACGCGGCCGCGCTCGGCACGACGGGCGAGCTCGCGTCGGTGCTGCTTGCAGTCACCGGCGCCGTCGCCGCGAGCTACGGGTTCGCGCTCCCCGTCGCGACGCCGCCCAACGCGATCGTCTTCGGCGCTGGCTACGTCGAGCGCGAGCACATGCTCAGGGCAGGCGTCCTACTCGACGTCGTCGTGATCCTGCTCACGACTGGGATGGCCTACCTGCTCGTCCGACTCCTCTGGCCGGTCGTTTTGAGCTGACGCCGGCGCGACCGCCACCGCGGGACACCCGGCTGGACGCTCGCCGACGCCGACTACTCCGGGGCGGGCTCGCGCATGCTGAGCACCGGGACCGGGCACGTGCGGACGAGCTGTTCGGTGACGCTGCCGAGCACGTACCGATCGAAACCGGTCCGGCCGTGCGTGCCGACGACGACGATATCGATGTCGTGGTCGTCGACGTAGGTCCGGATCGTCTCCGGGACCGAGGCGGCGAACTGGACGGCGGTCGTCGCCTCGATGCCGGCGTCCGCCGCGGCCTCGGCGGCGCCGTCGACGACCCGTTCGGCCCGCCCCTCGAGGCTGTCGATCTGCATCTCACTGCGGATGTCGGTCCCGAGTGCGGCGGTCTCGACGACCGAGAGGACGTGGAGTTCGGCTTCCTCGGCGACGGCAAGATCGATCCCTCTCCCGAGGGCGTACTCCCCACAGCTGCTTCCGTCGGCCGGGGCCAGCACGGTCCGGTAGGGGTAATCGACCCGGTCCTCCTCGTCCGGCCGGAGCGTAAGCACCGGCACGTCGGCCCGCCTGACGACCCGTTCGGTCACGCTGCCGAGCAGGAACCGGCCCAGCCCTGTCCGTCCGTGGGTCGGCATGACGACGAGGTCCACGGCGTGGCTGTTCGCGTAGTCGACGATCTCCTCGTAGGGCTCTCCCTTCGCTACCGCGGTCTGTACAGTTACGTCGCGGTCCTTGGCCCGCGTCGCGGCCTCGTCAACGACCCGTTCGCCCTCCTCCTCGAGCAGCTCGAGGAACTCCCCGTTCATGTGGAGAAACCGGTCGTACGCCGTGTCCACGACGTTGAGGACGTGCACGTTCGCCCCGTGGGCCGCCGCGAGATCGAGGACGTGTTCCAGCGCAGACTCGGCACCGTCACTCCCGTCTGTCGGGAACAGCAGGTCGTCGAACATACTATTGGATAGGATACACAATTACAAAATACTGTGCACGCGAACGACCAGCCAACCGTAACGGGTATCGCTCGATGAGTGCGCCCGACGGTCCCGGCGCGTCGGAGCCGGTCTCACCGGCGCTGCGCCGGGACCTGGGGCTGTTCGAGGTGTCGGTGTACGGTATCGGGCTGATCCTCGGCGCCGGCATCTACGCCGTCCTCGGCGAGGCCGCGGGCGTTGCCGGCGAGTCGCTGCCGCTCTCGTTCCTCCTCGCCGCCGTCGTCGCCGCGTTCACGGGTCTGAGCTACGCGGAGCTCGCCTCCCGGTTCCCGAAAGGGGAGGGCGACTACGTCTACGTCCGTGAAGCGTTCGACAGCAAGCGCCTCGCAGAGCTGGTCGCGGTCCTGCGCGTGTTCGTCGGCGCCGTCTCCGCAGCTGCGGTCGCGCTCGCGTTCGCGGGCTACCTCGGCGGGTTCGTCCGCGGGCCGGTCGTCCCCGTCGCGGTCGGGCTGGTCGTCCTCGCCTCCGCCGTCAACTTCTGGGGGATCGAGGAGTCCGCGCGGGTGAACCTGCTGTTCACGGTCGCCGAGGTCGCGGGGCTCGTGGTCGTAATCTGGCTGGGCCGACGGACGTGGGGTGGCGTCGACGTGTTCGATGCGCCGCTGGGCGTGCCGGGCGTCGTCGAGGGGGCCTTCCTCGCGTTCTTCGCGTACCTCGGGTTCGGGTCGATCGTCAACGTGGCCGAGGAGACCGAGGATCCGACTAGGACGATCCCGCGGGCGATCCTGCTCGCGATCGGCGTCACGACGGTGTTCTACGTGCTCGTCGCGCTTTCGGCGGTCGGCGCCGTCGACTGGCAGTCCCTCGGCGGGTCGGCGTCCCCACTCTCGCTGGTCGCCCGGGCGGCCGGCGGAGAGTTCGCCGCGGCGCTCGTGGGCGCGATCGCGCTCACCTCGACCGCGAACACGGTGCTGATCCTGCTCGTCTCCACCTCGCGGCTGGTGTACGGCGTTTCGAAGACCGAGTACCGGTCGTTCCCGTCGGCGTTCGCCCGGGTCCACCGCGGGCGACGGACACCGTACCTCGCGGTCGCGCTCGTCGCTGGCGTCACGATCCCGTTCACGCTGCTACGGGACCTTGGGACGGTCGCCGGACTGGCCAACGGCGGCCTGCTCGTCGTATTCATCCTCGTCAACGCTGCACTGGTCAAACTCCGGTACGAGGCCCCTGACGCAACTCCCGGTTTCACGGCGCCGTTGACCGTCGGCCGCTTCTCGGTTACCGCACTCGCTGGCCTCTGCTCGTCGCTCGGACTGTTCCTGTTCTACGTGACCAACGTCTTTTGAAAGCCGCTCTTCCGTCCTCGCCGGCGGCGAACAGGCAGCCATCTCACACTTATCGACGAGGGAACCCTCTCGGGCACGTCGACACAACGGCCGGGAAATCGGGGACCTCAGGAGGCGTCACTCGCGTTCGCCTCGTGCCTGAACTGCCGTCTGATTGTGAGCACGATGGCGAGGTATGCAGGGAGGCCAAGAAGGAGGACACCGCCGATGATTCCCCAGTCTTCGAGCCCGAGCGGAACCGTCCCGAAGTACTGGTTGAGCGGGGTGTACAGGACCGCGAGCTGCAATACGACCGACCCGCCAACCGCGAGTGTGAGCCAGGGATTCGAGAACGTCGGCGTCTCCCGGAGCCAGCGGATGATGTAGAGCTTCTCGAACTCCAGGAAGACGAAGCCCGTGAACACCATCGTCATCGCGTACGACGTCACGACGGCCGCGCCATCGATCACGTAGAGCATCAGCCCGAGCATGAGTGCGGTCGACACGAGCCCGGCACCCCCGACGAGCCAGAGCATCGGGCGTCCGACAATTCCCCGGTCGGGATCGCGTGGGGGCCGTTCCATCACGTTGCCGCTCCGCGGGTCCGCACCCAGCGCCAGCGCGGGCAACCCGTCAGTGAGCAGGTTGATCCAGAGCAGCTGGACCGCCGGGAGGATCAGGTAGCCGTAGAGTGACGCGAGAAAGACGATCGCGACCTCGGCGATATTCGCACTGAGCAGGAAGGCCACGAACTTCCAGAGGTTGTCGAAGATGGCCCGACCCCGTTCGACCGCCCGTTCGATGGTCGCGTAGTTGTCGTCCAGCAGGACCATATCGCTGGCGTGTTTGGCAACGTCGGTCCCGCGGACGCCCATCGCGACCCCGACGTCGGCATTCTTCAACGCCGGCGCGTCGTTGACGCCGTCACCCGTCATCGCGACGATGTGCCCGTTTTTCTGGAGTGCCCGCAGGATGCGTACTTTGTGTTCGGGGGAGGCCCGGGCGAACACGTCGACGTCCTCGACCCGTGCCGCCAGTTCCGCCTCGTCCAGTTCATCGAGGTCGCGCCCCTCGATCACCTCCTGCCCCATTCCGAGCGATCCGGCGATCGCGGCGGCCGTGCGGACGTTGTCGCCGGTGATCATCTTCACGTCGATGCCGGCCCGCCCGGTCGCCGCGAGTGCGTCGGCGACTTCCTCGCGGGGTGGGTCGATCATCCCGACGATCCCGACGAACACCAGGTCGTCCGCCAGAGACTCCGGAGATTCCGTATAGGCGACCGCGAGCACGCGAAGGGCGTCGTCGGCGAACGCTCCGACCTGGTGGTGGACGCGGTCAGCGGCATCGGCCGTGAGGTCGACCGGCCCGTCGTCAGTGAGAATCCGTGAGGACTTCGAGAGAACGACCTCCGGAGCGCCCTTGACGTACCCGACGTCGCCGTGGACGGACCCCATCCACTTCTGCTCGGAGGAGAACAGGACCCCGTCGGTCCGAGGGTGCTCATCGCGAAGAGCTTCGACGTCGATTCCGTGGTTCGCGGCCGCCTCGACCAGCGCTCGCTCCGTGGGGTCGCCTTCCTCGGCGGTGGCGTCGTTGCAGAGCGCCCCGGCCCGCAACAGGAGATCGACGCGGTCGGACGGCGCTTCACTTCCGGGTTCGTCGAGGGCGACGACGGCGTCGTTCACCCAGAGCCTGCTGACGGTCATCCGCCCCTCGGTGAGCGTCCCGGTCTTGTCAGTGCAGATGACGTCCACCGAGCCGAGTGCCTCGACGGCCGGCAGGCGGCGAACGAGGGCGTTCTCCTCGGCCATCGTCCGGACGCCCAGTGCGAGGGTCAGCGTCACCACGGCCGGCAGCCCCTCGGGGATGGCGGCGACGGCCAGTGACACTGCGGTGAGGCCCGCCTCGACGAGAGGCGTCTCCTGCACCAGCAACAGCGGAACCACGAGCGCGGTCAGCGCGAGCACGCCCAATCCGAGCCGGCGGCCGAGTTCGTCGAGTTCCTCTTGGAGCGGCGTTTCCGTCTCCTCGGTCGCCGCGAGTTCACGTGCGATCGAGCCGACCTCCGTGTCCATCCCTGTCGCGGTGACGACGGCGACGCCCCTGCCGCGTGTGACGTTCGTACCGCTGTACACCATACAGCTGCGCTCTGAGAGCGGTGTGTCGGCGCCGACTGGACTCGGCGACTTCGAGACCGGCGCGCTCTCACCGGTGAGCGCCGCCTCGTCCACTTCCAGGTCGACGTCCTCGAGGAGCCGGCCGTCGGCGGGGACGACGTCGCCGCTCTCCAGTTCGATCACGTCCCCGGGGACGAGTTCGGTTGCGTCGACCTTGATGGTCGTTCCACCCCGTCTGACAGTCGCTGTCGGCGACGTCAGTTCGCGCAGTGCTCCGAGACTCCGCTCGGCGCGGTAGTCCTGGACGAACCCGAAGACCCCGTTTACGACCACGATGACGGCGATGAGAACGGCGTCGACGGCGTGCCCCGCCGCTGACGAGAGGACGGCTGCCGCCAGCAGGACCCAGATGAGGACGCTATTGAACTGCGCGACGAAGATCGTGAATGGCGATCGGTCCCTGGCCTGGGCCACTTCGTTCTCGCCGTACGCAGCGAGCCGTCGCTGTGCTTCATCGGCGGTCAGGCCCTCGGTAGCGGTGTCGGCGGCCGACAGGACCGAGTCAACCGATCGACTCTGCGGATCGTCGGGCACCCGTCGCTGTTCTCTCCCGAACCTATTGGTAGTTGGGCGTGAATCCTCTCTAGGAGTGTGCTTCCTCGGTCGCTGGGTGGACTCGACGACGTGCCACGTCACCCAGGGGCGAGTGGGGAGCGCGGTTAGTCCGCGGTGTGGGCGTGCTCGCCCTGGCTCCCCTCGTCGCCGACGGACTCCGAGCGATGGAGCCAGTAGAGGAACAGGAAGAAGATCGTCGCAAGCACGTTCAGCACCATCTTGTAGTTCGCCTCGATTCCCACCTCAGCGACCTGGACGCTGGAGGGGTCCGGGATTATGCCCGCCCCGAAGAAGATGAAGTGGATGACGAAGCCAGTGAGGACGGCCGAGGCGAAGATCATCCCCGAGAGGATGGCGGCGAACTTGATGCCGTAGTACTCACGGTAGGCGTCCATAATCGGCGGTACGATCAGGTCCGCATAGATATACGACAGGACGGATCCGAACGGGAGGCCGTTCGCGTAGAGGACGGCGCCGAAGGGAACGTTCCCGACCGAGCAAACGAACGTCGCGACGCCGATGACCGCCCCCAGGACCGCAGTCCAGAAGACGTACACCGGCAGCCCGAACGTCGGCCCCGAGAACACACTCGTCCAGACGCTCTCGGGGATGAAGCCGGCGATGAGCCCGGCGAAGATGAACCCGATGGCGATCTCGTCCCAGAGCATCCCCCACTCCGACCACTGCTTGTCGGCCAGCGCCTTCCAGCCTGCGAGTGACGTCGCTTGCTCCCGAATGGTCGTGGTCGCTTCCTCCGGGTCGAAGCTGTCCTTGCAGGACTGTGAGCAGAAGTAGTACGTCTTCCCGTCGTGTTCGGTCGAGTAGTCGGCTTCATCGGGGTCGACCTCCATCCCACAGACCGGGTCCTGGACAGTCGAGTCGTTCTCGTCCTGGATGTTTGCTCTCGCCTGCTCGATAACCGCATCGGGCGTGACGTAGGCGAAGCCGAACGCCATCAATCCGATGAGCATGAACCCACCGACGATGTCTGCGACGAGGAACTGCCAGCCCAGCAGCAGGTAGATGACGATGCCGATCTCGATGACGAGGTTCGTCGACGCGAACATGAACGCGCCGAGGGTGGCGGCCGCCGACCCGCCCTTCTTGAAGAGGTTCTTCGCCGTGGCGATGGCGCTGTAGGAACACGACGAGGAGACGAACCCGAACAGCGACCCGTAGCCGATCTCCCGAAGGCTGTGTCCCTCCAGCAGGTCCGAGACCTTCTCGTCGGAGGTCCAGGCCTCGACGCCACCGGCGATCGCGAACCCGAGGACCAGCGCCCACCAGGTTATCCACGCCATCGCCGCAGCCGTCGTCAGGAACTGGCGCGTGCTCTCGACGAAGAACGGCCACAGGGGCTTCGATGTCGTGACGACACCGAGTGCGACCGTGGCGAGTGCGATGACCGCGAGGATCGCGTACTCTCTTCGCTCCATGGGTGTACAAGTGGCTCTGGCCTTTACGGAGTTTTGGCTAACCGGACTAGTCCCGTTCTCGTAGACACTTCCCAAGACGATTCAGCGGGGCTTCAATCGGCGTCACCGTCCCCGACGGCTCCGACAAGACCGACGGTGAAACACCGTGGGTCCTGAAGCGTAACCTGCGATCAGTTCCGACGAATCCCCTGCAGGTGTGGCAAAAAAGCGGTACCTTCGTCGTCAGTTGGCAGCGCAGTTGTTCGGACCGAGTTCGAGCGATTCGACGTCTCCGCCGGGCTGTTCGTTGCCGCAGTTTATCTGCTTGATCTCGTTGTAGTTCGCTGGTTCGTCGGCGAGGCTCTCCACGATGGTTTCGACGAATGCCGTCTCGTCGCCGTCCTCGACGTAGTTGAGAAGTTCGTTGCTCGTTTTCGCACGGAGCTCACCGAGCGGCGTCGCGAGCGGCCGGAGCTCCGCATCGCTGAAGTGGCCTGGAAGGACGACCGTCTCGTCATCCAGGGCAGTGAGCCTGTCGAGGCTCTCGTAGAGCCGACTACTCGCCTCTCGAATCGCATCTTCGGAGCCGTCTTCGAGGTCAGGTCGCCCAACGCTACGCAGGAACAGCGTATCACCCGAGAGGAGGGCGTCACCGAAGTGGAACGAGACGCTCCCGGGGGTGTGGCCCGGTGTATGGTGGACGTCGAGTTCACGCTCACCGACAGCAATCGTCTCGCCGTCCTCGATTTCGGTGACTTCTTCGAGCACACCAGTGTCCGTCTCGTGGAGATAGTACGGCACGTCAAGTTCGCCAGCGAGCCGCCGAGCCCCAGAAACGTGGTCGGCATGCGCGTGCGTGTCGGCGACACCGACGATTTCCAGCTCCCGCTCGTCTGTGGCGGTCAGATACTGGTCCATGTACTGACTCGGATCGACGACGATGGCCTCGTCGCCGTCGTGGGCCAGATACGAGATACAGCCGGTTCCTGGTCGGACGATCTGGACAACACCGTCTGCGCCATCCACGTCGTACTGGCGGTGGACACGCCCCCACCCGTTCATTCCGTTCTCGATGGACGTTGCATCGTAGCCCCGTTCCCGAAGGAACTCGGCCGCTCGTCCCGAAGTCACGCCGGCGACGCAGACGACGATAATCTCCTCGTCGTCGGGGAGTTCGTCGAGGGAGTCTTTCAGTCCGGCGTAGTTCTCGTCGAGCAACTGGTCGTAGATCGGCAGGTTGTAGCTCCCGTCGATGTGCCACTCCTCGTACTCGTCCTCGTTGCGGACGTCGAGGACGAAGGGGTCCGCCGAATCGTCATCGTGGATACGCCGTGCGACCTCGGCTGGATCTGTATCGATATTGTTCATCACGGCCAATACTAAACAAGTAAGCGATGAAAAATGTGGTGGCCGGGGATCGGCTGACAGAGCCAGCGAAACTCTCGAACGTCTGCCGGGTCGTGCGCTTCGACCGTTTGTCTCGGGGCACTCGTCGGGATCCGTCGGCCGGAAGACGTGCCAGTTGCCCCTGCTCGTCGTTACTCCGTTCCTTCTGGCCATATCCAACCCGTCTCAGGCGCTGGACGGACCGGTAGACTGTCGAGCGTTCACGATCGATCCGTTCGGCACCCTCGTCGACCGTGAGCAGTTCTGACGGCTCGACTAGCAGCCCGAACACGTCCTCGTCGAGTTCCTTCACACCGTGGCAACATTTCAACAGGCCTGCACAGGTCATATCCTGACGGAGCATTTCACACCTCGAATCGGGCGTCCGATATACGAATGGAGGAGTCGGACTCACAACATATTTTGTGCAGTTGGTACAATACCGTGCGATTCGACGTGGGCAGCCGGCATCTCGTACCAGCGTGTGGAGTCAGGGCCCCAGTGGGGGGAACCCGACCGAGCATCAACCGCCGTTCTTCGTGGAAGTGACGGGGACTGTCGGGGAGTGATTTCGATGTGCCTCCAGGGCTCGGCTCAGGCAGCCTATTTAAAAACACCGTCCGTACAGTTCCGTATGGACAACGTCGAATACGTATACACGACCGGTATGACCGAGTCCGAAATCGACGAGTACCTGCAAGCAGGTGAACACGGCGTCCTCGGGCTCGCACACGAGAACGATGCGTACACCATCCCGCTGAGCTACCACTACGACGGCAACCGATTCCTCTTCCGGGTGAGCGAACACGACGACGACGGGAGCGAAAAAGGCCGATTCCTCGAGTCGACCGAAACGGCGACGTTCGTGTGCTACGCGGCCTCGACGAACGAATCGTGGAGTATCCACGTTCGTGGCACGATCGAGAACTGGGAGGGAGACGTCGACGAGAGGACGCTCAATAGCTGGTTCCAACCGTTTCGTCTCTTCGACGAAGCCATCGAGGATGTCGAATTCACCCTATACGAACTACAGATGGGGACCGTTATCGGTCGCAAAACGGTCGGGCAGGCGTGATCGATAGCGGGTCTGGCAATGTTCCCCGCCTCCGACGAGGCCTCGTACGTCACCGGCGCGAACATCCCGGTCGATGGCGGGTGGACGGCACAGTGACCCACGCCCTGCAGGGAACGGCGGCGTGCGAGGCGGGGGACGGGCTCAGCGGGCGACCGACCGTTCGCCGTACGCGGTCGCCAGGGCGGCGACGACGGCGACCACGGCGCTCACGCCGAGACGGACCGGGAACGTGAACACGTCGTCCACGCCCGGCACGTTGACGTAGCTCATCGCGGCGATGGCGAGGAACGTGGTGCCGAAGGCGGCGTAGCCGAGGAGGGCCGCCGCGGGAACTCCCGCGATGCGGTCGCTCGCCACGCCGACGAGCACACCGGCGGCCAATCCGGCGACGAAGCCAGCGAAGACGCCGATGATCCCGATCCCCGGTGCCTCGCCGGCACCCAGCAGTTCGATCGTCGCGGCACCGACGAGGAGGAAAGTCGTGACAGCGGTCCCGAGGGCGAGGGCGACCGTTCGAGCGTTCATACCCGGACAGACAGCCTCCCGGGAGAAATATTCGCAGGGTCGTTCCAGGAGACCGACACCATGCAGGGTGAGAGCAGCGGTGCGGCCGGGACACGGCGTCGCGACCGCTTGGGTCCCCGAGTGCAGAACGGACGCGGTGTGGTTCGCCACCCGGACCCGTCTGCGTTTCACTGGCCGGGGAACAGCAGGAGCCGCCCGACGACGAAGACGAAATACAGCCCCAGCAGGTAGCCGCCATCCGTCCGCGTGAGCTCCCCGTGTTTCACGTACCACGCCCAGCCGAGCACTGCGACGCCGACGACGAGTTTGAACGGGAAATCCCAGAGCACGACAGCAGGGGGAACGTAGTAGGTGGAGATTGTCCCCCCGAGTCCGATACCGACGAGCGGGTTGACGATGTTGCTCCCGACGAGGGTTCCGAGCGCGACGTTGGGTGTTCGTCGACGGATCGCGTCCATGACGGTCGTCAACTCCGGCAGCGCCGCAGCCACGCCGATGGTGACCACGCCGACCATCGAACCACCGAGGGCCAACATGTCGACGACCACCTCGATGACCGAAAGCAGAAGCGAGGCAGAGAGCAGAACTAACACGAGTAGCCCGGCCGCAACGGCGGCGTCTCGGCGAGGATCGACACTTGGTGGCTCTCGTAGCGTTTGGGTTCGCTCTCGACGGATGACGCTCACCCCGACGTACACGAAGTAGAGGGCTAACAGAACGACCCCGTCCACCCGGCTGATCGTTCCGTCCCAGGCGAGACCCATCGTGACGACGAACACGCCCAGCATCGGCAGGTAGCTCTCGCGGACGAACCGTTCAGTGAGGTCGAGGCTGCCGTACCCGATGAGGAGAACTCCGACGAGGAGGAGTTGCTGGACGGCCGAAGAGCCGGTGTTCCCGCCGATTACGACAGCGGACGTCGCCTCGTAGTCCAGGACACCGGAGAGAATACCCAGTGATGCGATGAAGTGTGACCCGATCTCCGGCAAACTGGTCCCCACGGAGAGGATGGTCATCCCGATGAGTACTTCGGAGATATCGTAGTACTCCGCAACCGCTACCAACCGGTCGATCGCACGACTCGCAGCAGTCACGAGCGTGTACAGTGCCACTGCGCCGATAGAGACCAGCGTCAGCAATTCGCCCGAGACCGCCATGTTAGCGCTCGGCCAACCAGGTCTCGTCCCAGGATCGTTCGTGCTCGGCGTCGAACGGCTGTGCGGTCCAGACCGGACAGTTCTCGCACTCCCAGATCCTGCAGACGCCGCCGTCCCGTGTCACGACGCCGACAGACGTCCAGGCATGGCGCTCACAGATATCCTCCTCGGACATACGTGTGTATTCGGTGAGTCGATATCGAGAAAAATCTACTTGCCTGCCTTCATCGGAGGACGAAGCCGCTATGTGATGGCGGTCACGATCCGGTCGTACATTGTGTGAGGTCTCGAAGCTACTCCCTTCATCTTTACCAGCGTGATTTCGCCGGGCGAGACGTTATGGGAGTTTGACTCGTAGTACATTGTAGGTCAATGAATTTCGACGAATTCACAGGAGAAGTACAACACCGTCTCGGACTCCCAGGGACTGGTGAAACAGTTCGCGCCATCCGGGCGACACTGATGACCCTCGGCCAGCGGATTCCCGAGGGGAACGCCGAGGACCTGGCCGCCTCACTGCCGATGGAGATCAAGTGGTACCTGACTGGGGCTGTTCACGAACACGGTCAGCGATTTGACTGGCAGGAGTTCGTCAACCGCGTGAGCGAGATCGAAGGAACCGATAGACCAGATGCGGCCTACCACTCGCAGGTGATCATAGACCTCGTCGCAACACTCGTTCCAGCCTCAGACCTGCAACAGCTCCGCGATCAACTTCCGGAGAGCGAGGACGACGAAAACTGGCGCAAACTCTTTCGAGTTATCGACGACGGCGGGTGGGAGAGTCACCCAGATACGTGAGCGGGCCCGCTGGACGAACGTCGCTGGGCCCGCCCGTTCGTATTCGGAACAGACATCTCGAAGCTCCAGCGAGCGCAAGGTCGACAGCGGCCACGAAGCCGGTCTCCCAGAAATGGACGACACCGTCCATTGTCCAGACCCAGGCACTGTCGGCGCCGCTGCCCCAGCGCACACGCTTGTCGTTCGTCAGCCGGCGCCACCCGTGTCTGAAATGCGACACGGGCTCGGAACTTTGTGCTATCAGGGAAAGTCTCCACCGTTACTCCCGAAAACCGAGTAACCGGAGACCGTTCAGGGACACGAGGACCGTCGAACCCTCGTGGCCGATCACGGCCAACGGCAAGGGGATCCCTCGCAACAGGATCGTCCCGACCATCAGCGCGATCGCACCGAAGGCGATCGTGAGGTTGACTGTCAGCGTCCGGCGCGTCCGACGACCGAGTCCGAGTACGTAGGGAATCTTCCCGATGTCGTCGCCCATCAACACGACGTCGGCCGTCTCGAGGGCGACGTCAGTCCCGGCGCCACCCATCGCGATGCCGAGCGTCGCCGTCGCCAGTGCCGGTGCGTCGTTCACGCCGTCACCCACCATCGCCACGTTCTCGTATCGCTCGACCAGCTCTTCGATGGTCGCCACCTTCTCTTCCGGCAGTAGTTCCGCCTGCACCTCGTCGATACCGACTTCGTCGGCGATCTGCTGGGCGACGCGTTCGTTGTCGCCGGTCAGCATGACGATGTGCTCCACGCCGAGCGTGCGGAGCTCCTCGATCATCTCTGCAGCCCCGGGGCGGACCGTGTCGGTGAACGCCAGCCACCCTACCACGGTCGCGTTGTCGCCGTGTTCACGGACGACGACGACACTCGTCTTCCCCTCCGCCTCCAGGGTCCGAAGCCTGTCGAGACCTGGTTCGAGTCCCTCGATCGCAGCGTCTTCGAGAACCGTCTCGACGTAACTCCGATTCCCGATGTGGATGGTCCCGTCGTCGACGTCGGCGCGCACGCCTTTCCCGGCCTCCGACTGAAACCGCCGCGCGTCGGGGACGTCGAGCGCGCGGTTTTCGGCTTCCGAGACGGTCGCCCGAGCGAGGTGGTGCTCCGAGCGGGCCTGGACGGCGGCCGCGAGGGAGAGCAGTTCGTCGGCAGTCAGCGACTCGTCCGCGAGACCGTCCCGGACGAAGACGTCCGCCAACTGCGTCTCACCCCGCGTGAGTGTGCCCGTCTTGTCGAACGCGACCGCGTCGATGTTCGCGGCCGTCTCGACGTGTTCGCCGCCCTTGAACAGGACACCCTGCCTCCCGCCGGAGGCGATCGCCGACAGCACCGCCGCCGGCGTGGAGATAATGACCGCACACGGCGAGGCCGCGACCATGAGCGTCATCGCGCGGTAGAACGTGCTGGTGAACGCGCTCCCGAGCACGAGCGGAATTGCGATCGCCGCGATCGTGAGCCCGAACACGCCGAGGACGTACGGCTGTTCGAGGCGGTCGATGAGCCGCTGTGTTGGCGCCTTCTCGCTCTGGGCCTCTTCGACCATGGTGATGAGGCGGCTGATCGCCGACTCGTGGGCCTGCCGCGTGACCTTGATCTCGAGGCTGCCGCTCTCGTTGATCGTCCCGCCGAACACCTCGTCCCCGGGCTCTTTCGGCACGGGCACTGATTCGCCGGTGAGCGACGCCTGATCGACCGTTCCCTCGCCAGACGCGACGACGCCGTCGAGCGGAATCCTGTCCCCGGGCCGGACGACGAACACGTCGCCGACGGCGACCTCGTCGATTGGCACGGTGACTTCCTCGCCGTCGCGGAGGACCTGCGCCTCGTCCGGTCGCATCTCGACGAGCGACTTGATGGCTCGGCGTGAGCGGCCGATGGCGTAGTGCTGGAGCGTGTTCGACAGCGAGAACAGGAAGAGGAGCATCGCGCCTTCGAACGGGGCACCAATCGAGAGGGCGCCGAGCGCGGCGACGATCATCAGGAGGTCGATGTCGACCGCACGGTGTCGGAGCGTCTCGATTGCGCCTTTGAGCCCGTACCACCCGCCAAACACGTATGCGACGCCGTACCCGACCCACATGAGAATCTGTGGCCCCTCGAGCCATCCCGTCACGAGGCCGGTCACCATCCCAAGGAGCGTCAGGCCGACGAACGCGGCCTCCTGCCTGAGCTCCGAGCGGGTGCTCACATCGTCCGTTGTCCTCTCAGATTCTTCCTGAATCGTCACGTTCCGGTCGCGGACAGCGTCTCGAATCGTTTCTTCCGAGGTGACGCTCCCGTCGTAGGTGATCCGGGCGTCTCCTGTTCGAAACGAGACGTCGACATCGTGGACGCCGGAGAGACGCTCGAGATGGCGTTCGAGTGCCCGTGCTCCCGCCTCGCCGCGACCACCCCGTCGTTCGATTTTGACCGAACACGTCGAGAGAGATGGTGATTCAGTAACAGCCACGTTCTCGACACCTACGGGTTGGTTTGATTTCACGTTTTAGGTCCACTCGTGAGTATTCGTCCAACAATATACAGAGACCGGGGTCGCGGAGTGTTCCTTGGTGTTGGTACTTTGGTCAAGGAGATCATCCGATGATTGTCACCGGGATCCGTGCTCGGCGGGTGACCGTTTCGGCAACACTTCCGAGAAGCGCCCGGTCAATGCCTGACCGCCCGTGGCTCCCCATAACGATCTGGTCGATGTCGTGGCTGTCAGCGTATTCGAAGATCTCACGCGCCGGTTTACCCACCGCTGTAACGTTATTGAGGGCAACATCGTATTCTGCCGCGAGATCCGTCGCTGTCGTGTGAATCTCGCTCGCTCCTGTGCGGTATCGTACCAGTCCTCTGCGACTGGCAAGCCGCCAGCCTCCACGTCGATCACCGAGTCAATCGGGTTAATGACGAAAATCGTGGTGAGAGCGGCGTCCGGGAACGTCTCGAGTGCGAACCAGCTTATCTGAACACTACCCGTCCGTGACCGGCCCTTTATATTGAGAACGGATATTTTCACCATCTCTCCACTGCCAGTAGTAGTAGCGATTGTCGTTGATCTCCTTGATCGTGGTCGTCGCTTTGGCAGGGACGTCGTCCGGGAGGCCGTCTGGCCGGTCCTCCATTTCTTCCTGGCCAGCCGACTCCTCGAGACGGGCCTCCCGTTCCTTGTGCTCGGCGAGCGCTTCAGCGTACGTCGCAACGTCTCGGAGCTGCTCCGGGTCCGACTCGTTGAGCGTGTTGACGATCTCCATCGGGAGGTTCGCCGGTGGGGTCGGGGGTTCGTAGGACATCGGCTACTCTCGTGTTAACCAACACGGCCCACGAATCCATAGTTTTGTTGGTTAAGACGGTGGAGACGGTTCTCGCGATTGCTGTCTGTAACACTACTCGAAACTTCTTTATATGAAAGTTTCGTGCTATGTTACACCGTGCTCCGGCGTATCGAACTCGAGGTCCTCGCCACGGTCGACCGCGGCGACACGATCTCCGAGCTCGCGACGAAGCTCGACCACAGCGAGAGTTACCTCTCGCGTGCCGTCGCCGACCTCGTCGAGAAGGGGCTCGTCTACACGGAACGCGATGGCCGGCGAAAACGAGTCGTCCCGTCGGATGCTCGCGCCGTCGAACTCTATCGGGACCTCGTCCGCCAGCACTCCCACATCGAGTTCCCTGAACTGCTGACCGGGAAAGCACTCGAGGTGCTGTACTACCTCGACCAGCCGCGAACCGTCTCCGAGATCGCCGACCGGAGCGACAACTACCGCAACACGGTCAACCGCGTCCTCAAGCGGTTTCGCGACCGTGGGCTCGTTGGGACGGCCGACGGCCATTATGACTTCAACGCTGACTTCGACCGCCTCCACGAGTTCGCCCGTGAACTCGCACACCATCTGCATCGTCAACGCCTCGAAGCCGTCGCCCCGAAGGGGACGATTCTCTGGGAGGACTACGACGAATTCCTCACCCAGACCGAGACGGAGATCGACGCGGAGCCGTTCCACGAAACAGGCCTCGCTCGATTCGCGGCCTTCGACCTCCAGTTTCTGCTCACCGGCCACCGCTACTACGTCTATTCCGAGGACCTCGACGCAGTCTCGCCGGCGGAGCTCTGCTGTCACACACTGTTAATCGACGACGGCAGCCGCCACCGCTCGTACTGTCTCCTCCTGCTCAGCCACGTCGACGTCGACGAGGCGGACCTCCGAGCGCAGGCGGCGAAGTATGGCCTCGAAGACGAAATCGACGCCTTGCTGCGCTACCTCGAGACGCACGGCGAGGTTGATGACGAGCAGCTCCCGGAGTGGGACGAGTTCCAGGAGCTGGCGGCTGACTACGAGGTGCGACTATCTTGAGACCGACCGTCGTCGCCAACCGTAGCGTCGGCGAGCGTCAATTTAGGTCGTAGGGATCCGTTGCCGTATCGAGCCGATAGACATCCTCGACTGCGTCAAAACCGTCGTCAAACGCATACAGGTAGCCAAGTCCTTCGGTTTGCATATACGCGACAAGGCAGGCATCGACGAAGGAGAGGGGTTCGTGTTGGCGAAAGAGGGCCTTCCCCGTCGCGAGAGCGTCGGTGGTGAGTGAGTCGATGTGGAAGCGGGCGTTTTCTTCGATTCGATCGAGGAGATCGACGGCTGCGTCGTGGTCGGCGTGGGTCGTGAGACCGTTGAGCGTTTCCGCGAGGACGTAGTCGAGGACGATTGCTTCTGGTAGCGTTCCATCGTCGATGCCCTGGAGTACGGGAAGCGCGGCATCGTGGGATCCATCCCGCCGGTATGCGGCGGCAAAGAGGACCGTCGTATCGACGAGAGCACGAGGCATCTACTCGACGTCGACGCCCCAGGCGTCGTGATCGCTCGTGACATCGGTCGGCTCCTCACCAGCGTAGCCGTCGAAGTCGGCGAACGTGCCCGTTTGCTGTTGGATCACTTGGACCCGAATGCTCCCGTCGTCTTCGAGATGCCACCGGAGCTGATCACCATCGTCGATATCGAGTTCCCGCCGAATCCGGGCGGGGATATTCGCTTGGTTTCCAGACACCTTGCTTTCGGCGTCAATTCTGTCGCTGCTCATACCTCCCGGTATGTGGCCGACCGTGAAAAGCCTAGTGTGCCGCCACACTACCCAGTACCAGAAGAGCCATTCCGACGAAGAGGATGGTGATCTACCCTGGGGTTGTTGGGAGCCGGCCGTCTGGGCGGGGAACGCGGCCCCGTTTGATCTCGTGATCGACGCGACGCAGGTGTTTGCAGCCGCCCTCGGGTGAGCGCTGCTGCCAGTCGGGACAGGAACACGACTCGTCGATGACGTCGACTTCGTACCGGTACCCGGACGCGGACTGCACCTCGTAGCGGCCACCTTTCGAGAGGAGCGAAACGTCCATCGCTTCGGCGACGGCACGCTTCGTGCGGGGCTCGAGATCGTCCTGTGACTCTGTGTTCTCCTCGACGACTAGCCGGTCGCGAACGTCGCCCGTTCGACCCCCGTCCGGAGCGACGGCTTCCGCAGGGCCGCTGAGCCGCTCGTGGAGCACTTCCTCCACCGGATGGCCCTCCGGCCACAGGTAGTGGACTTCGCGGCGCTCGCGATGGTCGTAGGAGCCGCACGCCGCTGCGCTCCCGGTCCAGACGCGCCAGGCACCGAGCGCGGCCATCACGTCGACGATGTCGTGGGGGACCGTCTGGTGGTCGTCCGGGAAGAACACTCGGAAGCGGGTACACGCCTCCTGCGGCGGGACGGTCTCCCACCAGTCTTCGCTGGAGCCCCAGCTGTCGTACATCGCGTCGTCGCTCCCGTAGCCGACGGTCACGCCGTCGATCGGCGTCCAGTCTGGTGGGAGGTGGTCCGCCTCGCCTTCGAGCACCCGGAGGACGGCGTATCGGAGGTACTCGTGGGCTTGGTTGTCTGTCGTTCGAGCGACCTGGTCGTGTTGCTTGGCAACGTGCTCGGCTTCCTTGAGGACCGTCGTGAGATAGGGCTCAGTCATCATTCGACGGGGGTCAGAATGCGCCTCCGCCCCTCGGCGGGCGCAGAAAAACTTCCAGTAGCTGATAGCCCACTTTTTCATTCAGGACGGAAGAGGAGATATTCTTCGTTGAACTGTTCGACGGCGGTGGGGTTTTCGTACGAAGAATATCTGCTCGAAGTCAGGTTTCCGAGATGATCGTCGCTTCAGTGGTCGATGGCGTCGATGTGGAGCGACGAGAATACGGTTGCTTCGATCTTCCGAAGATGCTCGCCGACGGTCGATTCTGAGAGCCCAGTCGCCGCAGCGACCTCGTTGTGGGTTGCCTCGCGGGGCTCCTGATAGTAGCCAAGGTAGACCGCCGCCTCGAGCACCTCGCGCTGGCGCTCGGTCAGTCGAGAGATGACGTGGCGGGGGCTGGGCGTGTACGGGCCGGTCCGCTCAATCTCGATCCTGACGCCCTCTGGCTGGTCAGCGAGCGCATCGGTGAAGACTGCTTCCGCTCCAATGTATGTCACTCGGAGGCCACCGTCGTCGGTGTACTCGATCGGCATATCGATCAGGTACGACGACTCGCGTCGGTTCTCCATGAGCATCCGGGTCAGATCGTCCGCCGTATAGCACGTGTAGGAGAAAAACCCGGTATCGTCGCCGGTGATCGAAAACTCAGAGACCGCCGGTGACTCTGACAGGATCCGCCGGAGCTCTTCGACGTCGCCACGCCCCTCCGCGAACATGGCGACAGTGTTGTCGGCAAGAAGTTCCATTCGGTGAATGGCCCGGTACTCGAGGCCGAGCTCGTTGATCCGTCGGTCGAGCTGGTTGATCCCCGCCTCCTTGGGGTAGGCCACGGCGATAACGTAACGCATGGGCCAGCGATAGGTCGCTACCGTATAAGCCGTACCTATAAGCGTCCATGGATCGCCGGCAGTGCACTCATCGCCCCCGGGCGAAAAGAGGCAACTACCAATGTCTGATTGCCCGCCGACGAGCGTCCTCCTGCCGACAACGAGGTGGACCGACGCGTGCGAGGAGCTGGCTGTCCAACTCGGAGACGGTGACGAACTGCTGGTCGTCCACGATGGTGCAGACGATCCCGTCACCGAGCGGGAGATCCTACCCGAGGGCGTCCATCTCGTCGCCGCCGGTGAACCAGAGGGCTGTTCGGGGAAGGCCAACGCCATCGCCGCTGGAATGGAGGCTGCGCGCCACGACCGCCTCGTCTGGACAGACGACGATTTCCACCATCCCCCGGACTGGCTAGCCACGATGAACGCGGACTACGAAGCCCGTGGGCCAGTATCGGAGGTGCCGTACTTCGTCGGACAGGATCCCCTATCGGTACTGCTCGAACCGCTATACGCCTCGGCCGGCTCGCTGGGCCTCTACCTCGGTAACCAGATCTGGGGCGGTGCAGTCATGTTCGAGCGAAACGATATCGAAGAGGCCGTGTTTCTCGACGAACTGCGGCGGACCGTCAGCGACGACGGCCTCCTCATGGAGTATCTCCAGGTGACGACGGTCGGCCGGACGCACATTGTTCCCATCGGGGGGACCATCCGCGAGGCAGTCGAGCGCCCGGTCCGCTGGACGCAGATTCTTCGGTGGCATTTCCCCGAAACCGTCGCCGGAATCTGCCTTGTCTCCTTGCTCATCCTCGCTGGGGCGATATTGGCCCCGCTCTACGCGGCGGTAGTCCTGACGGTGTTGCACTTCGGCGTCAACGAGGTCCTGGGCGTCCGTCGATGGACGGCCGTGCTGGCCTACCCATCACTGTTCGTGTTCGTCCCTCTCATCTTCTACGCGCTCGTCCGCCGGACGTTCGTCTGGGGTGGCCGGCGATACCGCTGGCGCGGGAAGTTCGACGTGACGGTTGTAGAGTAGCGACTTTACGATCCCATTTCGATAACCGTCTATCCGATGGGCAGAGAGAATGCGGAACGTCCCGCCGGCAGCCACCTCGAAACCGTGTTGAAAAAATCAGTTCTCTTAGATATCTCGTCGCTGGAACACCAGTTGGCTGACGACCAGCAGGGCAACGGCGACCAGGAGGAGTACCCCGGCATCTACTAACTGGTAGGCCCCATCGATGAGTATTGGCGTCGGCTCGTAGTAGTGCATCGGGCTCACGTTCTGAATCCATTCGTACCCCTCGGCGCTCTCTGTCACTGATTTGATGAGGAATAATGCAAAGACAAGCCCAATCGCGCCGCGTTTCGCGGTGTCTGCCCGGTCGAAGACCACCGAGAAGACGGTGCCAATTGCTGCACAGGTCAACAGATACGGAATAGAGAGTACGTGCACGAGCATCAGATGACCCACATCGATGGATTCGCCGATAGCAGCTGCGCCCCCGTAGACGACGACGGCGATGACGATGTTGACCGTGATGATCGGGAGCAACAAAGCGCTGAACTTCTCGAGCAGTAACCGCGACCGGGAGACCGGGAACGACAACAACAAGTCCATCCGGTCCCGTTCGATGTCACCAGTAATCAGGCCGCCTGCCGCATATGCGAAGTACAGCCCGAGTCCGAGTACCCAGACGAAGTTGTAGACTTCCGCCGCGAGAAAGCCCTCAATCGTTGCAATCGTCTCGATGCCGAACGCTTCGAGCATCGCTGGTGGCAGCGACTCCATCGCCTGTGTCAGGCCCTCGACGTCGAGCACCGAGAAGTACCAGATGAAGAACGCGACGAGGACGGCGATTCCACCTGCTAAGGCGGCTGTCCCGCGGAGTCGGCGGTTCGCCTCGTAGCGCGCGGTTTCAAACATTGGCACCCTCCATCTGCGGATTCGCTTCGGAACTGTCGGTTCCATAGAAGTGCATGAAGATGTCTTCGAGCGGTGGTTCGCGGATTTCGACCTCGTGGACATCGTGGCGTGCGAGTGCCTGAAGTAGTGGATTGTAGTTGCCAGCGTAGATGAACTGAATCTCCTCACCGACAGTCGTCATGTCGAACGCGCCGTCGAGATCGCTGAAGTCCACCTGTTCGCCGTCAGCGGTACGGACGTGGACGCGTTTCCCGCCCTGATCGAGGAGCGTGTCGATGTCCTCGAGTCCGACGAGCTGTCCGTCACGGAGAATGCCGACGCGGTCGCAGACACGCCGAACCTCACTCAATACATGTGAAGAGAAGAAGATGGTCGTGCCGCGCTCTCGCTCGCCACGAATGAACTCGTTGAACTCTTCCTGTTTGAGTGGGTCCAACCCCGATGTCGGTTCGTCCATGATGACGAGGTCGGGGTCGTGCATGAACGCCTGGACGATGCCGAGCATTCGCTTGTTCCCGGTCGAGTACTCGCGGATCGGGCGGTCAACCGGTGGCGTGAACACGTCGAGGAGTTCGTCCCGTCGCCGGTCGCCTTTGACCGACGCGTGGTAGTTGAGGACTCGTTCGCCGGTAACCTCCTCGTTGAACCCGAGATGCGCTGGTAGATACCCGATCCGTTGTTTCGCGTCGATCAGTGCATCTTCATTCCGTACATCTGCGCCGAGGACCGTTGCAGTGCCCGACGTTGGAGAGAGCAAGCCGAGCAGCGTCCTGATTGTCGTCGTTTTCCCGGCACCGTTTGGGCCGAGGAATCCGAATATTTCGCCATCTTCAACGGAAAACGACAGCGAATCGACGCCGAGGACGCCCCCGTAGTCCTTCGTCAAGTCGGTCACGTCTATCGTACCCATAGTAACTCGTTTACTCTATAACTAAATACGTTTTTTGGTCATAGGTTCATGACTAATAACCAATCTGGTTATGAGGTCCCAGGAAAAAGTACTGGTATGCCTGGTTTCAGCGACGAGGAACGGGGGCGGATTCGCGAACAACTCATCGAAAGCGGCCGGGAGCTCTTGCTCACATATGGGCCGAAGAAAACGACAGTGAAGGACGTCACAGACCCCGTTGGGATTGCAAAACCAACGTTTTACCAGTTCTTCGACGCGAAATCAGACCTCTACATCGAAATTCTCCAACGAGAACTTGAGGAGTATATGGAGAACGTACGTTCGGAACTCGAGGGTGTAGACGATCCCCAGAATGCGCTAGAGCGATTGTTTCGGTGCTATGCTGAGTTCGCTGAAGGAAACCCGTTCATTCAGCAAACAGTTATTCAGGGTAACTACCAAGAAATCATTGGAAGTGGTTCTGAAGAGCGACTTGAGGAACTTGTTCGAGCGGAAATGGCGGAATTCATCCCTATTATCGAAGATATTCAAAGCCGGAGTGACGGCCCGATCGCAGAGATGGCGCCACTCACAGTGATGGGACTCATGGGCTCCTCAGTAGGTCTGTTGGTACTCCATCGGGACGAGTACGAGCAGTACGAGGGACAATTAGAGGGAGTCGAGCATGGATACTATGAACAGATACAGGATGCACTGATTGCTACGCTCGCACGGGGATTAACAATCACAGAATAGCAGTAGCAGACTGGGAATACCGCAATTGAATTCTGTCAAATAGACACAGAGAGTTCCTGTCGAACACTTAGTCCCTATTGGGCCTGATAACTTCGCAGTAGGCACTCACCGAATCCAAACCCTCTATTGGTTAACCAAATTGGCGAGAGGGTCAGTCCTCGAGAACGTCGATGAGTTCTTCTGCCGTTTGACTGATCCGCCCAAGCCGTTCGCGAACGATCTCGGGGTCGTCCGTCTCCCACGGAGCCAGGTAGAACACTGACCCGGTAGTGTCGAGCCCGCAGTAGCGCCCGACGACGTAGGCGACTGCCTCGGCCTCGACTTCGCGTTTCGACCGTTCGGTGTCGTCGTCGACGTCGAAGTGGAGCAGGGCGTGGGCGTACTCGTGAATCAGCGTCCGCGCAAGGTCGGCCTCGTTCTCCCGATCACGCACCTCGACGAGCGGTTGGACGTCGACGAGGCTTAGCTGCTCGCAGATGCCCTTCGCCTCGCCGTGGGTCCACTCCTCTTCGGGAACGATTCGCACTGTCACGCCGAGCTCATCAGCGGCGGCAGTTAGCTGTTCGACGAGGTCACCGGCGTCGCCGGTCGCTTCCGTGTCTAGGTCGGGAAGCGGCTCGCCCTCGGTCTGGGAGACATCGAACACCGGCGCAGGCTTGAACCCCACCAGGCCCTCAGACCACTCCTCGGGCGGCGTCTCGTCGTACTCACAGTCACTGTCCTCGTGGTAGCTCGGCGAATTCTCGCACTCCGGGCACTGCTTGGTGATGATCGGCGCCCAGATCCAGATCGCCGACTCACCCTCCGTGACGTGGCGGTCGAACTCCTCCTGCCACGTCCGGTAGCCCGCCACCCGGCTCGCCTCGGGACACTGCCGCTTGATGAGGAGCGTGTTCCGATACGAGTAGTCGTGGAACCGACTCTGGACGTCAAGCCACTCCTGGAACTCTGAGCTGGCCTGCGCATCATCGACGCCGGCGACGAGGTCGTCGATCCACTGTTCGATAGTGCTGTTCATCTCGTCGGATCGTGTGTCGGTCTGGTCGAAGGAGACCGACGAGTCTCTGGTCGTAGCCATTGTGTGCACGGAATCGAGTTCACGGCGACTGCATCAGTTCAGACCGCGCCGCACCCCTCAGGGGCGTTCAAAAAACCGCTCTGTCGGTCAGCGGAGCTCGTGGCGTTCGTCCGCAAAGCCAACCGTAACGAGGTACTCGAGGAACTCGTCGAACCGCTCGACGTCACTGGGCGTGTCGGTCGCAAGGTGACGCGCCCACTCGATGGCCCACTGGAAGGCGGGATCCGTGCCGCCCTTGCCGTGTAGATACCACCAGCGAGCCGCTTTGAGAACCACTATGGGATTCGTCGGCGGCTGCTCACCGGCGAGCCCACGGGTGATAGACTCGATTTCGTCAGGGACGTCGGCGGAATCGACCTCCGCTGATTGCGTGTTGTCGATGTCGACCGGGATCTCGTCGATCGAGACGTTGTCAGGAGGCTGTTGTTGACTCACTGGAAGTCACCTCTGAGGGCTTTCGAAGGACCCTCGCCCTCTCCGAGGGCACGAAAAACAGGTTGCGAAGTCACGCCGACGGGAGGTAGAAATTCTATTGCCAGGGTTTCGTTTTACCCTATACGTCAAACCTATGATGGCTTATTCGATGGAGTATGAATTGGCAGTTCGACGACGAAGACTGAACCGGTTGGTTCGTTGTCTTCGACCCACACCTCACCACCGAATTGGTCAGTCAGGAGATGGACGAGATATAGACCAATCCCCGATCCTGGACTGTCCAATCCTTTCTCCCCTTTCCCGAAGATTTGTTCTTTCTGTTGGTCAGGGATGCCAGGCCCATTATCTGCAATCTGGTACCGGACAGTCTCTGAATTCTCTTCACAGGAGACGGTGATCTCAGGGGTCTCTTTGTCGTTGTGTCGGACCGCATTCTCGAGGATGTTCCGGAAAACCGAAGAAAGCATCTCGTTTGCCTGTACCGACACGTCACAGAGTTCACCCGATACGTGAAACTGCGCGTTCGGGAACGAATCACGTACTGCAGCGAGCTCAGCGTCAAGAAGTGGCTGAAGCTGGATTTCTTCTAATTCAGCTGTTCCTTCTTCCAAGAGTGATTCAACGAACTCACGTGCGACTTCTGTGAACTGAATTACGTGCTGGGACTTCTGTAACACTCGGTCCAGAGCGTCTTCCCCATCTTCATCGATATGGTCTTTGAGGATCTCGGCCCATCCGAGAATCACGGTCATATCGTTCCGGATGTCGTGCCGAACCACGCGATTTAGGGCCTCGAGTTGTTCGGTTTTCTCTTCGAGTCGCTGTCGATATGACTCGCGTTCAGTTACGTCGGTAACCGTCACTAATTGGCCGGTCGTTACCTCACCTGCTAAGAATGGCGTGCTCGACACGTCATAATGCCGTGTTTCACCATCCTGCGTAACTGCCAGGATATCTTGTTTGGTGAGATGATCTGCGAGTGCGGTATTCACAGCCTCAAGCGGTTCGCCAAAGGAATCCTCAAGGGCTGGGAAAAGTTTGCGAGCCGCTTGATTATAATCCTGGATCCGGGTTTCTTGGTCGAGGAAGATTGCGGGTTTATCTGACTCCCCGGTTAATCGGATTGCCTCAAACCGCTGTCTGTAGAAGAAGAGCGTTCCAACGGCAAAGAGGGCGACGCCGGGTGGCTCATACATTAATGGGAGCAGCCAGTCGACCTGACCGCCAATAATCGTTGCAACAGCTGGGAGGGCTGAGAGTCCAACGAGCACGACGAGCGGACGGCTGTCACTCCCAGTATGATGGAACCGCTCCATCAGTACGAAGAACCCGACAGCGATGGCGGCATATGATAGCCCCAAGACGATCCAGTAGAGCAGTTCGTGATGGATCACGAGGTGCGGGAATGGTTCTGTGACCCATTCCGTCGTAAAGTAGAGATTGTGGAGTGGATTCGTGACTTTGAGAGCGGTGAAAAAGAGGAACGTCCCGAGTATGAGGTTTCGGAATGGGGCGTGTCGAGGTGGCCGACCGGTATATGCAGCACAAAAGTAGAGCCAGGCCCCAACGGCGACGAACGCAAAGATGAAGCCAAATATATAGAAAGCGAGTTTCCCGGCACGCGTCGGTGCGAGAAGATAGCCAATGTACCCTCCAGACCACAGAGCAACGGAACCGAGGAAGACGATCAGTCCTTCACGTGTCTCCGGATGCTGTATCTTCCGTGCTTGTGGAATAGTCGCCACGCAGGCAATCGCAGATAGTGCGAAAATTATGACGTGACCTAGAAGGAGGGGATTCATTATCCAGATAAAGGGTTGTTTTCGGGGTATTAAATAACGGTTTGGAACAGCCCTCTTTCAGGGGATATCGGGCTTCTTCCGGCCACTAGGCATTCCTTCTCTCGGTCGATTCCCAGAGTTGGCGTCCAACTCATAAGGCTCCAACAGTACTGGTACAGCGGATTAACCAACAATAGGAAAACTCACGCGGAACCTGTTGGTTAAGAACGGGGCTTACTCTTCGTCCTCACGCAGCTCTTCAGCTCTCCATTCGAGCCGACGCAGAATCTGGGTCCGATTCTGGTGAGTGTTCTCGTACGCGACACACTCCCGGAGCGTTTCCATGTCGGGTATCGTTGCGATACCCGCGTCAATCAGCCGTGTATTCGGCGCTTCAAGCCGCTTCTCCGGTGGAAATTCTGCAGCTGATTCGGATTCATGTGACGAGTCTCCCATTCTGGATGCCTCCACCCTTTGACGGCGCGAAAGACCTCACAGAACACAGGAAGGTGAGGGGCTAGGGATTGCACCTCCCAATTCAGAAGACGCCGGCGATGAAGCCGAGTCCCATGACGACGAGAACGGTCGCTGAGAACAGCGGCAGGTACGGTGTGTACTTCTCCACCGTTTCTTCGTACTCCTGATACCCAGCGATGAGGAGCATCGTCAACCCGACGATCCCGACGATGACTGTCAGCGCATATGCGGTCATCAGTTCCAGACAGTACGTTGAACCGGCACAGAGCCCGATAATCTCGAACTCCTCCTCGTGAGCGAACCCGAGGACGAATGCGAACCAGGCGATTCCGAGGAGTCCGCGGTCGGCGTCAGTAGCTGGATCGGCTCCGTGCTTGTGGGAGTGCCCGCCGATTCCTCGAAGCCGAGTTTTTACCCGTTTCAGTAACCCATCCGAGGAGTGTTCTTGTGTGGATGATGTGGCGTGGTCGTGATGGCCTGACCTTCCCTCGGTCTGTGTATCGTGGTCGTGTCCGTGGCTGTGCCCATGTTCGTCCTCGTGCTGGTGGGAATGACCGTGTGTGTACTCTCGAACCCCGAGTCCGATGAGTAAAACGCCTGCAACAATGCTCACTGGCCCGCCGATGGTAATGCCGGCAAGAATCGAGATCGGCTCGTTCACTTGGGTCAGCTGAAAGTAGGATTTCGCGTAGAAGAACACGCCAACCATTGCCAGACTGCTGATGAGGTGGCCGATGCCGATTAGCGAGCTGGCGGCGAGTCCGTAAAGCCACTTATTGGATTGATCGAGTGCATAACTCGCGGCGACCGGCCATCCGTGTCCGGGCTCGATGCCATGCACGAATCCGAGCGCAATCGCGCCGACCAACAGTGGAAACGCCTCGCCGTGGAGCATTCATCTATCTCTCTAGCTCTTCGCCGTATAGCGGTTGTTAAGACTAAATAAGGAATTCCGTAATAATCGAGGGGTCAAGACAGTAGGGGACCAATTGGGGAGTATGCGCACGAGCTTGAACGTGTCTGAGGACATTCTCGATGAGTTCGATGAGACGTGGCAGGCTGAGGGATTGGACTCCCGCTCGCGGGCAATTCGTGAAGCGATGCAGGAATATATCGAGGGACATTCACAGCTCGAAGAGGTTTCCGGTGAGGTCGTCGCTGTACTGGCGTTCGATTACCAGCACCACGAGGTGATTCACGATCTCCATGCTGCCCAGCACCAGTTTCAGGACGTCATCGAGACGATGAGCCACACTCACCAGGGGGAGTGGTGTTTGGAGACCGTATTCTGTCACGGCGATGCGGCGCGGGTTCGGGAACTCGTGTATCGGCTCCGTGATTTCGATGGGGTCGGTCGTGTGAAGACGATGCTCCTCCGCAGTACTGCGCCGGCCGACCCGGAGTGACATTCATTCGATACAGCAGCTCATCGTCGACGTGTCCCGCCGAAACGCCTGACAGGCGTGTTTGAACGCCTCACTGAATGTGGGGAACGGATGGACTGTATCGATGATGTCGTCGACGGTGAGGCCGAACTTCACCGCCAGCGTCGCTTCCATGATCATGTCAGCGGCACGGGGGCCAACCATGTGGACGCCGACGATTTCGTCGGTCTCGTGGTGTTTGACGACCTGGACGAGGCCATCCGTGTTCTCGACGGCTTTCGCTCGCGGGACATCCGCCATCTGGACGGTTCGGCACGAACAGGTTCCGTGCTCGTCCATGTACTCCAGTTCGGTCGTCCCGACCGCGGCGACTTCCGGGCTGGTGAACACGACTGCTGGCACCGCGTCGTAATCGATGCTGACGCCCTCGTCCCCGAAGGCGTTCTTGACGGCGTGATTGCCCTCCTTGGCGGCGACCGTCTCCAGTTCGGGTTCGCCGATCACGTCGCCCGCCGCGTAGATGTCGGGATTGGTCGTCTGGAAATGTTCGTCGACACGAATCGCGCCGTCGGATTCGGTCTCGACGCCGACTGCTTCCAAGCCGATGTCCTCGCTGTTGGGCTGGACGCCGGTCGCAACGAATAACGCCTCTGCGGTGAACGCTCGCTCCTCGCCCTCGATGACAGTCTCCACAGCGACGCCCTTCTGACCAGGGTCAGCACCACTGTCGGTAGCCACATCCTGAACCTGCTGGAAGTCGTTACTGGTCACGACGTCGATTCCCTCCTCGCGGAAGGCTCGTTGCATCTCCCGGCCGAGTTGACCTTCCATATCTGAGAGCACGTGACCGGAGCGCTGGAGAACCGTCACATCGACGCCGACACGGTGGAGGATCTGGCCCCACTCCAGCGCGATGTATCCGCCACCAAGCATCACGATGCTCTCGGGGAGGTCACGCTCCTCGAGGATGGTCTCGCTCGTGTAGTAGTCAACGCCGCCGAGGCCGTCGATGGATGGCGCCCACGGTGAACTTCCGGTCGCGACGAGCGCCTTCTCCCCAGTGATGCATACGCCCTCGTCGTCGCCGTCGACGACCTCGATGGTTGTGTCGCCGACCAGCTGGCCGTAGCCCTCGTAGATGTCGGTCTCGAAGTGCTCTGCGACGTCGACGTAGTTCTCCTGCCGGAACCGTTCGACGAGTTCGTCGGTGCCGTCGAGTGCGTCGGCCCAGTCGACAGTCGGTTCCTCAGGGTATCGAACGGCGTCGAAGGGGTTCTCCGTCGCTGTGGCACCGCTCTCAGCGACGGCGAGCAGATGCTTGCTCGGGACACAGCCGACGTTCACGCACGTCCCGCCGATGGGAAGGCCGGTGTTCACCATCGCAGTCGAGAGGTCCCGCCGGCTCGCCTCAGTGATCGCGGCGAACGCTGCGGCGCCACCGCCGAGAATCACGAGATTATAGTCGGAGGTGTGGGTCATCAGTGCCTATACTTTACGACGGGAAGTTCTTATGCTCCAGAGTCCGAAGCTATAGAGTAGGTTGGAGGCTACGAAGCTATGGCAGATACTACTTCACCGGCGCCCGCGTGCGATGTCGAGGGGACGTGCTACTGTCCGCTCACAGGCGTTGTCGACACGTTGAGCCGAAAATATGCGATGCAACTCGTCAGCATCATCGGCGCACACGACTCACTGCGGTTCGCGGAGATCGAGGAGCACCTCCCAACGGCGAGTACCTCGACAATCTCGAAACGCCTCGACGAATTTGAGGAGGCAGGGATCGTCTCACGGACGCAGTATAATGAAATCCCGCCGCGTGTCGAATATGCGTTGACCGAGGATGGCGACGAGGTTCGAACGCGACTGGAGCCGTTGCTCGAGTGGGCAACTGAAAACAGCTGAGCTAAGACAATTCGCGGTTCACCTCATCGCGTCCTGGAACCGCTCACGGAGCGCGTCCTCACGCTCCTCGAACTGGTCGACCTTCTCCTGTAGATCGTCGCTGACGCGCTCGATGCTCGCGAGTGCCCGCTCACCGGCGAGCGATGCCTGCGACCCGTCGTCGCCGTCCGCCTCCAGCTCCTCCTCGTAGGCTCGTTCGACGCGCTCGATGATACCCTCCGGGTTGAACAGGATGTCGTTGGCCGTGCGAACGTAGCCGTCCAGCGACGCACCTTCCTTGCCCTGGAAGAAGTGGGTGAGGGCGTACGTCGCGCCGGAATGCAGCGTCCACATATCGATCTCGAAGGGGGACGCCGCATTGGCTTCTGCATCGCCGGCGGCACGCTCGGCCAGGTAGTCCGGGAACCCCAGCAGGGTGTAGAACTCCGTGACGGTGAACGGGAGCTCCGAGAAGTCGAGGTCGATATCCTGCGCATCCCGGATGAACTCGAAGAGGTCGTCGGCGACGAGTTCGACCTGTGCGAGGAGTTCCTCCCACCAGGTGCGGAAGTTCCGCACGTCGCCGACGTGTTTGATGACCTCTTTGTCGGTGAGCGAGCGCATCGTGTTCGAGCAGTAGCCGTCCTGAGCGAACCCCTCCACGTAGACGGCATGCTCGCCGAAGAAGTCGTAGCCCGACGTGACGCCCATCGTGATCGGGTCCGACCGGCCAGGAAGGCGCACCTCGAGGCCATCGAACATAATGTCCATGTGGACCTCGCCGCCGCCCCGGTAGCGCCGAATCTCGCCGAACACCACCTCACCCAGCGGCGTCCCGTCGTGGTCTCCTCGCGGAGGACCTCCTCCAGCGGCCCGTAGACGTCGACCGGGTTGATGATCGCGTAACTGTCAGTGGGAATGTGAAATAACGACTCGGTATCGGCGTCACCGTCTGCTTCTGCTTGCAATCGCGACGGCTCCACGAGTGCGTTGAACCGCTCGGTCTCAACCCACTCGTCGGTGTACGGGTTGCGATATGCGACTGCTGTATCGACTGCCTGAGGGAGGTTTCGAATCGCCTCACTGAAGCTGATTGGTTCGGGAGCTCCGTGTTGCTCGGCGTACCACTCGGGTAGTTCGGTGTCGGTTCGCCCATCAAGACCTGCGAAGACCGTAGCTTCCTCTGGGTCTTTCATAGCATCCTCTGAAGGCGCGAAGTTTCTGATCTGCGCCTCCACCCATCGAGGCGCAAAAAACGACCCTACAGTCGTTGACACTCGTGAGCTTGGATCCGCTCTGGAAGCCCGACCTTCCCGCAGAACGGACATTCCACGAGTGGTGTCGGCGGGAGCTTCCGATACTCCACAAGTGCTCCTCGAAGATGGGATTTCGTTTCCGGCGACTCGGCGCTTGCGAGGGCACTGGTCAGGTGCCAGTGAAGTCGTTCTCTCTTCGTGAGGTCGTCTGCGTTTGGCGTCGGGATGGACTCGTCTGTCTGTCGCATTTGAATCACGAGGGGGTTACCCCTCATTCCCTCGTAGGGGGAGAGCAACACCGTCCGGTTCACCTCGCTCTGGTGGCCGTGGGGCGTCGACAATTGTATCCAACCGCTGCGGGGCGACGGCTTCCCAGATGAGATGATGCTTCGAGCAGACCGTCACGAGATTCGAGACTTGATTCGCCTGTTCGTGGTCAAACTCCCCGTCGGGGTCGACGAAGAACTTCCGCGGAACCAAATGGTGGACAGAGATGTCCTTCCCAACCTGCTCTTGATGATCCGCTTGAGTCATCTCACACCACGGCGTTTGGCACTGGAAGTCATCACGTTCCAGTGCTTGCCGCCGTTTCTCCGGCCAATTTGGCCCGTACGGAATCTCTGAACGTTCTTGATAGGACCGTGGTTGTGAGAAGCCAGCTTCGGTGAGTGCCTTTTCCCACCCCCCAAATCGGTGGTCATACGTCCATCTATGATACTCCCCAATCCGATCCATCTCCCCGCTCGATGGGGGGCGACCGAGCTGCTCCGCAAGGCGGTCTATCTCATCCACCAGGTCCTGATCGGTGAGTCGGAATTTCCGGTTTGGAGCGTAGCCAGCCTCACGAAGCGCCTCGTTCCAACTCCCGAATTTGTTCTGGCAGACGCGCTGAGAATACTCTCCGTGCTCGCTCATCTCCTTTGCTGTCGGCGGTTTTCCTAATTTGTCTGCGACACGCTGAATGTCGTCGAGAATTATGTCCGCGTCCGTTACGATCTGGTCGCGACGATGGACAGCGGTTACGTGGCCACCCAACTCATGGGAGGTCGCAAACGACTCGCCACAGTACTCACAGATATGGTCGGTCAAAGCTCCGTCACCTCCCTCCGCGGTTCCCCCGTAATGCGTTATAAACTCTAGACCCGCTGAGCGACTGCGGAAGATCACGAATCGCCTCGGCGAAGGTCACGGGGTCTGCATCTCGATGGCGCTCTCGATACCACTCGGGTAGTTCGGTGTCGGTACGCCCATCGACGCCAGCGAAGATGGTTCTGGACTCTGGATCTTTCATCTCGGTCACCTCACTTGAGGAATCCTCGTCGACGTGCGGCTGCATCGTCTCGCGCCCTGCGCCCCTCTCCCGAGCGCAAAAACAACACCACATTAACCAACATCTGGCTTTGAGAGAGAATGTTGGTTAAATAAGAGTCAGGTCTGAGATATTGGAGATGACGGAACTACTTGCGTTCCGGAATCAGGTGGAGTGACTCTTGCGGGATCAGTACTTGGATCTCTGAGCCGTTTTCGAGCGCCAGCTGCTCGAACGTCGGCGGTCGAACGTTTGCTGTGAGTGTGAGCGCCCCCGCTTCAACCTCGATTTCAACCCGGTACTCACTTCCCTCGTTCAACCACCGAGCAATCGTGCCCGTGACTGTGTTTGTCGCTCCGTCACCGTCGGCAAGAGTGGGCATTTCGACCTCTACCCGTGATGGATGAATACAAACCGTGACGGCCGATGCGGAGATATCTGGCGCAGTCGTCTGGAACTGAATATCCCCGACCTGAACTATCACTCCGTCTCCGCTTCGGTCCGTCAGTGTCCCCTCAAAGAGATTCTCGTTCCCAGTAAAGCGAGCGACGAAACGATTTGTAGGCTGCGTGAGTACTGTCGACGGCGAGCCAACCTGTTCGAGGGTACCGTCTCGAACGATGGCGATTCGGTCACCGAGTGCCGTCGCCGTCCGCTGGTCGTGCGTGACATAAAGAACTGGAATATCGATTGACTTGAACAGGCTGTGTAACTCGTCCCGGAGCCGCTTCCGGATCGGTGCGTCGAGGCTCGACAGCGGTTCGTCGAGGAGAAGGACGTCTGGGTCGGTCGCTAGCGTTCGTGCGAGGGCGACCCGTTGTCGTTCCCCACCCGAGAGCTTCGGGGGCTTTCGATCAAGGACTCCCTCTAGTTCGAGAAGGATCGCGAGTTCGTCAGCACGATCGCTGGCTGTAGCTGCGTATTCGATGTTTTCCCGGGCGGTCATGTGGGGGAAGAGCGCTCCCTCTTGAAACACCATCCCCACACGCCGATCTTCGAGCGGTAGGCCGACCAGATTTCGCCCACCCAGTCGAATTAATCCCGACTCCGGAGTAGCAATACCAGCGATCAGCGAGAGCAAGGTTGTTTTCCCGCTACCGGATGGTCCTAGAACGGCGAGGACTTCGTCATCAACCGTCAAGTCAACGGGACCGAAGTCGAACTGGCCGTAAGCTTTGCGCAACCCAGAAAGTTCGAGTGTCATTCCCATGGATTCGTGGCGACGGTATTGAGAATCAATAGCGCCGTGGCAGCGATCAATACCAACAGTATTGCTACCGGGTAGGCGTTATCCAGACCGAGTTCGATAAACGCCACCCAGATTTGGACCGGCATCGTCCGGGGGTAGTACGCCATCATCATCGTCGCACCGAACTCGCCGATTGCGCGTGCAAAGGCGAGCGTTACACCGGCAAGAATCCCCGGTCCGGCCAAGGGTAGCGTCACGTGGCGAGCGGTCGTCAGTCGGCTTTTTCCCAACGAGCGAGAGGCGTATTCGAGTGTTTGATCGACGCTTTCGAATGCTGCTTTTGCTGTCACGACAACGAACGGCGACGCGACGAACGTCTGGGCGAGTACGACTCCAGCGAGCGACCGTGTAAGTGGAAACCCAGCAGTGATCGCAGCTTCACCGAGTGGTGATCCAGGTCCGAAGACGGTAAGCAAAACGATGCCGCCGACTGTGGGGGGAAGTACCAACGGGAGGACCACGACTCCGAGGACGACCTTTGTCACAGCCCCGTCGGTGCGTGCGATCCAGTATGCGAGTGGCAAACCGAACAGCGTGGCGACGGCTGTGCTAATCGATGCCGACAGAAGCGACGTTGTCGCCGAATCTACGACGGTCGGATTGTTCATCCGACCAAGGATCTCTCCGGGTGATACCGAGAGAAACAGCGACACCAATGGAACGATGTAGTACAGGAGTAGCACTCCCCCGAGAACGAGCGCAACGCTGAGCCAATCGAGCCCAAACGTATCCGTTGCCGATCGATTTGAGTGTGTGCCTGTTGTCATTCAAATCAGGGCAGTAATGTCTGAGACCGCCCACGATAGTTCTTTGTCGGGTCCGCTGAGCTGGGATTGATTCTCGTTAGTTTGGTCAGTAGCCTGCCTGATGCGTTGGGGAACGTCGCCCGAATAGGCAGGGAACTGTTCGCGCAGGAGAAATCCATGTTCTTCGAGATAGTTCCCTGTCGTGAGTGCGTCGAACACGGAAACTGCGGCGTCGCTCATGTGCCGAATGGTTGAGCCATAACTAATGAGCCCACCCTGGATTTCCTGGCCGCTCGGCAGTGTGTACGAGGTCGTTGAGTACCAATCCTCGGCGTACTGTGGATTACTCAGATTGATCTGATCCGGTAATTCGATGTATTCGTACTCGCGTTCGACGGCCATATTGCGGTAGGCGAAGGCGGCGTCGATAGAGCCAGTCTCGAACTGGCTGATTAACGACGTTTCGGGATAGATCTGATCTTGCTGGAGGATTCTCTCTCTGAGATCCGTTGCCTCGTTATAGTACCGTGAGGCGAGGTCGAGCATGAAGAGGGTCCGATAACCAAGTGGATCTTGATCAGGGTCGGTACGGCCGATATTCACGTTCCCGTTGACCATCGGTTCGTACCAGCTTTCGGTTCCGGCCTCGGCCAGGCGTGCCCCACCATCTGTATCTGGATTATACGCGATGACGACTGAGTTGCTGGTAAACACGGAATGCCACGACGGTGAGAGTGGTTCTGCAAAGAGCGCCACGTCGGCGACGGAGACGATATCCGGATCACGTTGTCCTTCGTCGATCATTCGAGCCACCGTCGCAGAGCCATGGGCCTCGACTTCTATTGGGATGTCCACAGCAGGCTTGAGCCCGTTAGCTATCGCATTCTGGAGACTTCCAGCTGCAAGGATGGCGACCGTCGTCGATTGGCCCCGATCTCGGCTACCCACACCTGTACAGCCTGAAAAACCAGCGACAGCCGCCGTCCCGGCAGTCAAGAGAAACTGCCGTCGCGTAGTCAGAGATCCATCATTCATCCATACGAGATTGAGAATAGTTTGAGAGAAAAGCCTATCTCAAACACATCTGTTTGACTCTGTATGAGCTCTACTGCATCAACGACATTGACCGACCGGCAGGTGGAGGTACTTGAGCTCCGGGAGCAGGGTCATACGCAACAAGAAGTGGCGGACCAATTGGGGACGACCGATTCGAATATCAGTGCTATCGAACGAGCAGCAGAACAGAACATCGAGAAGGCCCGGCGAACATTGGAACTCGCCCGGACGATCCGGTCACCGATCCAGTTTTCCGTCTCTCCAGGAACGAGTTTTGATGATTTAGTTGCCAGCGTCTATTCACACGCAGACGAAGCTGGTGTCAAAATTGCATACTGTCGTCCGGAACTCTATACACACCTCTATGGGGTCCTCGAAGAGTGTACGAACCAGAATGAACTGAAGACGACCACCGATGTCGGAATTACCAATCAAGGCGAGGTGAGAGTCTTCACTGAGGACTTCTGAGTGGGGGTTGGCCGTTGAATATTGTCGAATTGTCTTCCGCCAAAACCAGAACACTGGTAGAACAATTCTGCTAAGAGCGCAGATTGCAGATATCCCGTCCCGTACGAATCAGAACTACCGCTCTGATTAACGGCGCCGAGGCCACCGAATTAGGTCTATATTATTGATCCCTTCTCAATAATACTGCTGCCCCCATCTCGCGCCCGATTTTCTCGAGCGCCTCGACACCACGTTCGAGGAGCTGATGGGTGGCTCGGGCCAGTCGAAGCGTCTCCATCAGTGCTCCCCCTCCGGGGGTTCGATGAGGTCGTTGCTCTCTTCAGCGAGTTCCCGGATTACCCGTTCCACGTCAGCCTCCTCGGCAACCGTCCGATGTGCGAGCGGGGCAGGATATGCCCGGTCACCCTGGCTGCAGAGCACGACCAGCCACTCGTCGGTTCCATCCCCGAGTACGATGTAGTGGTCGCGATCAGCGCGCTGGAACACTCTTCGATCAGGGCGAGAGACGGCTCGCCAGTTCTCGGGGAGCGTCGGTGACGGCCGTCCGCCGTCGGCGAGGGCGACGACGTCGTCGGTAAGGGTCGCCATCGCGGCGTCGATCTCCTCACCAGTGAGGTGCCAGCACGCCGCTGCACCGTCGCACTCCAGTTGTGAGACTACCTGATTCCGGAACGCGATGTAGTGCTCACGGGCGAACTGCTCATCGTCGTAGTAGACGAGGAGGAGCGCGCACGCGAGCTGAGCGGGCCCGCTACCACTATACCCCCACTCGAACCCGCTCGGACTGTGGTTGACGAGGTCCAGACTGCGCTCGAGGGAGAGTCGCCGATGCTCCGAGAGGTTCAGGACGACGGCTTGGCCGTCGACGCGGAAGCCGACGTATTCGACTGCGTCTCGGTGGGACTGACCGGGCGATGCTACTGGAACCGATTCTGAACTTGCTACAGGTACATTCCCGTTCATTCGTTGCTCGCGGGCGGTTCGGTGACCCCCGCACCCCTCTCGGGGGCAATAAACACCACCAGCCCAGAATTGTCCTTGAGTTACAACGGATCCGCTGATTTGCTGTACGAGGGTGGAGCTGCTCAGACCATCTCCTGTTGGAGTAATCCCTGTAAACACGGGAGTCCCGAACGTTAACTACCGGGGAAGCATACGTCTATGTATGACAATTACGACTGAGTTTTCCCTCAGTTCACCGTCTCTCCCGCTGGTCAGTATCACTGAGAGACTCCCACCGGACCAAATTGAGTGCGTCCATGGGCTCTGTTTCGAACAGGACGCCCGGATGTTCATCGTCAAAATCGATTCCGAAGTCAACGTTTCAGAAGCCGACCTGGAATCGCTGGACGAAGTCCAAGAGGCGACAACGATCGGCTACGCGGGCGAACAAACCGTCCACAATCTTACGATAGACCTCGACGACGCGATCTCGGAAGTATTCAGTGGGGGCAGTTCCGTAGCGGCCAAACTCGAGCCGACCGTCGTCACACCGGACGGATGGTACGAGAGGAAAGTGTACAAGGACCGTGATGCGTTCATGGAGTCCCGGACCCGCTGTGAGAACTACGGGATCTCGCTCGACCTCATCTCGATGACCTCCACTTCCGCTGCATCGGACGATGCTATCCCGTTTGGGTTGACTGAACGGCAATACGAGGCGCTGACACTCGCGCTCTCTCGTGGCTACTACGAGAGCCCACGCCAGACCTCGACTGAGGAGCTCGCTACGGAACTCGGCATCTCACAACCCTCGCTCTCGAGACTCCTCAGGCGGGGTGAGCGTCAGCTACTCTCTTCGGCACTCCAAACACAGGAGCACTTAAACACAGTTTCCAATTAGCACCGTCGCTATCCGGTCGTAGGCCCTCTGATTTGGTAGACAGAGACCTACTATGAAGACAGTCGAACTCAACAACGGTGTGGAGATGCCGATTCTCGGATTCGGCACGTATCAAATCGAGGACCTCCACGAGTGCGAACGCAGTGTTTCGGAAGCCCTCGAAGCAGGGTATCGACTCATCGATACTGCGGCGTCGTATGAGAACGAGGAGGCGGTCGGGCGGGCAATCGAGAAGAGCGACGTGCCACGAGACGAGGTGTTCGTTACGTCAAAACTCTGGGTGCAGGACACCGGCTACGAGGCTACGTTGGACGCGTTCGAGCGGTCGCTGGACCGACTGGGCCTCGACTACCTCGACCTGTTTCTGATTCATCAGCCCTACGGCGACGTCCACTGTTCGTGGCAGGCTATGGAAGACCTCTACGAGGACGGTAAGATCAGGGCGATCGGGGTCAGCAACTTCCATCCCGACCGCGTGATGGACCTTATGGTCCACAACGATGTCGTCCCAGCCGTCAATCAGATCGAGACACATCCCTTCTACCAGCGAATCGAGGATGCAGCATTCCTCGAGGAACAGGACATCCAACACGAGTCGTGGGGGCCGTTCGCCGAAGGGCAGAACGACATCTTCGAACACGACGTGTTGACCACGATCGGAGACCGCCACGGCAAATCCGCTGCACAGGTAGTGCTTCGATGGCTCATCCAGCGCGAAATCGTCGCTATTCCGAAGTCGGTTCACGCCGACCGGATCGCCGAGAATTTCGATGTCTTCGACTTCGAACTCACCACGGAGGAAATGGAGACGATTTCGGAACTAGACGAAGGAGAAAGCCAGTTCTTCGACCACCGAGACCCGGAGATGGTGAAGTGGTTGGGGGAGGCTGAACGGGACACGTGAGCTGATCTGAGCGCTCTCTCTACGTGACCTATCCGTCTCTCAGACGCGATCTCCGGTATCCCCTTCGCCACTTCAGAGACGACGGGAGTTAAATACGGTTTCCAGATAGCATCGAAGTCTTGGATATCAAACCCGCAATTCGCATACGTACAAAACATGGATGTGACAAACGTTCCGTCCGCTGATAGAGAAGAATCCGATCACCCGGCCCAAGTGACGACGGCGCTCGTTTCGGATGGTGTTTCGAGCGAGTTCGACGGGAACACCGTCCGCTCGGTGGAAGTTACGTTCCGACCAGGAGAACGAACCAAATTCCACACGCATGCTGGCGTACAGGTGTTGTACGTCACTGAAGGCGAAGGGATCGTCGCGACCCGCAACGGAGAACGTGAGGTCTCGGAGGGCGACCTGATCGTCTTCGAGCCTGATGAAGAGCACTGGCACGGGAACACACGGAATGCCGATTCGCCGTTCAGCCACCTCGCCTTCATGGCTGAACCGGACGGATCTGAAGTAACTGCCCTCGAAGAACCATAACCATGGAATACACGACTCTCGGTTCGACCGGAATGGAGGTCAGCCGCATCTGTCTCGGCGGGATGAGTTTCGGCGTGAGCGACTTGCACGACTGGACGCTCGACGAGGAGGGCTCGCGCGAGATCATCGAACGCGCGATTGATCTCGGTATCAACTTCTTCGACACGGCGAACGCGTACTCGAACGGGGAGTCCGAGGAGATCATCGGGGACGTTCTCGGAGAGTACGACCGCGACGAACACGTCGTCGCCACGAAATGCTACTTCCCCACGAACCTCTTCTCCGATGCGGACGAACCGCACCCGAACGCGTCGGGACTCTCCCGGAAGACTGTCGAACAGGAACTGGAGAATTCGCTAGACCGACTGGGGATGGATACCGTTGACCTCTACCAGATCCACCGGTGGGACTACGAGACACCCATCGAGCAAACGTTGCGTGCCCTTGATGACGCAGTTCGACGCGGGAAGGTTCGATACATCGGCGCGTCGTCGATGTGGACTCACCAGTTCGCCGAGGCACTGTACACCAGCGAGCACCTAGATCTTGAACAGTTCGTGTCGATGCAGGACCACTACAACCTCGTCTACCGCGAAGGCGAGCGGGAGATGTTCCCCTTCTGCGAGAAAGAAGACATCGGCGTCATCCCGTGGAGTCCGCTCGCACAAGGATACCTCACCCGCCCCCACGAAGAGATGACGGCGACGACCCGCGGCGAAGAGCTCACCGAGACGCACGAGGAATACCGGATGGGCGGCGGACCGGCCGTCAACGAGCGAGTTGAGGAACTCGCTGCGGAGAAGGGGGTGACGATGGCACAGCTCTCGCTGGCGTGGTTACTCCACCAGGACGTCGTTGATGCGCCGATCGTCGGCACCACCAGCGTCGAACATCTCGAACAAGCCGTCGAAGCACTCGATATCGACCTGACGGATTCAGAGCTAGAGTACTTGGAAGAACCGTACGAGCCCCTGCCGATTGCTGGCGCTCCTGTCCCTGGGTCGGAAGCCAACTAGCGCCTCAGTAATCTGAGGACTCAGTCACTCCACAATGAGAGAGAATACCCTAAGCACTTCGAACGATTCAGAGATCGATAGAACGAGTCGGCGTAAACTGCTAGGGGCAGCTGCAGTGGCAGGAGGGGGCTTCCTTGCGGGATGTATACACCAGAGCGGGTCCGAGACGGAAGAGCAGAATACCCCCTCCCAAACTGCGGATGAGGACAGCGTACTGATCGTGTTTTTCTCTCGTACGGAAAACACCCAAGCTGTCGCTGAAATCATTCAGCAAGAAGTGGGTGGAGAGCTGTTCGAAGTGTTGCCGGCAGACCCGTACCCCGTCGATTACGACACGCTCGTCTCACAGGTAGACCAAGAAAACGAAGAGGGCTACACCCCACCTCTCCAATGTAACGTGGAGAATATCGAGGCGTATGACACCGTATTTTTCGGTGCCCCGACGTGGGATATGCAGTTGCCACCGCCGATGAAGACCTTTCTGAGTGAACACGATTTAGGCGGGAAGACTGTGGTCCCGTTCAATACGAATGGTGGGTATGGCGTCGGGAGTAGCTTTCAAACGATAGACGACCGCTGTCCTGATGCCGACGTACGGGAGGGCTTCTCTACGAGGGGTGGGTTGGAGAGAGACGGTGTGTACCTGGCGATCAAGGATGATCGGAGAGCGGAGGTCAGGGCCGAAGTGACTGACTGGTTGCAGAGAATTCAGATGTAAGCTCAGTCTTGCCAGTGTTGCGGCCGCACCCCTCTCAGGGGTTCAACAAACAGGACGGCGCCGCGTTCGGCAACGTATTTGGCAGTTGCAACGTACTGTCCACATAATTGAGGATGGCTGTACTGGACGATCTCTCGGGGTTCGAGTTCGAGGACGTGATGGAGGACGTGTTCCGGAACCTCGGCTACGAGAACGTCCGCCAGGCCGACCGCACGGCTGACGAGGGTCGCGACGTCATCATGGAGGAGGTCGTCGACGGCACGCGGCGTGCGATTATCGTCGAGTGCAAGCACACGGGGACGGTCGGGCGGCCGGTCGTCCAGAAGCTCCACTCCGCCATCGCGACGTTCGACTTCGATGGCCCCACACGCGGAATGGTCGTCACGACCGGCCGGTTCACGAACCCGGCTCAGGAGTACGCCGACCGCCTCCAGCAGAACGACGACCCCCATCCAATCGAGTTACTCGACGGCGAGGACCTCCGGGAGATTGCCGACGAGATCGGCCTCGACCTCTACAACGGTCGCATCGAGATACTCTGCGACGAAACGCTACGCCCGTACGACCCGGCCGCCGAAGTCGACGTGCCCGTCGCGGAGGCGTTCCGTGACATCGAGAACATCGAGGCTGCCGATCTCCCAGAACCGCATTCGGCGGTGACGTTCCGCCCGGTGGTCGCGGTCACCGCGGACACGAACGCGGTCTTCGAGACATCGGTGGGCGTCATCCACCGGATCAACGACCGGACCCGATTCGTCGCACACGCTGAACGCGGGCAGCCGCAGGTCGTCGATGAGGACGTCGGGACGCTGGTTACCGAGAACCTCCACGCGACGGTCGATCTCGACGCCGAGCAGTTCGGAGAGGTGTTCGACGACGTCGAGGAGCGGCGGTTTGGCCAGACTCAGACGGAGTACAAGGAGTGGGCCGTCGAGCGACTCCAGCAGCACCACACGACGACGGTGACCTACACCGGCGACAACAACGTCACGTACAACAAGACCTGCGAGCCGAACCGCTCGGACATCTCTGTCCAGTCGATTGAGCCGGTGTACCTCCCCGAGGTTCGGCACACCACCGACATCCAGGAGTACACCTACCCCTACGAGTACTACGCGGCAGGCCCGTCGAGAGTGACCGCCGAGGACGGCATCCATCAGTGCGTCCACTGTGACACGAGTGGCGTAACCGAGACGTACACCTACTGTCCGAACTGCGGGGCCATCGCCTGCTCCAGCCACACCAAAACGGAGCGGCTGGAAGGCGAACCGGTCTGTACGGTCTGCGCGGTGACGGAACGGTTCGCATTGAAGACGAAGTACTTCTACGACGAGGAGAATCTCGAGGCCTTCCGCGAGGAGTACGCCATGATGCCGATCCACGAGAAGGTGATGGAGAATAAGCTCCTCACTGCTGGTGGGGTAGTAGTTACGGCAGTTCTACTACTGCTTGGCATCCTCGCACTTGGAGGTGTAATCTGAGTATCGAGTTGTCGAATTGGTTACCGCTCGGCCCAGGTCCGACGGTATTCAATAAAGTCTCGAGGATGTTGATGATCTCTCGCCCACTCTTTTGCTTCGCCGGATGAGTCACACCGTTCAGCGGTTTCGCAGAGGGTGCATTTCGCTGTTACCCGAATCACCATCACAGGATTCTCCGTTTCCGGCGGCTCATCCACGTAATCCATACTGGACCAATCGGACTTATCGATTAAAACGGGTATCGTTCTCTGATGTCCTGGCCTTGGTCTGTTCTGAGCGCAAACACCTCGTTCTGATACGACCCTTCGTTCCCCCTGTCAATTTTATCGAGCAACGACTATTCTACAGGTATGCCTTCCAATCAGGTCGGAGATGAGTGGAGCGTCGAGTGGTTGACGCCCAAGCCGAACAGCGATGAATTCCTCGATAACTTGGTGCTGAACCCGGAACAAGCAGCTGAATACGGGGACGACCTCGTAATGGCTCTGCGTGTGGACGACGAAATACTTCGAGAGCGGGGATTAGACCCTAAAGAACCGTTTGGCTGGAAAGTCGAAAACGGTGAGCTCCTGATGAAACAAATTTCTCGTCAAGCGTTTGAATGGGTCGCGGAAAGCGACCGAGAGGATTCACTCTATGCACAGCAGGTATTGGATTCTCGAGCCCGACGGCGGATTCGCAACTCTCAGTAGCAATCTGCAAATCATTCGTTCCGAAGAATCCTATACTGGGTGCTCCTTCTCTTCAGCACTCGAACCTTGGGAGTGTCCAATTAACGATTAGCTTGGTTGAGCTAGTAGTTCGTCGACGGCGGCCGAGAGCGGTCCTTCAAACTGCCAGCTAGCCCGATCGAAGGCTTCCTCGGTCGGACCATCCCAGCGCGGGAAGGCGGAGTGACCGCTCACTTTGACTGTCCACTCGGACGGCTCCTCGAACGGGTTCCGGGTCGGGAGTTCGACGACGTAGAGGTACTCCTCGTCGCCGTGAATGCCGTCGGCTGGGTTCTCGACGCCGTGTCCGAGCAGGAACATCGGCTGGTCGAGGTGCTCCATATTGTCCGGCTCAAGGAGATCCGAGGGTTGGTCAGCGTGGATGCTCCGATCACGCCCTTCGTCCACGTAGAGGGTCATCGTCGAGAGCGTGTCGAGGAACAGGAACTGGGCAGCGGCGTACGCAGGCCCGCGCTCTGTTCGTGTCTCGTCGAGCAACTCCTTCAGCTGGACAAGGTCACGGAGGACGCTGTCGGGATAGCCGTCCGAGTGTCGGTAGATTTGTGCGATGCGGTCGGTTTCGGACTGTTCGTCTGCAGTCTCGCTCCGTTGAATGAATCGGAGTTGACTTCGTGTCGACATCGATCACCGCCGGCGCGTGTGCGCCGGCACCCATCGTCGGCGCAGAAACAACTTCTCCTGAATCGAGTGGAGTCGCTGGAATCTCGCCGAATGGCTGTCACTGGACAACTTAAACCCGGTTAAAAATGGATTCCGAAATTCGCAAGAGGGCAGTCGGGCGGGGTCCTTGCTCGGAAACTGATGCTGTTCCAGCCCAAAGGTATGCGTATGTCATCGGAGTCTGAGAGGGGCTCACCACTCCCCGATCCAGATGAAATTGCCAGGCGGGCCGAACGGCAGCGTAGTCTGTACGAAGAGGCCGCCGAGAATCCAGACCGGGTGGTCCCAGCGATGTTCATCGAGGACTGCGCCCGGTGCGAAGCGCTCGCCGATAAGCGGCGTCGTGAGGGCTTCTATAAACACTTCTATCGGACACTCCCTGACCGAGAGACGGCGAAGCTGTCCAGCAACGATCTCCCTGAGGAGATTCAGTCTGCTGCGCCCGTCCATCGTGCAATCGATGATACGACTCTCGAGGACGAGAGCGCTGACGTGGCCTCCGTCTCGGAGCTGTGGGAGCAGATCGGTACTGGTGAGCACCCAGGCAAGCTGTGTCAAGCTCCGCTGGTCCACTACATCGACCGTGAGGACTGCTATATCCACGCAGAACCAACGCGGGTCGGCTTCAGCTATGGCCTCCCCGTATTCGTGTATAAACGCCGGCAATCGGACAACCACTACGGAGTCTTCTTCTCCAGTGAGAAGGCGTATCTGTGGCTCTGTGGGTGGATTCTGCACGCCAACGGATTCTTCGACCCGAAAGAGTTCATCCCATCACTCTACTTCTTGAAGGCCTCGGACCCATCCACAGTTGCTCCTGAGCTGGTGTCCAAAACAGAAGATCTCGTGTTTCGTAACGGATTCCCCGGCGTAGACGCGCCCGAAATCACAGACCTGCCGGACGGGGTCAATCTGTACCAATTCCCGTACAGCAAGGACACGTATGCGGATCAGTTTGCTCGATGGCGCCGTCTCTACTTCGACGAGCGAACCCCTCGTGGGTGCGGAGACTGCGACGTGTGTCGGGCGTAAATTCACCGCCCTAACGTGTGCTCTACGCCAGATGCGACACCTCTGATGGTTCCTCGACGTCGTCGAACTCGCCGCGCTCGACAGGTTCCCAGTCCTCCCCCGGCTCTGGACTCCACCAGTCGACCTTGTAGGCGCCCGGTGCGCCGAAGATTTTCACGCGGGCCGACCCATCAGGCAGGTCGCGCCGCAGTTTCTCGTCGACGTGGAGGTTCCAGGTCGTGGTTGAATCGAAGCAGGCGAGCACGGCCTCCTCGTAGCCGCGCGTCTCTCGGGATTCCTGGAGTTCGACCTGGGTGTTGCAGTTCTTGCAGAACACCCCCTCGAACGGGATGTGGGTGAAGACCTCCTGCCCGCAGACGGGACACCAGAGGAACTCGAACAGTGCCTTGCTGTGTCGGTCAAGTACTTCGAGACTCATTGGTTGACTCACCCGGTCGTACCGGGTCACCACCTCGTGCCCGGCCGAAAAAGAGCGCCCACCGCTCACTCACTCACCGTTCGGCGCCGTAGACGATGCGTGAGGGGGCTTCGTACCCACAGTCGGGGCAGTCGTACCATCGCTGGATTTTCGCCCCGTCTGCTGCCTTCTCGCCGACGCGAACGTCATCGTTCGGACACTCCGGACAGCTGAGGACCGGAGCGGGCCGCTCCCGGAGCTCGTCACGGAATGACTTCGCGTCCTTCGTCTCGTACCCCCGCGACCAGACCGGGTAGCCGTCGGCGATGATTGCTCCACGCCACTTGTACCGGTAGGAGTCCGGGGCTCGGTGCAGGACGGCTCGCGCACCGGTCTCGGTGTTCCGATACGCGAGTGTCGGCGAGCGGCTCTCGCGTCGCCAGTTGGTGATGCGAGGCATTGGTTAGAAGTGGACGTCAGCGGGTACGATCCAGAGCTCTTCACTCTCCTCGAGGAGTCGGTCCAACTGTCCACGGTGGCGAATGCCGGTTCCGTGTTCGGTGTACAGGAAGATCGTCGGGCCGTCGTACGCACCGACCTGGTGGAAGGCGTGCCGGGCGAGGTCCTCGTCGCGCATGATCTCCTCGTCGGAGAGCTCGTCGATGGCCTCCTTCACCCGGTCGAGATTACGCTCGAATTCCTCCTTCGTCGCCTCCCAGCCACGCTCGAGCAGGTCTTCGCCGTCATCGGAGTCGACGGGGGCGGCAGTCGGCAACTCCCCCCATCGTGCCTTCCCCGCAACGGACGTTTCCTCCTCATCGAACGTGACGTAGTAATCGAAGACGGCGCCGGCGTGTGGGTCCGCGCCGACCAGTCGGTCGAACACCGTCTTTCCGGTGGCCAGCGCGTCGTCGTGCGTCGATACCTCTACCAGTGCGTAAATCACCATATGCATCTCGAACACCTCGAAACGCCGACGCACCGGGAATCGTTGCTCGCTCCAGCTGCGCCGGCACCCATCGCCGGCGCTCGAAAAACCTGCTCGTGACCGCGGATTCTCAGGGTTCGTCCACTCGTTCGACAGTGATGGTCAGGTCGCCCGATTCGTAATCGGCCTCGAAGTCGACCGCGAACGCATCCGCCTCGTAGGCGGCGTGGTAGGCGCGGTGGTGTTCGAGCGAGCCAGTCGCCTTGAAGTGGAAGAATGCGGCCGCCGTGTAGGGCTTGCTCTGCGTTGCGACCTGCGACTCGACGGATGCGGGGAGCGCGATCTGGGGCGTCTCCGTGTCGATACTCGCAGCGAACTCCTTCGCTTCCTCGACGGTTGCTTGCGAATGTGCCGGTGTCTCGCCGGTGAGCACGTTCACCGGGGTTTCCGTCTCGTCGGTGAACAGGACGTCTTCGAAGGTGTGTGTCCCGAGGATCGCCTCGGGATCCAACTCGCAGTCGTGAAACGGGTCGTCGTCTAGATTCTCGGGCATCCAATCACGAGCCTACGGTGGGGCTCAGTCTCTACTGCCCCAGACAAACTGCAAATTGTCTCGATATAGCGAAGGAAAGTCGCGAAAGAGGAGCGTCCTGCCCGCACTTCCCGCCGCAGAGTTAGGTGTCGGAGAACCGGTCGGGCTCGATTCGTGACAACCGCATCGCGTTTCCGGTGACGCCGAGGCTCATCCCCATATCACCGACAACGACCGCCAACGCAACGCTGACCAGCCCCAGTGGCACGCCCAGCGCGAGCAGGAACTTCACGCCGAGACTCGCCCAGATGTTCTGCCGGATCACGCCGTTGGCCGTGTGCGACAGATCGTACAGGTACGGGAGTTTGCCGACGTCGTCGCCCATCAACGCAATATCGGCCGTCTCGAGTGCGGTGTCGGTGCCGGCCGCACCCATCGCGATGCCGACCTCCGCGGTGGCGAGCGCGGGCGCGTCGTTGATGCCGTCGCCGACCATCGCGACCTCCCCGTACTCTGCCTGTAACTCCTCGACTGCGTCGACCTTCTCGTCAGGCAAAAGTTCGGCGCGATACTCATCGACACCGACCTGCTCGGCGATAGCGCGGGCGGTGCCCTCGTTGTCGCCGGTCAGCATCACCACGCGCTCGACGCCCAACTCGTGGAGGCGTTCGACGGCCCGCTTCGAGGCCGGGCGCACCTCGTCGGCGATGGCGATCGCACCCAGCAGTTCCGACTCCGTCCCGACGATAACGACCGTCTTGCCCTCCTGCTCCAGCGCGGTGAGTGCATTCTCGGCGAACGCCCCGTCGTCGGACTCGGCTGCCTCTTCCGCCATGACGCCGCCGTCCGTCTCGCGGCGTGCCCGTGAGAGATCGAAGCCCAGTTCCTCGAAGAGCGCGGGCTTGCCCGCATAGTACGTCTCGCCGTCGATCTCGCCGCGGATACCCTTCCCGGTGAGGCTCTCGAAACCCGTCGGGTCGGGCAAGTCATCCACGCCCGCCTCCTCAGCGCGGGCGAGAATAGCTGCTGCGATGGGGTGTTCGCTCCGACGCTCCAGTCCGGCGGCGCGACGGAGCAGATCGTCCGCCGTGGTGTTACCGACCGGAACGACGTCGGTGACGGCGAGTTCGCCCTTGGTGAGCGTCCCGGTCTTGTCGACGGCGACTGCGTCGACCCCACCCATCGCTTCCAGATAGTTGCCGCCCTTGATCAGGACGCCGTTCTTCGCGGCGCTGGTGATGCCCGACACCACCGAGACGGGTGTGGAGATGACGAATGCACACGGGCAGGCGATCACCAGCAGGGTGAGCCCCCGGATGAACCACGTCTGCCAGTCGCTCGCGAAGGTGAACCCGTATCCGGCTAGGTCCACCGACACCGGATCAGCGATAACCAGCGGCGGGATAGCGGCGGTCAGGATCGCCAGCACGACGACGAGGGGTGTGTAGTAGCCGGAGAAGCGGTCGACGAACTGTTCAGACTCGGTCTTCTTCGCCTGTGCGCCCTGTACCATCTCGATGATGCGCGAGAGCGTCGAATCGCCAGCGGTCGAGGTGACCTCTACCTCGAGGTACCCCTCTTCGTTGATCGCGCCGGCGTAGACCTCGTCGCCGGCGGTCTTGTCGACGGGGACGCTCTCGCCCGTGATCGGCGACTGGTCGACTGCACTCTCGCCGTCGATGACCGTCCCGTCGAGCGGAATCTTGTCGCCGGGGCGGACGACGAAGGTCTCGCCAACGTCGACCTCCTCGGCGGGAACGGTCACTTCCTCACCATCCCGAAGGACGGTCGCCTCGTCGGGCGAGAGTTCCATCAGCTCGCGCAGGGAGTCCCGTGCCCTGTCCATCGCGTAGTCCTCGAGCAGTTCGGCGATGCTGAACAGGACGGCCAGCGTGGCGGCCTCGACGAAGTAGCCGATACCGGTCGCCGCGATGATCGCCGTCCCCATCAGGAGGTCGATGTCCAGGCTTCGGTTCTTCGCGGAGTAGTATCCGCTACGGACGACCGGGATGCCACTGGCCGCGACGGCGCCGAGGAACAGGACATCCGCGATGTGGAGCGGGTACTCGAGGACGCTTGCCACCGTGATGTTCTGCCCGGTGAGGAGGAACTCGAAGAGGAGGCCGAGCGTGACGAACGCCGCACCGAGCCACGTCTTCTTCGCGCGAGGACTCGTCCAGACCTCCGATGGGGGCGCGATGTCGACGCCATCGGTCGCCTGGTTGTCCTCATCATCGCTCTCGGCGTCCGAGCCCCCGACGACCTCGTAGCCGGCGCCTTCAATCGCCTTGACTACGTCGGCTTCGCTGGTCCGATCAGGGTCGTACGTGACGTTGGCCGTGCCGGTGGTCGGCTGGAGCGTGGCGTCAGTAATGCCGTCGACACGCTGGAGGCTCTTGTCCACCTTTTGGGCGCAAGAGGGACAGTCCATTTCGGGGACGGCGAGGCGGGCGGTCAGCTCACGTCGCTGTCCGCCGCCGCTCGTTCCCCCGGCTGCGTCCGGATTCTCTGTCATCACGTCACGGTAGGAGCGGGAGTTCGATATGCCTTTGTTGGAATATTCCAATCGAGGGCGTCAGTGCGATGCCAGCCGTTCTTCCGCTACCTGTTCGCCGGCAACATGTTGCTTCGCCAAATGTTCTTCCGCCCGACGGAGTCGGTAGGTGAGTGTTGACCGTGGCACGTCGAGATGCTCGGCGAGCTCGCCGACGTCGACCTCGCGGGGTGACTCGTAGTAGCCGTGTTCGACCGCGGCCTGGAGTGCGGCCTCCTGGGCTGGCGGGAGGCCGCTCGGTTTCCCGTCGCGTCCCCCAGCTCCTGTCGTCGTGTCCGCTGTGCGGAGCATCTCCATCTGGGCGCATTCCCCGACGGCAACCCCGAGGGAATCGAAGAACGCCGCCACATCGCCCTCGCCGGCGTGAATGAGCCGCCACGTGTAGTGGCGCCCCTCGTGACGGGTCTCGAATAAGACGCCGTCGCCGAGGTGATCGCGAGCGATGTGGGGAACTGAGGCGCAGGTCGGAGTGCGCTCCCAGTCGGAGTAAAGGATGAGCGTGTCGTCCGTGCGGTCGAGGACACGGGTAGTCTGGGTTGCGCCGCAGTCCTCGGTGGCGAGACAGTCGGCGTAGTAGTCGCTGTTGCGAAACGCGTCCTCGATGGCGTCGAGTGCGTCCGGAGTGCCGGTGGCATGGTCGACTCGCCAGAGCTGGTCGGCAGTGGCGTGCAGCGAGAGTGAACGAACGCGAGCGTCGGAGTGGTCTGCGAGGGCGTCCGCCACCCGGTTGCAGCCGGGCTCGTATTCGAGAGCGAAGACGAGTTCGCGCATACCCCGACTAAGGCCTGCTACGACATAACCCATGGCCTGCAGCGTTGTCGACTAGTGGACCTCAGATTACGTCGTCAGGGTCGTGGACTTCCTGCATTCGCTGTGCTTCGGCCGCGTATTGCTCTTGGAGGTCGGGGTCATCGACTATGCCAAGATTGCCGGGTTCAGCATCGACTGCTGCTGTCGTGTCTCGGACGTCAGTAAATGAGGTTAGTGCTCGTTCCTTCCGATAGTACTGTTTCCCATCGGGTGTTGCGTAGGTGAGGATGATCAGGTTCTGCTCGTCATCGGAGTACGTCCGTTCGACAAGCCAAACACGAACGTCATCTTCAGACTGATTTGCCATACTTAGGCGTCCCCCGATATCCACTAAGGGATTGGTGTTACGGCTTGCTGAGACTCGCCTTCTCGAAGGGTGACTCTCCGGTTGGAATGAGCAGCTCCTGTCGGTCTCCGACTCGCTCGGCCAGCTTCCGTTTCAGGTACTGTCTCGCCGTCGACGGCGTGAAGACGCCCTTGTCGAGCATATCGCCGACGACGTCTTTGAGGGCCGCGAACTGTCCCTGGAGGTGGCCGTCGCCGACCGGCTCGCCGTCGTACCAACGCACCGTCGCAAGCGCCCCGTTCCCGACCGTCTCTCCCTGCTCGACTGTCTCCGAATCGTACTGTAGCCCGAACCACAGCGTTCGATAGGCGGTCACCTCGAACGTCGTCGACACCACGAACAACGCCTCGTGGTGGAGGTAGTCGAGATGGTCAGCGACGATCTCGTCGAGGGTGAGCCCGGTGGCGCGGGGTTTCGGCTCGACGACCGTCGACGGTCGATCCTCGCCAGCGAGGTAGCCGTCGACCGCATCTGCCTCGAGGCCATCGGCAAGCTCTGCAAGGAGCTGTTTCGCCCACTTGGAGTCGGTGTCATCGCCACCGAACGGCGACTCTGCCGCGATTCGGTGCTTGAGCTTGAGATTCGCTGGACCCCAATGAGAGTAGTGGAGCGTGTACTGTTCCTCGGGTCTACTAAACTCCTCTTGCTACGCTGGATTCCCCCTCGATCGGTAAGTACAGGGGAAGCGGTTAGCGAAGCGACTATTCTTCCATCTGAAATGTGCCAAGAACTGCCTGCTGAATATAGAGGCTACGTGTAGCAGACTGGTTTTGTTTGGCACCGCCAACCAAGCCAATTACCGAGTCGGGTTACCAGTTGTAAAGCGCATCTTCTTCAGGCGGAAACTCCGACAGTTCGGCCGCTATCTGACGAGGGTGACCACCGGTGCGTGCGGTTCGGGGTCGTCACCTCTCGCGATGTGTACCTCCGAGTACCCCCACACGTCGGAGGCCACGAAGGCAGTCCCGAACTCCGCCCAGTTGTCGGGCTTCCTGCCGAGGTCCTCGAGAATTGCCGCTATCTCTTCTCGGTCGGTCGTCGTTCGGAGGTCGCTGGAAAGGTCTGCTACCTGTCGCATACTCGCGTCGCCGGAGTCATCTCTGGGGGTCTGTGACACGGTCTCCCTCGCGTCGGACGATCGCGAAGAGATGTTCCGTTCAAGGGCCTCGTAGCCCACGCGGTTGAACGGACAGGCTGACATACAGACCGCACAGCCGTTGTTGGCCCCGAAGTACTCCGAACAGGCATCCCTGTCGTAGAAGGAGAGGTTGTCGCCCTCGGTTCGTTCCGGTTCGACGCGAATTGCATCTGCCGGACAGTCCCGGATACATTTTCCACACTGTTGGCAGAACTCCCAGACCCAGTCGTCGCGCTCCCCCGAGTCGGTCGGGAGGTTCTCGATGTTAGTGTAGACGGCCCCGAGCCGCTGCGTGATGCCGTTCTCTGACGTCATGATCATCCCGTGGCGGCCGTACTCACCGATACCGGCACGGTCCGCAAGCGTCGGGAAGTTCGTCTTCCCGCCGAGGCCCGGGTCTGCCTGAGCACCGAACCCTCGTTCCTTCAGGAAGTCGGCGAGTTTGTTTGCCACGACGCCAGTGTCGAGATACGTCTCGTTGACCGTCTCTAGCGTGTCGTATCCCGGTGCCTCGCCGACGGCCTCCGGATCCATCGGACACGAGAAGACGATCGCATGCTGGTACAAGACAGACCGGTCCGTCACGTCGTCTTCAAGAATGTCCTCGCGATCGACGACGGTGTACCCGATGGAGTCAACGCCGAGTTCGTCTGCTCGCGCTTCGAGCGTCTCGAGTTCGTCCTCCTCGATGGTGTCTCGTGTCGGTGTGTGGTCGAGCCCCCGGTAACTCCGTTTCATCTCCCGGAAGTTTCCAACGATGAGTGGGAGCAACGACAGTTGTTCTCTGAGTGAGAGTCCGGCGAAGACGTTGCCCCTGAATTCACCCTTCGTGCGGGCGTCCCCAGCAGGTCCAATGGTCCGCTCGTCGTCTCGCAATGCTTCCAGTTCTGCCTGGACCAGAAACTCCGGATCACCGAAGTCAAGACTCTCACGTGCGATACTACGCCGGAGGGTTCGCTTGACGTTTTCAAACATGGCTGTGGTGGGTCACGTTGTTCGTCTGTGAACGGCCGCTGTGGACGTAGCCGGCGCGCGCATTGCCCCGGGGTCGCAAGACACTCGAGTACATATGTGGAGGATGGAACGGAACGAACATCGGCTACCTGCCGAGAATTGTCGGTTGTTCATATACTGTGATCGTTACAGCGGACCGCGACCGGTCTACAGCGGGAGGTCCTGGCCAGGTGCGTGCCTAGCGGTTCGTCAGCGGAGGGTATTGAACACCCGCGCCTCGATTTTCTGGAGGTGTTCCCCCACGGTCCCGACCGAGAGGTCCAGCCGCTCGGCGATGTCGTGGTGGGTCGCCTGCCGTGGCACGTCGTAGTATCCGAGTTCGAGCGCCACCTCGAGTACCTCCTGCTGGCGCTCTGTAAGCACGCTCGTGATGGTCTCGTCCGCGTCCAGGTACGGGCCGATGCGCTCGACGGTCGCGTCGAGTTCCGCCGGGATTTCCGCAAGCGCGTCCTGCAGTATCTCGTTGGTCTCGCCGAGCATCACCACCCTGAGCCGCCCGTCGTTGGTACTCTCCAGCGGGAAATCGAAGAACACCTCGTGTGTCCGTGGCAGCGTCAGGAACTGCTTGATCTCGGGTGGTGGTCGCGCGTGCACGTACAGCAGTCCGCCGTGGTCCTCGCCGCTGGAGAGACTGTAGCCGAGTATCTCCGGCCGCTCCCCCAGCAACCGTGTCGCGCTCTCTACGTCACCGCTGACTCTGGCGAGCAAGACGACCGACTCGTCCGCGAGGACGTTCAGGTGGTAGATTTCCTCCCGTTCGACCACGGGGTCGGTCTCGAACAATCGATAGGCGATATGGGGGCTGTCCAGCCTGTCGAGGGTGAACGTGACCGCTCTCATCTGTGAGGTACCTCCCGGCCGATTCTCGCTGGGTCCATCGGTTCGTACTCTGCCGCCCGCCACATATAAATTGCCGATATTACTAGGCATCTACTGTACCCCGCTCCGCGTCGTATGCACAGGTAGAACCATGACGATTGCAGCGAGCGACCGGACTGAGACGGCGGACGCGGACACGACTTACAACTACCGTCACTTCGGGCCGAAGTACTACGACTTCAAGGAATTCGACGGCCCCCGGCCCGGCGAGACGGCACCCAACTTCGAGGCGACGACGCTGGATGGGGAGCCGGTCCAGCTCTCGGATTTCATCGACCAGTGGGTCGTCCTCGAAACCGGCAGCATGACCTGTCCAATCACGGACTCGAAGGTCCACGCGATGGACAAACTCCAGCGGAAGTTCGACGACGTGGCGTTCGTGCTGTTGTACACCAGGGAGGCCCACCCCGGGGAACACTACGACGCCCACACCTCATTCCAAGAGAAACTCGACCGGGCCAGAGAGTTCGCAGACGAATACGACGTTGAGCGGACCGTCCTTGTCGACGACGTCGAGGGGTCGGCCCACAGACAGTACGGCGGGATGCCCAACTCCGTCCACGTCATCAACCCTGACGGCGTCGTCGTGATGCGGGGCGACTGGAATAACCTCGCGAAAGTCGAGGAGGTCCTGGAGACCAGGGACCCGGACAGGATCTACGAGCGCGACATCTACCGGGGGAAGCCGCTGTTTTTCACTCGTAAGAAGGGCGTCATCCGAGTGCTCAGAGATGCGGGGCCGCGGGCTGTCTGGGATTTCCTCAAGTACGCGCCGGCGCTCGCGTGGATGCACCTGAAGAAAGAATTCAGGGGCAAGCAGTCGGGCGGGTGACCTGCTGGAGTAGATGCGGAGTGTACGACGTAGTATCACGGCAATATGTATTCCTACTGATACTCTCGCGCGGTCGGTCCCACGGTCCTGCAACTCTCACGGCCGACCACCCTGTGAACTGCTCAGTCATTCTCCGCCGATATCTTCCCACCAGTGCAGTCGTGTGCTGGTGACAGATATGTTAACGCAGGAAGCCAGACGAATATTGAGACATGTAAGAGACGCATACTGGTCTTGACACAGACGCGCTGTGTATACAGCACGGGCTTCAAAATACCCACTGGAACTGATAGCTTCTCCAGCAATCAGCTCGCATGTGTATCGAGCTAATGTTTCACCGCTTCTAGTATCTCACGAAACCTCGGCATCCACTGGACAGTACCTCACAGTATATATCTCGAAAAGAGTGCGCGATGTCCCTTGACCTCCGCCCACATCAGTTTGGTGTGGAAATCCCGCCACGGGATTTCAAGCTGAGCGGTTGCTCAGCTCTCCAGTTTCAAGACGCATACGTTCCAAGCGTCGACTGCTGGGTTTCAGCATCGGCTTGGCTGTCTTGTGGCCCGGTCAACGAGGCCCCATCCTCAGCCGAGTCATCGTCGTTCTCGTGTTCTCTGGAACGACTCTCTCCGCTGAGGTAGCGATCTGCGATGTTGAGTGCGGCGTTGATGTCTGCCTGATATTCTTCGATCCAACAGGCGTCGTTGGAGCACTTGAACGTCGCCTGTTGGGGTCGGGTTCCTCCCTCACCGCACGCATGGCACTCTTGGGAGGTATTCCGGGGATCGACTGTTGCAACGGGGATCCCTCTTTCAGCGGCTTTGTACGTGATCTGTGCGTGGAGTTTGGCGAATCCCCAGCCGTGAAGCCGGCGATTCATGTAGTCTCCGTAGTCCATCGACTCTTGAATGTAGGTGAGATCCTCGAGCACGAGAACCGGCGTCTCGACTGACTCGGCGTACTCCACCACTTCCCTAGTGACGGTGTGGAGGATATCGTCGATTTGCGCCCACAGCTCGTCCCCAAAGTCGTCGGCGATCCGTTCGCTCTCGCGACTTTGGAGTCGCCGCATCGTGGTGAAGTAGCGCTTGCGGAGTCGACGAACGGTCTTCCCTTCATCCGTCCAGAGCTCAGGGTTTGTCGGGGACCCATTCTCGTCTCGGTGACACACCGTGACGAGACTTGCCTCCCCGATATCGACGCCGATGGGTGTACATTGTTCGGGAGGAACCTCGGAGTTGAGCGGGATGTCACGGGTCGCGATGAGATGGAAATACCACGTTCCATCCCGCTTGAGCAAACGACCCTCTCCAACGTCTGCGTCACCAGCGATCACTGCTTCAAGCCAGTCCCGTTGCTCAGGGTTCGGCTTTGCTGGCACCCAGAGGTGGTAATCCTCGTGGTGAGGGATTTTGACGTACCACTCGATCGTGTTTTCGGGCTTGTGGTCGATCTTCACCCCCTCGTTTGTGAAGCGGACAGGGTGATCGTCACTGAGTTCATTTGCACCATAGGTCGTCGTTAGCTGCGGGACATACCGCTTCAGGGCGTTCTTTGCGTAACCGCTCAGCTGATAGTCACCCACGATGTCGTTCGCTTCCCCCAGAGTGGTGCACCTGGCGTCGAAGGCCTCTTTGAGCGCCTGCTGGTAGGCTGCCCGCGTCTCTCGGAGCTTCTCCCGCTTGTGTGCGTTCGGGTCTACCAGCTTCAGTTCCAGCGTTTTTGTGAGTTCAGTCACGACTCATCACCTTTTGGTACTGACTGGTCGTCTTGGAGGGCCCACCAGCGCGCTGTCGAACTCGCCTGCATGTGGTTTGTCCCACGGAGACCAACGGTGACTGGTCTGCCCGGCACCCTTCTTGGGGGCGATAAACACTCTCCGACGCGATCCAGCCAAATTCCCCGTTGCCACGCCGCTCAGGACTCGACCTGTGTTCCGGCGTCCCCGCTGTGTTCCGGCTGGGAGAGCAGACTCACGTCTTGCAGGAGATCTCTCGCTGCCTCGATCCGCTCCTGATCTGCGTCGTCGAGTCCGGCCGTCTCGATGCGTTTGAGATTGGTGAGTGAGCGATGCAGTCGGTATCCGGGTGTGTTGCGTGGGTCCATGTGAAGCGCCTCGCCGATTCACGGCGCAGAGAAACCTCTCCGGCTGCGGGTAGCTGTCGGACTGGGCCTGCTCGTTAACCAACATTGGTGTGTTTCTGTGTCGCTATGTTGGTTAAGACGAGTCCTGACCCGCTTTGCTGGGGCCGTAGCGCGCCGAGCCACACACCCGGCACTCCCAGATCGGTTGTCCCGTCCACGCCTCATCCGGGACCGACTCGTGGGTCTTGAATTGATGGTCGGTCGCCCGTCCACAGGTTTGACACTCAAGTTCCTGCGTCGTCGGCACCGACGACACCTGGCGATCAGCCGCATCTTCACCAGTAGATTCGGTCAGTGTCATCGCTGGAACCAGCCACACCGCATCGTCGGCGTCGTCGAGGACCGCGTCGAGACGCGACGCGTCGCGGATGCCGTCCCCACGCTGGTCGTAGAGGCGCGTCGGGGCCTGCTCCGGACGTTCCGACGCTCCCTGCCCGTGCCACCCAGTCCGGTCACGGGCGGCACTGAGAAGCCGCTCTCCCTCCTCTGACGACACCTGTACCGCGTCGGGGAGTGAGGGCCATTGCTCGGCCAGCTGGCGCGCCGGCGCCTCGTCGAGATCGTAGATGAGCGTGTAGTCGTCGACGGCCGGCTCCGCCTCGTTAGCGGAGAGGAGGTTCGCCGCGGCGCCGCCCTTCGCGACGGCGCCGTAGAACGTGGTCGACTCGACGACCAGGTGGACGATGCCGAGGAACGTCGTCGACGCTGCCTCGTTCGTGCTAGTGGCGTCACTCCCGAGATGGTTAGAGAGACAGAACCGGCATTTCGTCTGGCCGTCTGGGACTGACGCCCCACAGGACCGGCACTCGCCGTCGGCGGCCGTCGGCGCATCAGGGTAGCCACCAGCGCTCGTCGCGACGCGTTGCCGCCGGGGGGCACCCTCACAGCCGTCGTCCAGCCTCGTGTCCGGAATGTGGGACGCCTCGCCGGTCGGCCGCAGTTCCTCAAAGTCGGAGTAACGACCGTTCATAGAGTAGTCTACAGAGAATATGGCTCGTCTTCGTGTTTAAATCGTAGCGTGGATCGAACGATATGCAATACAGACGGAGAAACAGTAGGCTGCGTCAGGCGACCTGTTCCTCCAACGTATCCCGGTGTGCCCGGACAGTCGCCTTCGAGGCGTTCGCCACGTCCGCGGCCTCGGATTGCGTCAGCCATCGGCCCTCTTCGCGACCGGCCTTGTAGAGACAGGCCGCTGCGAACCCGGCAGGATGGACGCCCGTCGTGAGGCCGTGCTCCTCGGCCTGTTCCGCGAGGGCTCGGGCCCGCTGTCGGATTTCGTCCGGACACTCGAGGTCCGACGCGAGGCGCGGCACGAACATACTGGGGGAGACGGGCTCAGCGGGGAGGCCCAGCTCTTCGTTCAGCGTTTTGTACGCGTTCGTGACTCGTGACTCCGCGACGCGGGCCATCTCGCTGACGTCGTCCACTAACCGCGAGAGGCCGTTGCACCGGCAGGCTCCGTAGACGCTGGCCGCGGCGATGGCCTCGATGGATCTGCCACGAAGTAGATCCTCGTTCTGGGCGCTCCGGAAGAGCTGACACGCCTGGTCACGGACCGAATCGGAGAGGTCGAGCGCGCTGGCCAGACGGCGCACTTCACCCAGCCCGTGTGCGAGATTCCGTTCCGCTTTCGACCGCCAGCGACCCCGAGTCTGCTCACGGCGCATCCGCGCGAGTCGCCGTCGCTTCTGCCCAGAGATCTGGTTCCCCTTCGCGTCGGTGCCGCGACCGATTTCCGTCGACAGGCCGCGATCGTGGCGAGCGGCAGTGAGTGGAGCGCCCGTTCGTTCACACTCCTCGTCGTCGTACACCCGCCACTCCGGCCCGTGATCGATACGCTGTTCGTCGATGACCAGCCCACAGTCCTCGCAGACCGTTTCGACCGCGTTCGTCGTGACTCGGCCGTCGCACTCGGGACACTGGTTGGTGTTCGAGTCCGTCTGGACGTCTTCGTCGAATCCGCTCTCGTAGATGTCTCTGGTTGCCATCGTTCTCACCGTGTTCAGGGAACCCGCCAGTTCGGCGCGCCCCTCACCCATTCAGGGGTAAATAAACACGTCGCGGAACGGGAGCGATATAGTGGTCTGCTTTGGTGGACTCAGACGTGCTAGTCGATCGCTTCAGATTGAAGCCTCTCGACCATTGCTGAGACTACCAGCGTCTGAACCACGGCGGAGAGCGGGAACCCGATGACTACTACGATGCCGCGGAATACTGTTGTCACGAGGGGCGACGATTCGATGCCAGCTACCGAGAACAGGACCGCTAGTGGGAACGACGCCATATATAGTACCCACACCGGGAGAAACAGCAGGAAACTGAGGGGCAGGATGATTGGCTTCCAGACCGCTTCGTAGAGCGAGAGCGTATCGAGCGCTACGAAGCCAACAAACCCGACGAACACTCCCATGAGTATCCCGCCAGCGAGAAGTGAGGGAGATCCGAGCCAGCGGGCGATTCGGTGCGTTTCGCCTCGCTCATCGACTTTAAAGTACGTTCCAAGGCCACCCGCGACCAGCATTACCGTGAGAAGGCCACCGAGCAACGTGGCTACGCCCACTGCGGTCGGCTCGAAGCACAACGGCTGGCAGTATTGGCCGCCCTGGAAGAACAGGAACGTGAGTGGATACGCGAGCAGTAAGAACGGGAGGACACTCTGCCGGAGCCAATTGCGGTCCATATCGTATATCGTCACCTCTGTATCATAAGGGTGACTCAGAAACGAAGATGGTGATATTCACCGTTCGAACAGCTCTAATACTTCTTATGGAGGTCTGGCAAACCTTGTGAGTTGTCGATTCGAGTTCCTACCTTGGCGCGCATTCATGCTGTTGAATTCGTTCTGGCAGTCCGACCTTTCCACAGAGAGGACACTCTTGCAGCGGTGTCGCCGGCAAGTTTTCCCATTCCTCCAGCGCAGCCTTCAGATGCTGCTGGACGTCGTTTGAGTCTGTACGAGTCAGTGCTTGCACGAGATGCATTCGCAGTCGCTCACGACTTGTCGTTGTCTGCTGATCACTCATAGCTGGGTCCGAGAGAACGAATTGCATCGCCCTCCACCCCTCTGAGGGCAGGACAAACACCACGGACTACGAATTCGTCCTAATCAACCGTTGGCGGTGGGTTCGTGGGTAAGGAAAGTGCTGACGTGATTAGCCGGCTATGAATGGCGAACATCGGGTTGTAGTGGTGAAATCTGCTCCCACCGAGCGTGGTGCTCGATGCAGAGCGTGACGAGATTATCGAGTGCATTCGCTTGCTCGTAGTCAATCTCACCGGTTTCGTTTCTGAATGACCGCAGCGGGACAATGTGGTGTACGTGGAGGTCGCGTCCGTACTGGTTTCGATGGCTCGTCCGTGTGTGGTCGCAGTTCGGTCGTTGGCACTCGAACCCATCTCGTTGTACCGCTCGTTCACGCTGCTGACTCCATTTCGGCCCATACCACAGACGGTCTCGTTCTTTGCCACCGACCCACCGCGGATGGTCAGAGCCACGAAACGGGGTATGTGGCTCGTAGCCTGCCGTCGTGATTGCTGCATCCCACCCACCGAACTCCCGAAGATAGCCCTTGATCGAGTATTGGCCGTGTTCGTCTAAATCAGCAATGGCTGGGACGTGACCGAGTTCCTCAGTGAGTCGATGAATCTCTGCAAGAAGGTCTTCTCGTGGGATTTCCTCATTATGCGGTTCAAACCCGGCACTCCGTAGGGCGTCGTTCCAGCTGCCAAACCGCTTGCTTGCGGTTTTCCGTGAGTACTTTCCGTGGTTGTTCATCTCGTCGACCGTTGGTGGATGGCCGAGTTGATTAGCAAGCGCCTGAATGGCTTCGATGATCCGGTCTTTCGGGACGTTTGTGGGGCGTTTGACTTCGAGATCTGCTGCCCGTAGCGCGTCATTCCACGTTCCAAAGTGGCTCAGATACGTACTTCGCGAGTACTCGCCCTCGGTGTCCATTTCGCTCATCTCTGGCGGGTGCCCTTTCTCGGTGGCAAGCCGTTGGAGTTCGGTTATCAAGTCCTCTTCTTGGCGATCATCGCGGTGATACCACGAGATGTGACCTGCTTTCTTGCTGCCTGTTTCGAAGTCTTCCCCACAGAATTCACAGACGTACTCATGCGGATCATTGGACATGGTTGATTCAAGAGCGCGATGTTGTCGCGCCCGCACCCTTCTGGGGCTCGATAAACCCGCTCGGGTCGCGCATCCCTTCCCGCGGTTTCCCGGATAAATGTTGGACCGGTGCGTAAGGTCGTGGCTGCGCGCGCAGCGACGGTAGGAGCGAGCACGGAGCGGAGGGTGGGGCGGCGGGGTCAGGGTCGGTCCGGCACACAGCAAAAAAGAAGGCTGCTCCGACTGGCTATGCTTCCCACCACTGGCCGCGCTCCGGGAAGTGGATGATGCTCCACCCCGTCACGGCCACCGAGATCCGGCCCTCGTACCAGTTCGTGGCCGCTTCGTGGATGCGCACCGTCTCGCCTTCCTCGATCCACGGCGCGTCCGATGCCTTCCAGATCGTCACCTTCGTTTGCCCGCTCTCGTCCGCGATCAGCCCGACTTGCTGGATGGCCGGTGAATCACTGTCCCAGAGGGTCTTCACACGGCCTTCGATCGTGACGGTGCCGCGATCGACATCCTCGAGAGCGTCGATGGGCACGGTGCCCCCCGGGGCCGTCTGCAACTCCTCGAACACCCGTACGACCGCACTCGTCATGTCCGTGCCGTCGACGACCGCTTCGGCCAGGCGTCGACTGATCGCCGCACGCGACCAGCCATCCAACCGCGTCGCGAGTCGGTCTGCCTCGGTGTTCACCGTCGCCAGTTCATCCTGGGAAAGTTCCGTGCGAGGATCATCTCGTTCGGGATCGGCCATCGGGTCCACGCTCGCGGCACGCTTCTGGAACTCCCGCCGGCGCTGCTTGCTCCCTTCAGCGGCGACCGCTCGCGTGCGCTGCTCGCGACCCTCCTGCGTTCCCAGCTCGGCCTGGGCACTGATGCGCTCCAGTTCGGCTTCCCGCGCCCGAATGCGCTCTTCCTGTTCGAGGGTGACACCGTGAATCCGGTCCTCGCTCGTGTCCGCGATCCCGTCCGGGTGGTTCGCATCGACCTTCGCCTGCGTCTCCTGCTCGACCGCGGCCTCGAACTCCGGCGTCTCGTCGACGACCGGGAAGCCGTCTTCATCGACCGCCTGACCGCCCGCTTTCTCGAATGCCTGTTCATCGACCGAAACGACCTTTCCGCTAGCGTTGTTACTAGACATTGGTATCTCTCCAAGGTACCACTGAAGGCGCTCACGCGCCGACACCGCGATGCTCCTACATCGCGGTTTTCCGACGACAACGACCGACAGAACCATCTGCGCGCTCTCGCTCGCGCCTTCGCGAGCGCCCTACCGGGCGCGAGCGAGAGCGCGCCTGCATGAGGTGGCCCCAACCAGCACCGCGCGCCGACCCGCCCGGAGCGAGCGGCCAGCGCATTCCCCGTTCGCCGCGACGCAACCACGTCCGTCGCGGTCGGCTCTGCCGAGGTCCGCAGGACCCGAACGGGTGAAGCGCTGGCGTCGAGGGCACATTCACTTTAGCCCGGCAGGACCCGCACCTACTGGAGCGGAAGCCCGCCCGGAATGGTCGGTCGCGAGCGACGCGGAGGGCGGCAGCGGCGAGCGGGGCGGGCCGATACGTACACACCTGTCCAGCCGGCCACATCGCTCGGTGAGTCATTCACCGTCCTGGTGGACTCAGAAAGGGCGAGGCCGTCTCGATCGTCCCCCGACCCCGCAAGCACCGCAGGCACGAGGCGCGCAGCGGCGGTCGCGGGACGTCGAGCGGCCGAGGGCTTTCGATGGTCCTCTCCACCCGAATCAGACTAGCAATCAGTCAGCTGTCACCGGTGACCAGGTCCTCGATGAACCGGAACCCGTTCACGTACGTCACCGAGTCACCGTAGCCCTCGCTCGCGAGGACGGTTTCGGCCCCTTCGCCGGCGGCGATATCCGTCGTGTAGATGTACACCTCGGCCGCCGACCCCGCACTGAGATGCTGGGCGGCGAGAGCGGCGTCGGCCCGCTCGACCTCGTCGGCAGGCCGGTCGTCGGCGTTCGCGATGTACCGCTGGACGCCGTCCATCATCCGCGAGACAACCGGCTCGGAGAACTCCAGCGGTGCCGCAACCGTCGCCCACCCCTCGTCGATCGCGGTGTCAATCGGCACTTCCTCAACATCCGGATCGTCGACAGTCAGCTCCTCGTACACCCGTTCCGGGAGGACGAAGGTGACGTCGTTCCGGCGAGCGAATCGCCGAACAGCCTTGTACCGGCTGTTCGACGGCTGTCCCATCGCGACGAACAGGCCGGTGTCGGCGATGTGGAGCCGACTCACGCGTCGTCAGTGCCGTCACCGTCGATGGCCAACTCGTCGAGTCCCGCCCCTGACTCCTCGATGTCGTAGTGCTCGTGGACGACGGGCCGGAGCGCCTGGAGGATCATCTCCGCGGCCAGCGGCGAGATGTCGAGGTCTTCTGCCATCAGCCGGTGGGTTACTTCCCCACGCTCCCGAGCGACGGCGTAGGTGAGCGCCGTTGCGAGGCCAGCGACGCCGTGGCGGTCGATGTAGGTGTCGATGTCGGCGTCCGTCTCGCGGCGGCCGACGGCGTCGATCAGCGCCGGCGTGATCGTGTACTCGCGGTCGCCGGCAGCGGTCGTCACGGTCAGGTCGATCTCCCGGGCAGCGTACCGGCGTGGTTGTTCGTCGTCGGTGACGTCGACGACGCCGGCGTCGACGAGCCGGTTGACGTAGCTGTAGGCGGTTCCCTGAGCAAGCTCGAGGTCCTCCATCACGTCCTGGACGGTCGCTTCCCCCTCCCGAGCGAGATACGCGTACAGCTGAGCCAGCTGTGGCTCTTCGAGGAGGTCCGCGACCGAGAGGAAGTCCTGGACGATGTCGCCGTCGGTGCGGTTTGAGGTACGTGACACGGGTGTTCTTGATTACAGATTACAGCGAAACAGTAAAGAGTGTTTGGGTTACTCTGCTGGCGTTACGACTACCACACGCCCCGGAATTGGCTAGCACAGTGAGAACGGCGTGCGTAGAGGTGTAGTAATTCCCTCCCCCAGAAGACACTTACAAAGACCGAGACGGTATACAGTGTGAAGCGCCGAACTGTACTCGGTACCCTCGCAAGCAGTGCCCTCCTCGGCGTCGCAGGTTGTCTCGGCGATAGTGGTCCGAACACAGAACCGGAACCAACCGTGAACGAGGAGGTTCCCGTTGATGGCGCCATTGGCCCGTCGATACCGCAGCTCCAAGGCGGGCCGGCACACACGGGCCGACTCGACGAAACGGTCCCCACCGATGGCGTGACCACGTACTGGCGACGGACGCCCTACCGCTACGAACACTCCCAGCCGGTCGTCGTCGACGACGGCGTGTATGTCTCCTTCGCCGGCCGCCTCGTTCGGCTGGCGCTCTCGACGGGGGAGGAACAGTGGCAAACGGATGTCGGCCACGCCGGCGCGTCGACGCCAGCCGTGTACGATGGCACGGCCTACGTGACCGTCTGGAACGGTGGTGAGGACGTCCTTCGAGGGCTTGCCGCTGTTGATACGGCCAGTGGCGACATCACGTGGCGCGGACAGATCCAGGCGGACATCACGACCTCGCCGACTGCAACAGCTGACGGCGTGTTCGTCGGCGGTGGCTTCGAGACAGCCACTGTTGCAGCGTACGATCACGACGGGACCGAACGCTGGCAACACGAACTGAGCACCTACGCGTCGACGCCGGCCGTCGCCGAGGGGATTGCCGTGTACGGGAGCGGCGCCGACAGCATCGTCGCCTACGATGCCGACACCGGTGACCAGCTGTGGACGGCCGACACCGATGGTGAAACGACCGCGCCCCCGACTATTTCCGGCGGCAACGTGTACATCGGGACTCGGAAGCACACTCTATACGCAGTCGACCTCGTGGAGGGCACCGAACAGTGGACCGTCGACCTCCCCGGGGAAGTACGCCAGTCCGCTGCCGTTGCGGACGGTCGCGTGTTCGTCCCGGCGGAGCGAGGCCTCGTCGCCGTCGACGCGACTGGGACGAAGCAGTGGGTCGCAGACGAGATCGGGGGTGCGACCGAACCGGCTCTCGTCGACGGGACAGTCCTCCTCGGTGACGGGCGGACCGTTCGAGCGGTGGCAGCGATCGACGGAACGGAGCAGTGGTCCTTCGAAACGCGCGACCGGAACTACACTGACGTCGTTCTGGGCGGGATCGACGCCGCGCCGACGGTCGCGAACGGCGCCGTCCTCGTCGCGACAAACGCCGGCGACGTGTACGCACTCGGGAGCGAATAGGTAGGGGGTAAGAACGCCGCAAGCGAGGGATTGGGGCGGGGTCACTTTGCCGGCGTCGCGACCAGATGCTCCTTGAGGTCGCGCGTCCAGTACGTCGCGAGTCCGCCCGGACTACAACGGGCGCACAGCTGCAACGGGCCTTCCAGATGCCCCAGTTCGACCCGGAATCGCGTGAGCGCCGCGAGCGTGTCGACGACCAGCCCACAGCCGTCACAGGCGACGTGATCGCGCGCCTCGGGATCCGGCTCCGTCTGAATCGCGCAGTCGACACAGATCGGGTGGGTGACCCGCTCGTCCTGTCCCCAGGTGTGGGCCTCGCCAGTCTCGGTACCGGGCGGGGCATCACAGAACGCACAGCCAACGAGGGTCTGCTGCATCACTCGCCCTCCGCGTCGGCGTCACGGCCGGCCGTCCAGCCGCGATGGAAGACGGCCAGCTGCGTCGATGAGTCGAACGTGGTGCCGCTCGGCTCGTGAACCAGAACTTGGTCTTCAGGAACCGGAGTGATGACGTCCGCGTCGACGAGGTCGTTGACCAGGCGTTGGGCCGTCGTGTCGTCGACATCCGCCGTGTCGACGCTGGTGGCGTCGCGGTCCTGGGCGAGCAGTTCTTTCTCGAACTGTTCGTAGTCGCGACTCGTGTCGTCGTGCGGATCGGGACCAACCATATTGGGTCACGCAGCACTCATGGTCGCGCGCTGCACGGCTCCCGGCGCCGATAAACAAGCCCGTGACGTACGGATTCAGTATCTCCTCGGATCGCTCGGCCGCCAGGATTCACTCACTCGAGGAGTCGGGCGGTGGGTGGGGGCGAGGAAGTGGATCTAGCCGCAGCGTTAACCAACACTGTGTCGGTATCGGTCGGGGATGTTGGTTAAGTCTAGTCGCTACGGCGTCTGGAGCTCTCGAACTAGCTTCACGACGAAGGTGTCTGGCTCGCTGGCTGCTTCTTCACCTGACCGCTCCGCCGACGTCGAGGACGACTGCGTGAGCTGGGTGATGCGCTCGTCGCGAACAGTTCGTCGAGGGACGGTGGTCTCGTGCCGGCCCAGTCGGTCGTCGACGTGCCGCGTCTGGAACTGCTCACCGACGCCGTCGACGACTCTAGATAATCGACGGATGAAGCGGATTCCCGATATGTGGGAATCCGCCACGAACTCATAGATGTGACACGGCCTACCTTGGTGAAAGGGCGCAACTGACACTACAGCGCCCCACCGCATCAATGACCCCACCACTCACCGTCACGGCTGACGAGCAGGAGCGCGACCGCGAGCACACCGCGGCCCCGAGTGAGGAAGCCACTGACTGCCCGGAGTGCAACGGCCGGATCACCACGCAAGAGGACCGCGGTGAACGCCTCTGTGAAGACTGCGGACTCGTCCTCAAGGAAGAATCGATCGACTACGGCCCCGACTGGCGATCGTTTTCCGACGATGAGACCGACCGGCGTCGCATCGGCGCACCCGTGACGGAACTGCTTCACGACAAGGGGTTGAGCACGACCATCGGGTGGCGGGACAAGGACGCCTACGGGAATACGCTCTCCTCGAAGAAGCGCGAGCGTATCCACCGACTCCGGACGTGGGACGAACGGTTCCGCACGAAATCCTCACAGGAACGCAACCTCAAGCAGGCGCTGGGCGAGATCGAGCGGATGTCCTCGGCGCTCGGACTCGCCGATCCACCCCGTGAGACGGCGGCGGTGCTCTACCGCCGCGCCGTCGAGGAGGGTCTCCTCCCCGGCCGGTCGATTGAGTCGATGGCGACGGCCAGCCTCTACGCGGCGGCCCGACAGCACGACACGCCGCGGGCGCTTGCGACGTTCGACTCGGTCAGCCGGGTTGAGAAACTCGAGATCCAGCGGGCCTACCGATATCTCTCGCAGGAGTTGGGACTGTCTATCGAGCCGGCCGACCCGGTTCACTACCTCCGGCAGTACGTCTCGAACGCCGACGTGAGCAGCGAGGTCGAACGGATCGCGCGGGACCTCCTCGAAACCGGGAAGGAACAGGGCGTCCACAGTGGGAAGAGCCCGCCCGGACTGGCGGGCGCAGCCATCTATGCCGCGGCACAATTAGCCAATGAACAGCTCACACAGGCGACCGTCAGCCAGGCGGCCGGCGTGAGCGAGGTCACGATCCGCAATCGCTACCAAGAGCTACTGGAGGTGTACGGTGAGCACCGTGCGTGACGAGTCCCACCACGAACTCGAAGCGGCGATCCTCCGGGCTATCGATGACCGCCCGCCGGTCCACCTGATCGACCTCGCCGACGCCGTCGACGAGGATCCGATCGCGGTCGAGCGCGCCTGCACACAACTCGACGAAGACGGGTATCTCCGTCCGGCCCCACAGGGTCTCTACACGCTGACCGATGCAGGCCGACGACGACTCGCGGACCGGCGCTGAGAACTGCTGGCCAGTCGGACCGCCCCTTCGCTGCGGGCATGGACGCTGAGAACGCGGCAATCAACCCGACGACGACGTGACTTGATGACGGACAGGAATCCAGCACGCGACGACGCCGGCCCTGCGGTACAGGACGTGCTCAGGGCGCTGGACGACGAGGCGTGCCGGACGATACTGGCCGAACTCTCCGAACCAATGACAGCAAACGATCTGAGTGACAGTTGCGACATCCCCAAATCGACCCTGTACCGGAAGCTGGACCTGTTGAGTCAGGCGGCGCTCGTCCACGAGCGGAGTCAGATCGGTGCTGACGGCGGCCGGCGAACACGCTACGAGCGGGACATCTCCGCGGTCACGATCTCGATTGAAGACGACGACACGTTCGCAGTGTCGATGGACTGGGAGTCACGGAGTGCCGACGAACGACTGGCCGATCTCTGGTCGGACATGGGTGACGAGCTATGAGCATGATGGTCGACACGGCGATTATCGTGCTGAAGACGATCATCCTGCTGCTGGGCAGTGGTGTGACCCTGATCGCGCTCCGAGCCTTCCGCCGGACCGGTGAGCCGGCGCTCCGAGCGCTCGCGGTCGGGTTCGGAACCATTACGCTCGGGGCGTTTCTCGCCGGCGTCGCTCACCAGTTCGTCGGGCTTTCGCTCAAGCAGGGGATCGTGATCAATAGCTTGCTCGTCGCGATGGGGCTGGCGGTGATCCTCTACTCACTATATATTCAGCGGTAGGAAGGAGACGCGACGGCCGGGACGATACCCTCCTGTTACGAAGCAAGACCTCTGTTGCACCTCCAATCGGTGATAGATCTGGCGTAGGTCGGTAAGTAGAGACGAGCCGCCGATCAGTCTGCGTAGAAGAGAACTCTATTGCAGTCCGGACAGACGTGTGCGTCAATAGTAGTCGCACTCTTGAATCCAAGCGTCCCAAGGACGCCCTGATCGTTCGGTATTCGGAGCATGTCCCCACGACTATTCACGTCATAATCAACGCGCTCAAGTTCCACATCACAGTCGGGGCAAGTCCGAGGCATACAGTTAATTAACGAATTCGATTAGAAAGAATATTCGATACAGTAGTACGCATAGAGAGGATTACATTATTGGTTCGCAACCCCACTTGCCGGCTGTTCCATCGAGCATTTGTCTGACTAAAAGGGTACCAATAGAGCCATTATTCCCAACACGTTGGGGCCGAAAACCCGGCCTCAACTCCCGAAGTCGTCGAGGCCGGACTGCTCGCCGATATCGACCTCCTCGAGCAACGCTGGCGAGTCGTTCGCTGGATTGTTCACGCGCTTCGAGACCGGATAGGCTCGCAGGTCCTCATCCGGGTAGGGGTCACACACCGCCTGCAGCTCGCCGACGCCGGCACCGGTGAGCCACGTCGCCTCCTGGTCTGGCTCGAGCATGACCGGCATCCGGTCGTGGATCTCGCCCACGACGTCGTTCGCCTCGGTCGTGAGAATCGTACAGGTTACCCGCGGGTCGCCCTCAGGCGGCTTCCAGGTCTCCCAGAGGCCAGCGTAGGCGTAGGGCGCCCGATCGACGCGTTCGATGCGGTAGGGCTGTTTGCTGCCACGCTGGCCAGCCCACTCGTAGAAGCCATCGGCGAGAATCAGGCACCGCCGCTGCTGGAACGCCTCCTCGAACATCTGTTTCTCGGCGACCGTCTCACTCCGGGCGTTGATCGGCGTCGGGACGTCACTGGGGTCATCGGCCCACTCGGGAATGAATCTCCACTCGAGTAGGTCGGTCTCTTCGGGAGCGTCGTTCTGTATCGCCACCAAATCGTCACCGGGGGCGATGTTGTACCGCTGGGGGATGTCGACGCCATCGCCAGGCACGGCGCCGAAGCGATTCGAGATCCGGCCCACGTCGACGGCGAGCGATGTCCGACCGCACATGAGTAGTGGTTCTCGGCAGGCGGCTTAATCGTGCCCCCAGCTACCCATATATCCAGAACCGCCACTCCTCCTCGAGGAGACCATACAACCACTCGTCCCACTCGTGGCTGAATCGGTTTGGCGCATCGCTCAACTGCTCGCGGACGATTGCCTGATTCTCCTCGATAAATCGTCGCAATGCTCGTCGTTCGTCGCCCTCGAGGTAGTACACCGTCGTGACCCGGTCGCCATCACGCTGGCCCGCCCCCTCGACGCTGGTGAGATCGAGGCGCTCGACGAACATCCGCTCATTGGTGCTGAATACGGAGACTCCGCGGCCACCGTCGAGTTCGTCGCTAATCCGTGGTTGCTCCCGAAGTGTCTGCAGCCACTGTGATCCGAAGAGCCGCCGTTCGTCCATGTGGGTTTCTGGGGTGTCTTCGAATCGGTCCTCGGCGTCGAGGACCTCCTGCAGGGAGAGGCCTGCAGGAATCGCGTCGACGATCGCCTTTCGATTGGCCTCGCTGGGTGGTTGATCCCCACGTTCCCAGTTCCCAACTGTGGCTGCTGCAACGCCGATGAGATCAGCAAACTCCTCCCGGCTCTCGTGGCGAGTTTCGCGAATCAGTCGGATGCCGGCCGATGGGAGTTCAGGGGTTGATTCAGGCATTTTGGATATTGATGTCGGCAGGAGAACAAAGATCTACTGGGACAGAATATAGTTGCCTGCTCCGGCTTCAGATTCCCGAGTCAGCCACACAGACAGACGCCGCCTTCCCGGATTTGACTTACTGCGAACTGATGAACAGCGCTGGCGAGGTCCGTCATTGCTTCCGCCTGCTCTTGGGTTGGACGCCCGCCCCCGTAATAACTCTCTGTCCGGTTCTCGCTGTAGAGATCCTTCATCGCCTCTGCAGTCCCCTGCTCTAACAGCCCGATCTGGTGGGCACGCTCGTAGCTGAACTGGTGGTCCTGAAAGTCCTGAAGCGTATCGTTCGTCATCGCGAGCGCGTACGCCTCGATCGACCGTTCAATCGCACCGAAACAGACCTCGATGACTGCCGTGTAGTACCCATCCTGTGACTGAAGCGTGTCAACGACCTCGAGGAGGCGGCACGCTTTCGTCAGCTGTGTTTTCCAGTCTTCGTCGGCACTAATTCCGTTCTCGAACGCTGTCCGACCGCGTCCGACCATCTCGAAGGCATCCTGTGCGCGGTCGAGTGCTGTGAGCACAGCAGCCGGGTCCGAGCCGTTACTCATCGGCGACCCCTTCCTCCAAGAGGAGGTTCTCGACGGTTTCGAAGTCACTCGTCTTGTAGACCGGAATCCCTGAAACGACGATCTCTCGGATGTCTTCGGTGTACGTCGGGATCGCCTGGACGGCTTCGACGTCGATATCGTAGGCGTATCGGTCACCACCGAACTCCGTGTCTTCGAGGTCACGGGCAATAGTGTTCGCTTCTCGTTGGCTTTCCGCCCGCCCGGACCGGGTTAGCACCCAGAGATCGATATCGCTCCGTCGGTCAGCCTCGCCCCGAGCGACACTCCCATAGAGGATGATGCCCACGATGTCGGTGATGTTCTCACGGAGGTCCGTGACGGCAGCTTTGACGGGTTGGTGATACTCTGGTTGGGGGATCCGGAGGATCGGATCGTCTGGAATCGACAGACGCTGTCTGTTGATCTGGACGAGTCGCTGGTTGCTTTCGGGCGATTCGACGACCAGGTCGTTCGCGCTGAGAACGCCCACTGCCCGTCGGACGGACTGGTGTGAGTGACCGATCTGTGTCGCGAGCTCTCGCAGTGAGAAGTCACTGAATCGGTGGTTTGTTAAAAAGAGAAGGACGTCACTCGTCGCCTTATGTTTGAACAACGTCGGATCTGAAGGGGGTATTGAAAGCGAAATAGCTGCCCCAGACGAATTCGCACTATCCGTCTCACGGTTCATATGCCGTATCACGGACCACTACTATAAAAACATTATACGTAGATCGGAATCACCCTAAGTATTTTATCACAGTCAGCTGTTCGTACTGCGTGATGGACGAGGTTGCCACCAACCTGTATGTGGGAACACTCGCGGAGGCAGGTGACAGGGCACTGCTCCAGGAGGCCGGCGTTGACAGAGTTATTTCCTTGACCCATGATGCTCCTGAGACGGAGTATCCTGTTTCGACGTATGCGATGATGGACGGCCCTCGAAATGAACAGGAAGCGTTTCGAGAGGCTGTTGCGGACGTGATCGGGGCTCTTGAACGGGCTGAGGCTGTCTTGGTGCACTGTAGTCGTGGTGCGTCTCGAAGCCCATCGGTTGCTGCGACTGCTGTTGCACTCCACGAAGAGCGCAGTATCGAGGAAGCGTTCGAACGAATCGAGAACCAGCGAGCGGAATTTGACCCCCATCCCGCGTTGGTGCGACAAGCAGTGAGAGTGTATCAATCGCCTGAACAGCCAGCCGACGGCAGCCGTCGCCACAAGTAGGGTAGTCCCACGGAGGCATACCGTTGGAGTGCTCGTCGTTGGTGATCGAACGCCACCAGCGTCGAGAAGTCCAGTTGGTAGGCCCCCTATCAGTCCAACTGCCGCAGCCGCTCCGGAAACACGTCGTGAAATCGTTCACCCTGTTCGAGCATCCAGTCGAAGTACTCGTCCCACCGCTCTCTGTCTTCGATGTCAGCATCGCGTTTCACGCCGAGTTCGCTTCGCATCTTCCCAGTACGAGTCTCCCGGAGTTCGCCCCAGTACAAATCGGCACCAAGTGCGGTCTCGAGTTCCTCGGCGTGATCGCGGAGTTCTTCGAATCCGTCAGCGTCGTCTTCGAAGATGAGCTCAAGCCCGAGTTCTGACTCCGCTTCATCGACGTAGAAGGGTATGTGGTATCCGCCGACGCCGGTTGGATTCGAATAGTAGTGGTTCGGATATGGTTTCCGCGAACTCAGCGGCGTTGTGGTATCTTCGATACGGTCACGGAACGCCGTCCAGAACTCCTCTCGTAGTTTATCCCGCTCTGAAAGGTCGCCTCGTGATCGTTGGGCCTTCTCTTTCCACTCGCTTGGTTGCTCGACTGCATTGAACCGGACTGCAGGTGGAGAGTTCTCGATTTGCCATACCTCGAGACGGATCGCAAATAGGTCGATCCCTTCGCGAGTGTTCTCGTTCAACCACTGTAATGCGTCGCAGTGCTCGTCGTTGAACTCTGGTGTGAGCCAGACAATGATGTCGGCGTCGACGCGCGCAGCGTATGCAATGGCCTTTCCGAGGTGATCGTGGTCTGAATCCTGGAGTTGATTCTCGATGACGATTGTCCGACCATCATCAACTACTCGGGCATAGATGTCAACATTGTACTTCCCGACGCTCTTTTCGCGTTCGATGACCTCCACGTTGAGACCGAGCACGTCTTCGAGATCAGAGGCTCCTTCAGCCCCGATCTGATTGGTTATTGAATGCGCGCGATATCCCAGCGACCCGAAACAGGGAAAGGACTAACAGGTCAGGTGTAACATTCCCAATAACCAGAACGGATATGTTCGATAATTCTGACACGGAAGGTGATCAGGAGAAACACCCAGATAGGCTTGAAGAAGAGGCCCTCTCTATCTTGGAGGTGGCACATGGCACCGGTGAAATTGCTCTGGGGACGAATGAAGTGACAACGTCTGTAGAACAGGGAACTCCTGAGTTGGTATATATTGCTGAAGATATTCATCCCATTGAAATTGTTCAACATATCCCAGAACTTTGTGACGAAAAGGAGATACCATATCTCTTTGTTTCGGACCAGCAGTCAATAGGGAATGCAGGAGGGATGCAGATCGGTAGTTCATCTGCAGCTATTATTGACCCAGGGCAAGCATCGGAACAGATCCACGAATTGATCGCTGAATATGACTTGGAATCACCGAGGCAGTTGGGCCCCAATACATCTTCAAAAGAAAAACGAACGTCAGAGACGTCTAATGAGAAATTCCGACATAGTGGATCTACTGATGATTTAATTGATAAACTTCAGGAGGTGAAAGAAGAACACGATGATTCAGCTGTCGACGAGAGCAATGATCGTGATACAGGTGAGAAACCGGGCACAGTTCCCGCGGAAGTAATTGAAATCCAACAACGATTTCCGGAAGAAGAGGCAGGTGGTCAGGCCCGGTGCCAGCTAGTAGATGGACCAATGGAGGGTTTCGTCATCTCCACAACTGTTGATGGAGACACAAAGGAGGGCGATCTCATTCAAATAGTAGACCAGGAGGAGTACACACTTGCGGATGATTGGTCTGGAATCACGGCGGAGGGGGTTGATCTATCTACTTTAGATTTGAATGGCGTAAATTTCACTGGAGCTGTTCTATCCAATGCGAACTTCCTCAGTAGTAATCTATCCCGCGCGACATTCGTTGATGCAGACCTATCTAACTCGGATTTTACTGATGCTGACCTTTCTGGTGCCAAAATGGCCAATGCAAATCTATCTAACTCGGACGTATCCAATGCTGATCTTTCCGATGCCAAAATGGCCAATGCAGACCTAACTGAATCGGATTTATCTGGTGCTGACCTCTCCGGTGCCAAGATGCCTAATACTGACCTCGATATTTCGGAGCTGACAAATACTATTCTCTACGGTACTGATCTCTCAGAAGCAAGCTTGACTGCGGCAAATCTATCGAGAGCGGATCTCCAAGGTTCCAATCTTCAAGGGGCGGATCTCTGGAGAGCGGATTTAAACCATGCAAACCTCTCTAATACGTATTTGACCGGCGCGACGCTGAAATTCGCTAACCTATCAGAAGCGAAGCTTAACGAGACGGTACTTCGGGATGTGGAATTGTCACATTCGGATTTGGCTTTGGCTGAATTTTCCGAAGTCGATTTTGTCGATCTCAGTAAATCGCTTATGCGTAGTGACCACGTTCTTACAAAAGGGGATGGAGCGGACTTAGCTGAACTTGTTCTAGCGCAAAACACTGAGTCTACCAGCGAACTAGTGGGGCCACTGATTGACGTCCTATCGGATGTTACTGTTCCATCAATTCAGATTTCTGCACTCCGGTCGTTGAAAATGGCTGCAACAGAATCCGAACTCCCCAACTCGAAAATGGACTCCGTCTTATTTGAATTGTTACGCCAGGGGAAAGACCCAGTCCGTGAAGTGGTTGCGACTGAAATGTCTTCCATCGTAATCGAGAATCCGAACGGATACCCAGAGACGATTACTGCATTACGTGAAGCCCTGGAGGATAACCAATCGAAGGTGCAAGTCGCGGCTGCAAAGTCCTTAGCAATTATTTCATATGAGGGAGACACAGCTATTTCTGATTTATCTAGCCTAAAACAAGCACTACAAGAATTAGCGACTCAACCCGGGATCCCACAGGAGAGAATCGAAGAAGCCGTCGGAGTCGTTGATACTGCTGAAAATAGGGAGGCTACGGGATAGTAACTATGCTCTTTGAGAAACTCAAAGATATGATGTTCTCTGGTGAACAGAAGAGTACTCCTGACTTTGAAATCGAGTCGATTGACGAAGATGAAACGGGAGAGACTCTAAACGATCTTCGTTCATCCATCTCGAGGAAGAAAAACGCGGAGGTTGAGTATATCTTTGAGGAAATGCCGCATGAGACCCGTATTGAATTCGTGTATCACCGGGCTATCTCCAGAACTAGTTGGAGAGAATTCTATTTGTATGTCGATCAAAACCAGAAGCAGAAATGGGGGTTGGATTCCAGGTATATCAAAATCGGACGTGGCGGGACTAGACAGTGTGTGAACCACGATTCAATTGCTGAACAGCGAGTTCTGCAACGTGACTGGGGAGTATCCGAAAGTACGGCGCAGAGTCAATCAGAAAGTAAAACTGGCAGCGTTACTGGTGATGCGCAAGTTCTGAGAGGGAATATCGAAGGTAGCGAGACAGACACTGAAGAACAACGGTCGACACAAACTGATAGTGTTTCAGGCAAACGAACTATCTGGGAATGTGCAACCTTGGATAAGGATTGCCGAGTGAACCGACGAGCGTTCATTAAGGCGGGTGAGTACTATATGGGAGGAGGACCACTTCGCGAAACAGAATTGGAACGGGAATTCGAACGGATCGTTGACGAAGCGTCTGAAGACGACAACGAAAAAGAGCCAGAAAAGCACTAGGTAGGTGCTTTCAGATTATCCGCCGTCGTAAGAGCTTGCGATCAGGATATCGACGTATCGACGGAATTACGCGTCAACTATGCTGTCGCAGCAAATCACACCGCGATGGGTGCCGTACCTATGTTCGTATGTCCACGCCGACTGGCGCCAGCGTGCAGTTGATTCGCCATGCGACGCTCCTCGTAGACGTCGGTGACACGACGTTCCTCGTTGATCCGATGTTCTCGGCTCCCGGTGATAATCCACCCATCCCGAATACGCCGAATGATCGTCGAAATCCACTCGTCGTGATGCCTGATGTCGAGGTGGCCTACGACGCCGTCGTCGTCACGCATCGTCACACCGATCACTTCGACGAGGCGGCGAAGACTGAACTCGACGCCGATGTGCCGTTGGTCTGCCAGCCCGAAGAGGCCGAGACATTCCTCGAGGAGGGCTTTACTGATGTGCGCCCGGTTGATGAGGAGGCGTCGTTCGCTGAAGTCACTATTCACCGGACCCCGGGACGCCACGGCCACGATGAGTTCGCCGAGGAGATGGGACCGGTTTCTGGGTTCGTGTTCGAGGCCGACCAGACAGTGTACGTCGCGGGTGATACGATCTGGTACGAGCCGGTTGCGGAAGCGCTCGAGCGGTTCGACCCAGAGGTAGTCGTCCTCAATGGTGGTGAAGCTCGCTTCGAGCAAGGGGCGCCCATCACGATGGGTATCGACGACATCTCGGCGGCCCGTCAGGCGACTGATGCCACGGTCGTCGTCGTCCATATGGAAGCGATCAACCACTGTTTGCTTTCTCGTGAGGAGGTCCGGTCGGCGGTAGCGGACGTTCACGTCCCCGAGGACGGAGCGGAGATCGGCCTGTACGTCGAGGAGAAGCGGAAGATGTCCGACCGCCCAGTCCGGACGAGTCAGGACGAGTTCGCGACAGCAGGTCTCCCGCCGGGCGACGGCGAGGAGCCGATCGTCGCCGGCGCCGTCGACGCCGAACCGGATCGCGATCCTCACGAGGTGCTTAGCGTCGCCCAGGACGCTCGCGAGGAGTCGATCCGCGGCGCCTATCGCGAGCTGGTCAAGGCCGCCCACGGCGACCAGGGCGACGATCGCGACCTCGACGTCCAGGAGCTACAGGAAGCCCGGGACGCGATGCTGGAGGACTAGTCGTCGCTGGCCAGTGTGTATGTATTTCTCCCACCCGAGCGGCCTTCTTCGACGACACTCTGCTCTTTGAGGGTATCGAGGAAGTTTACCCACGCACCTCCCCCCACGCCACTCTGTTCATCAGTTACGCGGAGTTCGTCGAGGGTGCTGGCTTTGTCCTCGTCCAACGCCGAGAGGAATGTGTAGAAGTCCCGGAGTAGCGGAACTGTGTACTCGTTCTCGTCGCGGACGACGTCGTGGGCGAGTTGTTTGATGTCCTCATCGGCCGGCAGATCGACTCTAGTGTCAGCCATGCGATCCCAGTTCTGCGAGTTGACACCATGAACGTCCCGATTCATGCCATAGACTAACATACCAAGAGGCATTGGTTCGACTCCCCATTACTCGTCGATCCACACGCCCTCGTCGGGGCGCTCCCACACTGCACACTCGCCGGTGTCGGCGTCGAGTCCGTGATGGAAAACTGTAGGAATCGACCTTTACCTTCATGTTCTCGGGAAAGAAGTGTATTCCATGGGACTATTCGAGAAAGTACTGAACGCACTTGGGGGCGACGGCAGAGAGGAGACCAAGAGCAACAGCGAACCGGCACATGGTGAGAACTCCATCGAGTCCAGCATGCTTCTCGATCCGGAATTGTTGGAGGACACGGTTAACAGCGAGTGCCGAACCACGATCATCGCGGAGCACTACGACGACGTCGACGACGATCAGGCAGCAGCCATCACTGCGGTGCTGAAAGAGTACATTGAGACGTACAATCTGCAGAAACACGAGGCGAAAAAGGAGATACGGGAGCGAACCGAGCTTGGATACGACCGAGTTGAAGAGATATTCTGGACAGAACGGGCCTCGATCCAGATCTGCGATAGCGTCCGGAGTTATGCAGACAGTGATACGGTCCCGACTGTGACTTGGCTCGGCGGTCGCGAGCCCCCATGCTCACCGATCTGCGAGGAGGTCTACGAGATCACAGAAGAGGAACCGCTCTCCCTAGACGAACTCCAATCGCTACTGCGTGAAAAGGCGAGGGAGTACGAAGATGGTACCCCAGAACGAATGGACCACTGGTCACCGCACCCAAAGTGTGCAGCAGCCCTCCAACCAGTAATTGGATAACTGCACCTGCACAGGCCTACATAAAGCCTCTCGTAGTCTACACAATATCCTCGTCGTCTCCGGGGGTGTCCCGAGCCGGTGATCAAAGGGGCGTTTCGAGAACTCGCGAAGGAGGGCCACGGTGACCAGAGCGCCGACGAGCGCTACGACGTGGCGGAGGTAAAGCAGGCGTGGGACGAGTTGCTCGGCTAGCTGTTCGGGAACTTCCTTTGGAAAGTGGCGTAGGTTGTGTATGCCAGTGACCAATTTATGCTGGGGTGAAGCAGATGCGAGACAAACGGGGATAGCAACCTCCCTATACTAGGTTCGGTATCGAATTGAGAAGGGGTGGATTATCTGTCGACGAGCTTCCCCCACAACAGTAACGCCAGGATAGCACCAGCCGCAGGCACCAATACCCAGACGATAGTGAGGGCTTCTGGAATCCATCCAAAGATGAACGCAGCCGCCACTAGCGCAGCCAAGAGGGTGAACACGTCGATGCTCCGGTCCAAATGACTGAGCATGTTTGGGCGACTTGAGCTCATTATAGAGGCCTCTTCGGTCTGATATTCGGCGTTCCGTTGTAATAGTGTACCGAAATACGACAATTCATATGGGGGTGAATAGTGAATGTCTCTAAGTTCTCACGGGGACAACATTTTTGTGAATGCACAGAATCACCACTACTGTGATCTCTGAAGGGACCAAAAAATTCGATTTATATGATTTCTTTAGTGTCTTTCTCCCCGGTTCGCTTTTTATACTTGGGTTGGTGCCATTCCTCCCCCAATCAATTGTTTTCAACACCGCCTTTCTCGTTCCACTCCTGATTGGGGGATTTATTGTTGGTCGGGGGCTCCACGCTGTTGCGATCGAGCTCGAAGACAAGTACTCAGAAACCCCGACACATAGAGAACAGTTCGTAGAGGAAGTATTGGACCCGTCATTTCTTACTGAGGATACAATTGAGCAGTTCCGAACTGACTGTGCCAAAGAGTTTGATGCCATCGCAGACCCATCGGAGTTAGAGAATGAGTCCCCCGACAAGCAAACTATTGAAGACGTCTACGTACTCGTCAGATCGTACGTTCATATGGACGCCCGGGGGAGATCACGAACCTTCCAAGCGATATATTCGTTTTTCAGGAGCACTTGGATTGCTTCTCTGGTTCTCGCCAGCTTGTACTATGGCTATGCTGTGCTAAAATCGCTACACCTGTTCACACCGTACCAGATATACACGTCTGTTGTAGGGGAGGTTCAGATTCCTGTAATGGGAATCGCGCTCGGCAGTGCCGCAATGGTAGGAATCGCTCACAGAGTTTTTGGAGAAGGGAGAAAAGGCTATCAAAAATTCTTCGTCCAATATCTAATCGCCGATTTTCTCGTCCTTCAGCACGTCGACCGGCCGGACGCGATAGTTACAGCTGAGAACCTTCAGGAGCTCGATAACGACTGATTATCGAATGGGGGAATCAAGTCATGATAACCTTGCCGTTCGCAGCCACTCGATCCAACACTCCTGTCCGCAGAACACCAGCTTGTACATGATCCGGCCGATCGGCGCACGGACCCAGAGGCAGGCGTAGGCGTGGGGCTCGAGGAGTTCGACGGCGTCGCCGCAGTGCTGACACGCCTGGAGGTGGGCGTACTTCTCGGAGCGGCGATCGTCGATCCGCGCCAGATCGGCATCGACAATCTGGCGCTTGTGTCGTGGTGGCGCCGTCTCGAGGCCATAGGGCTTGGTGATGATGTACTCCTCCGCGTCGGTACTCCCCATCAGCAGAGCCCCTCGCTGATCCGCTGGCAGACCGGTTCGGCCCACGCCGAGAGTGCACCGGAGTTGATCTGGTGGCCCTCCTTGTAGGCGCGGACGATCGCAACCTCGCTGTCGTCGAACTCGAAGTCGAACGACCACCGTCCGTCGGCGCCGGCGGCGAGGATCGCCATCAGGGTGCGGCCAGTACTGCTGATCTCGACGTGGACGTGCATCGGCGTGTCGCCGTCGACGACGTCGGCGTTGAGGTGTGCGGTTGGATCGATGCGGAACGTCTCGGCGTCGGGCGGTTGCTGGCGTGTCGTCGCCATGTTCGTACCCTTACCGTGGGTCGATATTGAGTGCCAGCCGGGGCGTTCCGGACTGTTCCGGCCGGCCAACAATCGGCAGCCGTGAAGGGTGTAGTACGGTTCCGGATCCGAATCCCATGCTGTCTGGATACTGCCGCCGAGTGCCCACTCATTTTTGTACGGGGAGGAACAGGTTCGGGTCATGGATCGCCGGACGCTACTCGTCGTACTGGGCGTGGGCCTTGCAGGCTGTACGGGCGGCGAGAGCGACTCCTCACCGACATCGACGCCGACGGATGCGGAGACGCCAGCGGACACGGTTACATCGACGGACACGTCCGCCGAGGCCGACACCCCAACCGGCACGGAGCGGCCGGCTCTACCGGCAATCAGAGACAGCAGTGTTACGACCGCACGAGAGTTCGAGGGTAACGCCATCCCAAAGGGTGCGCCGCTCACCGTCGACGTGACCTACGACCTCTGGGCCTACGACGGTACTGCGCACGGCGAGGTCGATATCGATGTCGAACCTCCGGGCGCTTCCCAGGTCGACATCGACGAGGAGGTCGAACTGAGTGGCGACGGGCTCCTCACTGGTGAGTATCAGACGACGATTGACACGCCCGGGACCGCAGGCATGTTCTCCGTGATGATCACGATGAGCGACCTGATCGGCGAGCGGACGACCGACCCGACGGAACACCTCATCAAGGTCGCAGAGTACACTCGGACAGAGTATGGGTCCGTACAGGAGACGATCAGCGACCTCGAGTCACGGATCAAGGAGATTGTGAACAAGTTCGAAGATGTGCCCGGGCAGTCCATTCTCAACATCGCTCCTGGCGATTCCTTCGACTTCACGCCAGTCCAGGGCCCTGCTGACGATATCTACCACGACGCCAACGATGCCCTGGACAAAGGCGTCGACCCCTTTGAGCAGGAACTCCGCCGACTGCGGAATATAGGCCAGGTGATCGCCCGGACGGCGGTCGCACAACGAGCGATCATGCGGGGTCAAGACGCGCTCGTAGCGTTCGATATGGAGTCACTGGAGACAGAATTGGCTGACGCGACGCAGCAGATCGACGACCTCGACGATGCCTACCAGCCCGACCGGGACTATCCGACCCCAGTCGGGGAAAAGATCGACAAGCTTCGTAACGAACGCTCGAAACTCGCCGACCTCACAGGTGTCGCAGAGGATCTCCAGTTCGGCGCCGAACGCCTAGCTGATGCGCAAAGCTCGCTCGAAGCTGAGCTCTACAACCAAGCGAGTACTCTTGCTCTCGAGGCAGCACGGGTGTTCAGAGACGTCCTCGATGAGCTCGAAGATGTATCGTTGCTTCCCGAGACGGTCGACGAGTTCTCCTCGATCGCAGAGGACGGGCGAGACGAGGCCGAAGATATCCGCGAACAGGCGGTCGAAGAACTTAGGTAGCTACTCGGCCAGCCACACGCCCTCGTCGAGCCGCTCGCCAACAGCGCCCCGCCGGCGTCAACGAGCAGGACAGCACGGGCGAGGACCATCCGCCCGATCCGATCCGCGAGGCTCGCGAGGTCGGGAGCAGCAGCGGGGGTCGACGCGAGACGCCGTTGGCTGGGACGACCGCGTCGACGACGCCTAACTCTCCGCATGCCGCGAGAAGTATCGGTAGCGATTGACCAGGTAGACGGGTAGGGTGGCGAACACGATGAGTAGCCCGCCGAGGTACAGCAGCATCGACGGCTGCCACCTCGTCTGGGGGACGACGTAGCGCATGTCGAAAATCATCGCGAGCGCGGTCGCGAGGAGAAGAGCGAGAAACAGCTCCGCACTGACTGAAAGGACGACGAAAGCGAGGGCGCCGGTCGCGGCCGCCACCCAGTTCCAGTGTTTGAACCCGAGAAACGCCGATGATGACTCGGCGACCGATCCCCCAACCACACGCCCGTCAGCGGTCTGTTCTTGCTCATCGCTGGTGGCCGTCTCTACCGGCTCGGGGCTCTCGGTGGGCGTTGACTCCGGTTCCGGCTCCGGCTCTGGCTCGACGGCGACCTCCTCAGTGACGGTTTGCGTGATGTCCAGGTAGTCGTCGACGATGTCGTACGCCTCGAGGTCCTCGACCAGATTCACGAGATCGTCACCGTCGACGAGCTTGACGTTCAGGTCCGACGCCCGCGACTCGGCGCTGTTGGTGAACGAGCTGGTGGTGACGATGACGACCGAGTCGGCGTCATCGACCTGCTGTTTCAGCGAGGAGTACTGCTGGATGTCCGGGCCGCCGACGGTCGTCGAGTCGCTGTAGCGCTTCGCCTGGATCACCTTCTTCTGGTGGTACGGTGTGTACTTCTCGGCGATGACGTCGAGACCGGCGTCGACCGAGGCCTGCGAGACGGTCGTGTCCCAGCCCATCTCGCCCCACAGGTCGGCGACGAGATGCTCGAACTCGTACTCGTCCATCGACTGTAGGTGCGCCTTGAGCGCCTGTGGGCCCAGCGAGGATGCGCTAACGGACACCTCCTTGGTGACTATTCGAGTGTCGGGCTGTGGAGTAGCGTCATCCCCGCCATCGTTGCCGTGCTCCGACGGCGACGAATGGGCGGCTTCAGGCTCAGAAAGCTTGTGACCGCACTCTCGACAGTAGGTGCTGCTGGCGTTCACCTCCATTCCGCAGCTCGGGCAGGTCGGCATACTCACCCCCTTCTGTTCGGGGGGACTTAGTGCCACCTGCCCTGGTCATTCTCGCCCCGCTGCTGGTGTCCGGCTACTCTTCCACCCATACGCCTTCGTCCAAGCGCTTGCGAACAGCGCGCTCACCGCCAGGAACGTCGTACCCTCGGCCGCGGTAATGATCCATCGCGACCAGCGGGTTCAGCGCGTTGGCTTCCTGGTGCGCAGCGACGAGGGTCTGCCCCCCGCCGGCAGCGAACAGCATGACGTGGACCTGCTGATCAACGAGCAGGCCATCGCGCCATGCCCACGAGCCGCGTTCAACGAGGCCGGCGTAGGGCATGGGTAGCCGCTTCAACGCCGCCAGCGGCATTCGGCGGGCGTCGCTCTCCCACAGGATCTGCTCGACCTCCTCGGGCGGCGTGTCGATCACGCCGACGACCTCGTCGAGGCTGAGCGTGTTTCAGACGAACCCTCGTGGGGCTGGCCGACAGGTCGTCGACGCCGCGTTGGCGGCGCCGTTGCGAGAGGCAACGCCGAGTTAACCAACAATATTTCAACTGTACCCGCCATTTGTTGGTTAATTCTTCTCGGAGGTGACATCCTCCCCACCGTGAACGGCGGGGCTTTCTCCTCGCACTTCCGAATGCACAGGAACCGACGCCGTCACGGCCTAGCTGCTGAGTGCCTCGACGACGTCGTCGACTGAGAACAAACGAAGATCATCTCGTTCGGCAGCCGCTTCTGTAACCGAGGATTTGAACCCATTTCTCGCAAACAGCGCGTATTCCTCGGATCGATCGCCGCCCCCCTGCGGTGACCAGCGGAGTTCGTCGACGTGCTGCTCGAGGCGAGCGAGTGCATCGTACCCCACCGCTGACTCCTGGAATTTGCATTCTCCGGCGATCAGCGTGTCGCCGGTCGTCAGCCCGACTACGTCCACCTCGTGTTCCCCGTACCACCACTGACCGGTCTCGGTAATCGTATGATTGGGGTAGAGTGGCCGAAGCGCATCACTACACAGCTCTTCGAACGACCGACTCACGAAATCTGCCAGTTCCGGCTGGATGAGTGCCTCGAAGGCGTCGTCGCCGAGCGCGTCGTATCGCTCACCAGTCCCGTAGACGAAGCGGAACCAGAACCGGAAGAATGAATCACGGATACGATACCGGCTTCGCTTGCTACGCTCTTGCTGCTCAGTGATCGGGACATCTTTGTCGACGAGTCGAAGCCGGGAAAGACGGTTGAGGTATTTCGAGAGTTGGTTGTAGTCGACCCCGGTTGCCCCAGCAATCTCGTTGCGACTGGTATTTCCCCCAGCAATCGCTTCGAGAATCGAGAAGTATCGCGTCGGTTCGGTGAGTTCCATCCGAAGCACGTAGTCCGGTTCGTCGTGGAGCGTTCCATGTCGGGAGAGAATCGTCCGCTGAACGTTCTCCGCCAGCGTTGCCTCTGGGTTCACCTCCTCGAGGTAGTACGGCACACCACCGAAGACGCCCCACGTCAGGATCTGTTCTTCTGCAGTGTCGGCGTCGTCGAAAAACTCCATCGCAGCATCGAACGGGAGCTGCCGGATGTCGAGTTTCAGGGACGACCGGCCATAGAGTGGGCTATTTCCGAGAAGCGCTGCCTCCTCCATCATACTGATCGACGACCCGACGAGGACGAACGTCGCTGCCGAGTTGTCGAGTTCGTGGTCGAACATCGCCTGCAGTATCGACGGGAGACTTTCGTCCTGGTCGACAAGGTAGGGGAACTCGTCGAGAACGACGGTCGCATCCTGCTCGGCGAGGTACTCGAGGACAGCCTCCCAGTCCTCACGGATGCGCGTGAGTCCCGGGTACGACTCGGCAGCAACGTCGATGAACTGCTGAAGTTGGAGAGCACTGGTTTTCTGCCTGGCTTGATAGATTACAGCATCGTCGTACCCGTCGAGTGATTCCTTGACGAGTGCCGTCTTTCCGAGTCGGCGCCGACCGAAGATCACCGCGAGTTCGGCCTCGTCCGAATCGTAGAGCTCGTGGAGACGCGAGAGCTCCGCCGATCGGTTTACAAACTCCGTCATGCGTCGTCCATCGGTGCCGAGAGTATAGTACCTTTGGTAATCGTACTTTGAAGTATGATACTCTAGAGTATGTTCTTCACAGCCCCAATTCGCCAGTATCGGGATGATCACGACCCTCCACCCGCACGTTACCCCGATGGGTCACCTCGTGCGCCGACTCGTGAACAGCTCCTGGAACGTCTCGCTATCGGCGGTGTCCTCGATGTACTCGCGGATGGCCTTAACGAGGAGATCAGTCCGGTCCGTGTCGAAGAGCTCCGCAATCGCGTCCAAGCGGTCGACGAGATACTCCGGTGACTGGAAGTGGACCCGTCGCGGGTCATCGCTTGCGCTCATCCTGTGTGCACGTTCTGGACATAGGCGGAAAACTGGTTCCCTGAATGTGCACAGCTTGCACATCGGCGATGGATAGGCTAGCGACCGCCCTCCGGGAGGTCGAGACAGACAAGTAAGTTAACCAATTCCGCCAGCGTACACGATGAATAGTTGGTTAAGAGACAGCTGGGAGACTCACCAGGATGCTAGCTGAGGGTTCGGCAGCTCAGAGACCCCACCATGTCCGCCGTTCCGCTGACATGTTCGGTCGAGAACAGCGGACACGGTGGTGTCGGCCAGGTTGGACGGAGAATTTGCGGGAGTAGTACCACGTCGAGAGACGCTCTCGAGGTACTGGATGATGGCAATAGCTCGTCAAGGAAGAGGTCGGAACACCCTCCCCCCACTTTGTCCGTTGTTCTGGGGAAACGGTGTGGGGGGAGGGAAAGAAACCCAGTTTCGCGGGGATGGTTGATCTTTGTTTCACGGACGGTTCGTCCGTTTCAACAATGATCGTGAGGCTACGGACCAATTCAACTCCATGCCATCTTAACCTTTCCTAAAGATAGGTGAGAGTTAGAGGGGTGGGGAGGGGACCCCACCCCTTCGTTACCGAAGAACAGCGGACAAGGTGGGGTGGGTGTGTTCGCCATTTCTTTAAGTGTAGTCGGAACGGCGGAAACGGCGGACACTGCGGACACGGTGGTTTTATGTGGCACGCCATGTCCGTATCGACACAGCGATGGGCATGTTCGAGCGGGACAACGAGATCTACCGCGACCGGGACGCGCTCCGGGAAGACTACCAGCCCGAGCAATTGGTTGGTCGCGACGAGGAGCTCGACACGTACCGGGCGGCCCTCCAACCCGTGATCAACGGCGAGCAGCCGAACAATATCTTCCTCTACGGGAAGACCGGCGTCGGCAAGACCGCAGCGACGCGGTACTTGCTCGAACACCTGAAGGAAGACACCGCCCAGTACGACGACATCGAACTCACGTTGGTCTCGCTCAACTGTGACGGGCTCACGAGCAGCTATCAGGTCGCAACGCGGCTGGTCAACGAGTTCCGGAGCGACACCGAGCAGATCTCGACGACGGGCTATCCGCGTGCGAGCGTCTACGAAATGCTCTGGGACGAACTCGACGCCTGTGGGGGCACCGTGATCGTCGTCCTCGACGAAGTCGACCACGTCGAGGACGACTCCATCCTCTACCAGCTCCCGCGGGCACGGGCCAATGGGAACCTCTCGACCGCCAAGATCGGCATCATCGGCATTTCCAACGACTTCTCCTTCCGGGAGGAGCTCTCCCCGAAGGTCCGGTCGTCGCTGTGTGAACAGGAGATTCACTTCCCGGCCTACGATGCCGAGGACCTCCAGAAGATCCTGCAACAGCGCGTCGATATCGCGTTCCACGACGGCGTGCTCAACTCCGGCGTGATCCCGCTCTGTGCGGCCTACGGCGCCAAGGACGCCGGCGACGCCCGCCAGTCGATCGATCTGCTGATGAAAGCCGGGGACCTCGCCCGTGACGACGACACCCAGCACGTGACCGAGGAACACGTCGAACGCGGTCGCCGTGCGCTCGAACGCGGCCGGATCAAGGAGGGGATCAGCGGCCTCACCCAACACGGACATCTCGTCCTCTACGCGCTGCTCACATTCGACCTCGAAGGAGAGGTGCCCGTCCGATCTCGGGACATCCGTCCGCGGTACACCCGCTTCACGGAGATGGCGGGGCGGGATCCCCTCGTCCCCAGGCGAATGCGAGACCACCTCTCGGAGCTCGCGATGCTGGGGATCATCTCTGTCACTGAGCGCAACGAAGGCCGCCGTGGCGGCACGTACCGCGAGTACGCCGTCGACATGGACCTCAACCTCCTGCTCGACGCGATGGCCGAGACCGTCGACGACGTCGGCGTCCACACGTCCGTCCAGGAGTTCCTCGACGGCGACGAGGCCGAGGAGCCGGTCGTCGACGCCAGCCTCTCGGAGTTCCGTGCCGAGGACTGACCCCCGTTATCGACCGATAGCGTCGCTCACACTCTGGATAACTGCGGACATACTGGGGTTGACGGTCACCTGAGTGGTTGATACCGGGCCGCTCGGTCCCGGTTCTGTGTCGATCGGACACCGATGTCGTTCCACCGCGCCAATCACCCCCACGGAACGGCGGACGCGGTGGTGTCCCTCAGCGCGTGAACCGCCGTGAGGCACTCGGCCTGCTCCGCCGGTAGAACAGCGGACAGAGTGGTGTCCGGGCCCCCGACTGGACCGGCCGAGCCATCGACCGTCGGCGGGGGCTCGTTGTCCCCACCACTCCCCGTCGAAGCTTGGATCCTTTACCCGATGCCTGCGCCCGGATTCAGTTCCGCACCACACCACGGTGTCCGCCGTTCTTGCGGTTCCCCGGCAGTTGACATCCTCCTCCGGCTAAAGCCGGAGGAATCCCGAGCGTTGGGATATTAGGGTTGCTACGCTGATTCCGGTCGGAAGCGCGTAATCGGTACGTCGTCAACGTCATCATAATCGTCATCGGCACCGACGAGTAGCATGCCGCTGACTTGGATCGCGGTTGCGAGCGCGAACGCATCGCCGAGTGCTGGCGAGTAGCGGAATTTGAAGTCGGCTGCACTGGACCACGTCTCCTCGGTATCGACTCGCCGTATCCCGGTTTCTTCAAGGACGTTGACGATGGCGTCGGCACGGGATTCACTGTCGATAGCGCGGACGATATAATGGACCTCAGCGAGGTTGATCGCGGAGATATAGCCATCAGCCGATCCTTCTACCGCTTCGATGTAGGTTTCGACGGTGTCACTGCCCGGCTCATCACAGAAGTACGCAACTAGCGGTTCCGTGTCGAAAACGATAGTGTCGGGATGCTCACGCGCTGCTGTCATTTCGTATCCTCATGATCGCGACCGACATACCGCTCCTGCAGCTCCTCGTCACTAGCTTTGTCCTGTTTTCGTTCCTCACGCAGCCGTTCGACTGCCGAGTTCCCCTGGTCGTCGGTCTTTCCCTCCAAGATGCCGCGAAGGTCCGTGGCCGACTGAATGGGACGAACGATGACCTCCCCTTCGTCGGTGCGAACGAACTTTACCCGGCCGGGAGTATCGATCCCTAGTTCCTCGCGAAACTCTTTCGGGATCGTCGCCTGTCCGCGAGAGGATACCGAGACGACTTTTTCAGACTCTGATTTACTCATACGTTCTCTACCCATTACTTTCCCACACTCATATATAGGCCTGACGGGCAACCTAACGGCTATTCTACGATGGAGAGCAGCCGATCGCGATGGTTTCGGACGGTCTCGACCGTCACGTCGGCCGCCGCTGCCGCATCGGCTTGGGTCAACGGCGCGTCGTTCGCACACGCCGCCATGTACAGACTCGCCGCAGCGAACCCTGCAGGATGCACCCCGGTCGTGACGCCGGCGTCGACGGCCTGTTCAGCAAGCTGTTCCGCCTGGCGCCGCACAGCGTCGGAACAGCCGAGGTCGGACGCGAGCCGCGGCACGAACTGTGTCGGCCGGATCGGCAGCGTCGGTAACCCCAGCTCTTCGTTGAGCACTCGGTAGGCGTTCGCAACACGCTCCTGTCCGACCTGCGCCATCGGCGCCACGTCGGCGATGAGCCACGACTGCCCGTTACACCGACAGGCGCCGTACACGCTCGCGGCCGCCATCGCCTCGATCGATCGCCCGGGAAGGAGGTGCTGGTCCTGCGCCGTTCGGAACAGCTGACACGCCTGATCGCGTACCGAGTCGCTCAGGCCGAGTGCACTTGCGATCCGCCGGATCTCTGTCAGGCCATGCCCGAGGTTGCGTTCCTGCGTGGATCGCCAGCGACTGCGTGCGTGTTCACGGCGGAGCCGGGACAGGCGGCGACGCGTCTCGCCATCGAGGGTGTTACCGTTCGCGTCCTGGTGCGTCCCGATCTCCGTCGAGAGGCCGCGATCGTGGCGGGCGGGCGTGAGTGCCGCGCCGGTTCGCTTCGCCGTGTCGGCGCCCTCGTCGACGTGCCACTCTGGCCCGCGGTCGATTGCCTGCTCGTCGATGATGAGGCCACAGTCTTCACAGACGGTTTCGGCCGTGTTCGTTCTGACCTGCCCACCACACTCGGGACAGGGATCAGTTGGACCGCACTGGACGTCCTCGTCGAAATCACGATCGTAGATCTCGCTCATCGTCATCAGTGTCACCTTCTCGCGGCGACGCCGATGCAGCGCGCCCCGCACCCCTCTCGGGGGTGACAAACTGGACAACGGTCGGCGCGAATCGGTCCGTGATGCCGACGGCGTCGAGTGGTAACCAACGAAGAGACAGGAAACCGGGTTTGTTGGTTAAGTCGACGGTCGGGGGTCTCGAGGGCATCCCCGATTTGCCGGTGAAGGTGGGGTTCGGTTCCCGTTCGGTCCGCAGCCCGTCGGTTCGTGTCAATGCCGACCGCGTGAGCCGGGTGATGCGCTCGTCTTGAACGGGTCGTCGAGGGACGGTGGTCTCGTGCCAGCACAGCCGGTCGTCGACGTGCCGCGTCTGGCACTGCGCGCCGACGTCGTCGCGGGCGACGTACTGCGTCCGCGTCGACCGCCCGACCTGGTGGGCGACGACGACGGCGCCCACAGCCTCGTGCGTGAGCTCGACGAGAGCACACTCCACGAGGGCGACGACCGACGCGTGATCCCGGTCGGTCGGAACCGCCATCTCGAGGTCCGCCCACGGCGCCTCATCGTCGGTGGTAGTTCCTGCGTGATCCGCTGATCGTGAGTTGCTGCGCCGTTCCGAAGCCATCGTTTCTCGAGGGCGCGTGTTGCGCCCCGCTACCCCTCGCGGGGACAACAGACACCACCGAAACGCACCCGGTCAACCTATGCGCTAATTCTGATACTTTCTTGACCCAACTACCCCTGTGATGGCCCCTCGGCCTGAGAGAGCCGGCGGCCTTCGCACACTGCATATCGCCTCTATCTTTGGAAGAAAACCGCGATATGCAAGCCGAAATGACGGACTCAAATTACAGAAGAGCCCCGTCGGGCCGACTTGAGGGCGTAGAAAGTACCTCGACGAGTTCCGGGATAATCCTGTGATTTCAGAAATGGCTCGACCGCGGGGTGACGAAGGTGATTTCGGGCGTATCTGGATACCTTGGTACCGCTCCTTTACCTGTTCTGCGTCTCTCGAGGTCCTCCGGATCGGCAATTCGAATCGTGAAATACCCCCGATTATCTCGATTCCGGGCGTGTTAGCCGATGTGAATTGCTCGACGGGAGTTCAGAAGAACACGATTCTAGTCCGCGAAATAATCATCGAAATACTGATAGTTTTGGATCTGCTGGAATCTCTGGACTTCCACAACCGGCTTGCTGAATATAGGGGAGTGATACAGAAAGCCGCCGACATTTGTTGCGAACCTTCGACACCGTCAATTATACGTTCGTATATTTCACCCGACACCGAACCCAGCGGCTTACTACTGCAGCACCCTCTCCTAGCCCTCAACTGTAACAAAATCACCTCGTCGAATCACTCAGAACACCAACATCATCTTCGGAGTCTCAGGATATTCTCTTCAATTGGGCCCACTGTACCGCACATATTATAACACTTGAATAATGATTCTATACCTAAATGTGCCTCTCCCGCCTCAAGGAGGTGATCATCGCATACACAACCTTTGGCGGGGAGCTTGATTTTCCGAGTCACGTCCTTGTTCGAGGGACAGCAGCTATCGGAGCACTAGTTGTCTTTCGTTTCAGGGTGATAGGCATCCAGATCTCCCACTCAATTCAAGCGTATCTCGTACTCGGGGCTGGATTTATTCTCAGCCTTGTATTCCTCCTGTACTTCCTCCAAGACGCAGCACAGTACACAACCAACGAAAGAGTCAGGAAACGCACCGGTATCCTTGCCTCCGCACTCCTCTACCTCGGACTGAGCAGCATCGTGGTTCTCCTCCTCTATCCAACCTTGAACTCCTTGCGGACAACCCCGTTAGAATATTCTCTTATCGAAGTTGCGGCCGGAGGCAACATCCTGAGTATTGCTACACTCCTGACAATCATCTGGAACCGACGCACACTGAAGTCACGCTATCCAGGACTCCAGTCGGTTAAGGATCGATTTTCCGAGGAAACCAGCCAAGCACTAGACCGGATTCAGACCACGATTAAAGGCGTCGGACACATTCCACGGCCGGAAACGGACCATGTCATGGATCGACTCGAAAGCGGTGACAACGTGCCACTGACCGGGGAAGGTGGAGTCGGAAAAAGCGGCGTCCTTGCGGGAGTTACCGAAGCATGGGAGGAAGACGTCCTGTTTATTGATGCCAGCAGGCACTCCACGGTCCGGAACGTTGTCGAACTCTCTACCGGCCTCGGATTCGACGATGGGATTGAGCGCCCCATCACACAGGTCGCAGTCGACAACCATGTCCTCGTCATCGTCGACCAACTGGACGATATCGACCGCGAGGCTGCTAACATCTACCGGGACTTCATCCTGAAGGCTGCAGAACTTGAGAACGTTGCTGTCGCATTCGCCTGTCGCGACCATGACCTTAATGCCCGCCCCGAATATGAACCTCTGGCCAGCGCAGAATCATTCACCGCTCCCGTGACCATCGGACTGCTCCGACCTTCCGACGCAGAGGACCATATCCGGGACCTGATTGACGACGACCCCAGCGACGAACTGGTCCAGCTCGGCCGAAAAATCGAAAACCTCGATATCATATCCCAGCTCGCTCAAGACGGAGTCGACTTCAGCGGCGTCACCGGCGATGTCTCACTCTGGGATGAATTCCGGGAGCAGCTAGGCCGCGAGAACCATCCTGATGACGGTACGCGAAGCGGCGACGACGTTATTGAACGTCTCACCGCCTACGCCACCGAAGCGATAGAGGACCAGTCTGACGGACTCAACATCTTTTCTGTCGGAACCAGCCAAGACTGGATCGACCGCCGACTAATTAACAAGGGCGTCATCGAAGTCGCCACTGACCGTCCGGGCAACCGAAAGTACCGATTCCGACATCTCGACTTCCAACGCTACCTCTACGCCTGGAACGCTGTCCAAGAGAACCGGACCATCCAAGAGGTGACATCCCAACTCGATGAACGCCTCGGCAAGGACGTCTTCCGGTTCATGCTCGTCCTCTATATGCGAAGCGAGGGAGCGACGACCGACCAGATCGGCGATATTCCCGGCGGCTCCGACACTGCAGACCACGCACAACAGTTCTTGGAAGAGATGCTCGACGATGAAGAGGGACTCGGCTACTACACTGCCAAAACCATCCTCGATGAGATCAGGACCTGGGATATCTCAGATAACGACGAGTTCGCCCACCTTATACTGGACAACCTTGAGAACCGTGAAACACTGTACAACTACTTCTTCGACAGCGCAACAGACGTCTCCTGGGCCGAAACCCTCCACGAGCGAGGCGAGTATACCGACCCACCGGATGTGTTACTCGGATACCTCCGCGACCTCGCTCCATATCACCCCAAGATTGTGGCCGACATCATCCGATCCACCGACACAAAGGACCGGCATTCCCTCGCTCTCGTCGTCACCGTCATCCGCGAACTTCCCTTCGACACCGCCGCAGACCTCGTTGATGTCGTGACAGAATCCATCGCCGTATCACCTCCCGACTGGCACAGCTTCCAAGCCACCGAACTCCTCCAAGAAATCATCGAGGGCGGTGAAACCGAAGCTGGACTTGACCTCCTCGACGCACTTCTCCAACCACGGCGACCCACCTCTGAAGAACCCAACAACGTCCAATCGGTCACTCGGCTCCACAGCTTGGAATCGGCGCTGGAGGACACCCTCGAAACACTCGTTCGGGCCGAAGGGGGCCAAGCAATCGACGTCCTGGAGGCACGCCTCCGCGAAGCCGTCATAATGGAAGGCGAAATCAGGGACCGGGACCCCAATGCGGTCGTAGGCCCGATAACGACCAGTATCGCGGGAACTGACCTCACCAACCAGACCACCACCGATTTCAAAACCTTCCTCATCCAGACCCACCGCGAAGCCGTCGACCACTGGATCGAGGAGAACCCGGACGACGATGCCCGTACCGAACTGCTCACCCGTTACCTCGACGACATCACCGTCTTCCGGCGCCTAGGACTATATCTTCTTAAGGAGCACAGAGACCACTATTCCAATCTCGTCGCCGAGGAACTCCTCGACGAAACGAACTATGGAGATGTCTTGACAAAGGAGGACTTCCTCCGTCTCCTTCGCGACGGCATCGACGTGCTATCTGATGAGGACCGCCGACAGGTCATCGACATTATCACCGATGTCCCGGTCCAAGAGTCGCTCGAAGATGTGGCCGCCGACCGAAGCGAACGAACGGACGAATACACAGCCGACGAGCTTGCCGACATTGCGATCCATCGCTGGCGCCGCGACCGCCTCTGGCTGATCAGGGACTGGCTGCCTGACGAGCACGATGACGATCTTCGCCGCCTCATCGACGATTACGGAGAACCGGACAACGTTTTATCGCTCGTGAACACCCGTAGCGGTTTCGTCTCCCAAGAAAGTCCCCTCACAGAGGAGGAAATCTGGCAAGAGTCTCCTGCTGATCTCATCGACTACTGTATTGATGAACCGTTCGAGGCGACCGGATGGAACGAACGTGAGGAGGGTGGACTCGCTGAGGTCAGCCCACGCGGACTCGCAGAGGCCGTCACGCCACGCATCCTCGAGGAACTCGCCGAATTCCAACATGAAATTCCCCGATTACGCAACGCATCCTCCATCTACGTCACCGAGGTGCTACGCGGCCTCCGGGACAAGATTGACGATAATCCAGAGGCCCTCCCACAGGATCTTCCCTGGACACCAATCCTTGACCTCTGCGAAGGGGTCGCCACCAACCCCGACGAATGGTCTGAATCGGCCCGCATCAACGTGGCCCGGCTCTTCCAATCAGCGTACAGCAACAGCGACCTCGAATCCGTCCTCGACCACGACGACCGTATCAAGGAAATCCTCTTCACGCAGCTCAAAGACCCTCACCCCACTGAAGAACGGGAACATCCGCCGGAAGGACATGCCGGATACAACAACCCCGCGCAGATCGCCATCAATGCGGTGAGGCCACTCGCACTTGCCGCCCTCATCGGGTACTCCGTCCGAATTGCGAACCTCCGGGGATACGAGGGATACTCCGAAGAAGGCGAATCCGCGTTCGACCCCGATGTCCGCGAAAAGATGGAGCGCGCTATACAAGACGGATCCCTCTCCACCCGCTCAACCATCGGTAGATCTCTGAACACGATCTGGAGCTTCGACCACGACCTTATTCTCGACAACTTCGATACGTTGTTCCCTCGCAACCAGACCATCCAAGCCAAAAACCGCTTCTCTGCCGTTTGGGACGCCTACCTCGCGTTCAACGGCCCCCATGAAACGATGTTCCAACACCTCCGGCCCTGCTATCGCCTCGGAATCGACCTGATCGCCGCCAACGAGAACACCGCCACGCGGGATGTCGAGCGAGGACTGGCACGCCACCTACTCATTACCTATCTCGACGGCGCCGAAGATCTAGCCGACCCGCAAAGTCTCCTCACCTACTTCTACGCAAAAGAGGACCCGGACCTGGCACGGCAGGCCGCATGGCAGCTCTGGCGGTGGGGTGAGGACAACGAAGAGACTCGGGAGAACTGGCCGAAAGTACGGACACTTTGGGAATGGCGGCTTGACCAGATCGACGATCCGGAAGCCTACGCTGCTGAATTCCAGTGGTTCGTCGAGTGGTTGCCTCTCATCGCGGACCGGGCCGGTTTCCAGGAACTCAACCCGCTTCTCCTCGATACTGCCCCGCTCATCGCCCAGGAACGACGCGCTTGGGAAACCACAGAAACCTACCTCGCGAACCACGCCGACGACCATCCTGCCAGCGCCATCGACGTCTATACCGAACTGATGGCCCAAGACTCACGGCCAAACGGGATATCCTTCACAGACACAACGGCAAGCATCCTTGAACCTGGACTGGATGAGGAACCGGACACACGCCGCGCCGCACTGGACATAGCCGAAGAATATTTCGCCGAAGGCGACAACACAGCGGAACAATTCTTGGATGACCATACATGACCGTCCAGACGGTTCACAGAGGTCCTCGTGGCGCTGGTCAAGATGGTAGATATCCGGTTGTAAATTCCGCATTCAGTTCCACACTCTCTTAGGGTTCCACAGGTTCGGGGGAGTCTTGATTCAGAATTGCTCAGCGGCCCCAGCTGATTCCTCCTCAACCTGCTCGTACATCTCATCCGGGAACGGGAGGCTGCCCCAGATCGAGTAGGGACACTGGTCCTGGCCGATACAGTAGCGCTGTAGATCGTCGTTATCGCAGTTCATCGGCAACGGCGTGTCGCCGTCGATCGTGTTCGAGAATTCGTAGCGAACCTGGTACTCGGTCTCCTGCTCGTCGTACCATGGCCACCGGGAGAAGACGTCCTTGAGGTCCGCGACGATCTCGTCGAGGCTGCTGTCCTGATACTGCGGGAGCCACATCACCATCCGCGCGAAGTTGTAGAGGTCCTTCCGAACGGGCTTCTTCTCGTGTAGCCGCTCCTCCATATTCGCCATACAGGGGAGCTCGAAGAGATCCTCGATATCCCGCACCTCGATCTGCTCGGCGCCGGTTCCGGCTCGCCCGATTCGGTACGTATTGACGCGCCCGTCGCGATCGATCGTGACTGCCGAGTGGGACTCGTGGTCGGCCAGCGTCTTCGCGAGACTGCTTGGACTCGAGATCCAGTCCGTTACAGAGGATTCCCACTCGTCCTCGGCGTCGTACGCCGTAACCGCTCGGTAGAGCTCCTTCGCCGTGTGGAACTCGCCCTTTTGAGCCACGTCGTCGGGGGCGTCACTAAGGGCCCGTCGGAGGACGCGGATCGTCCGTTCTCCACGGTCCCAGTTCCGCCAGATTCGCTCGTGATGGCCGGTCTCGAGGAAGCGGTCGATCCGCTCCGTAATCGCCGACTCGTTCGTGGTCAGCCACGATAGCTGGTCGTCGGAGAGTCCGTCTTCTTGCACCCGCAGGAGCTTCTTGAACGCCTGCTCAGCGTAGTCCCGATACTTGCTGTCGAAATCACCGACCGGGACGTACAGGTTGTTGTCCTTCACTCGCGTCAGTATCTCCCCGCCATCGTCACTCCCCGTCGCCGCTTCGTCCTCCCGAACAAGGCATTTGCGTGAGGCCGCCGCCATCGGGATTTCCAGGTAGAGGCCATCCCCGAATTCCGGCATCTCTGTGATGCCCGTACAGACCCGACCCGGATGTGGGCCATCCTCACCGGGCTCCTTGCTGTACAGCACGTCGGCGATGTCCTGCTGGAGTGACCCATCGCCGTGGGCGTGGATGAGGGAAGCGAGATTGTTGACGTACAGCTCCCGGATGTCGTAGAACACCTGGATGTTCCGGGGTGACGTATGCTCGAACTTCGGGTGCGCTTTCACACAGATCGCACTCAACGTCGCGAGCACGGCGAGCGTCCCCGGCTCGTCGACGAACGGCTCTTCGGCGGCGTCGACACGAACCTGCTCTTTGAACGCCGCCGTCCCGAACCGCTCGACGTCGTTCACGAGGTCCTCGGGTTGGTCCTCGCCGTCGACGACGTATCGGTTGTAGCCACGCGTAAACAGCTGGTTGATACGGATCTCTCCGTACTCCAGCGGGAGTGCCGCAACTCGATACGCCATGTCCTCGTCGTCGGTAGGTGTACTCGGACTCATTCGTCAATCACCTCCGGCGTCGCCGACCGAACGTCGAACGCCGGGCTCTCGATGGGTTGGACGATGCTACAGACGTCGGCGTGCAGCGAGTAGGGCAGGCGAGCGACCCGCCGGCGGTCGGCCGTCACGACGGGGTCGATCGGGATGTCGTACGTCTCGAGGAGGAGGTCGTTCAACACCTCACGACTCTGCTCGTCGTACCGGTGTTCCGGGTCGGTATCCAGCAGGTAGACGTGGACCCCCTGCCCGCTGTAGACGACCATCGTCTCCTCGGCGTCGAAATCGTCCTCGAAGATGTCACGCACCTCGAACCCGTACTCGATGGCGCGGTCGATGTCTTCGAAGGCGTACGGATACCCCTCGGGAGCGGCGTGGAGGATACCCGCAGCGTCGAGGAGCGCGTCGTCGTCCCGGTCGTCGACGTCCGCCGAGACCAGCTCCTCCGCTCGGTCTCGGGCAATCTCTTTCGCGTCGATGTCGACGAGGAGGACCCACGGCCGTTCCCAGTGATCCAGCGCGTAGTAGACGGCGTCGGGCCGTGGGTCCGGCTTCTCCAATACCTCCGGATCAGCAAGCGCGAACTTGCTCCGCCCCAGCGGGTCGTTGCGAGCGGGGTGTCGTATGAACTCGACGACGTCCTCGAAGTCGTCGAACTCGCGTGTCGTTCGGTCCCCCGACGGATCTGTTTGCCACGTATCCCGCCGGATGAAGTCCTTGTCCGGCACCACGTCTTTGCGAACCGGGTGGGACTCGCGGAAGGCGACGGCGTACTGTTTCGGGCCGGTCGCCGTGATGAATTCCGGCAGGTCATCCAGATAGCGGGGGAACTCCTCGGCGTAGTAGGCGTAGATCTCCTCACGGGTCGCCTGCCGCCACGTCATTGGTTGACCTCCTGGTCGAGGTTCTTGAACCCCCGAACGGTGGTCATTCCCGCTGCGTCGAACTCCGCCACAGCGTCTTGGATCGACGAGAACGACCGTGCGTCCCGTCCGCTGACGCTCTCCTCGATCCGATCCGCGTCGGACAGCTTGTCCAGGACATCGAGCGCCGTCTCGCGGTTGTTGAACGCCCAGATCGCGTCTGCGTCTGCCGAACGCAGCTTATCGTAATCGTCGATTGGCGCGTGGGTGTTGTTGCTCGGGAGTTCTGCTTCCCCGACCCAGACAAGTTTACCATCTGCGTCAAAGCCGGCGACGTCGAACACGGTGTCGTCATCGTGTTCGTAGTACGGCTCAACGCGGGCGACGTCGTCCTGCTGCTGAAGCCACAACTCGAGGAGCCTGATCCCAACCTTGTGCGGCGTTTTCTCTCCAATATCGCCAAGTCCGGGACCCACCTGTAACTTTTCGCCGAGGAGTTCACGCCCCGCTGGAAGGATGGTGTAGTATTTGCGACCACAGGCCGAGGCTTCCTCGACGAGGTTCTGGTCGATAAGGCGTTGGAGATTGAGTTCCTCGAACTCGTCTCGAAGCGCACGCATCGAGTCAAGAAGAGTGTACTCGCCGTCGCCCCTGTTCATCACGTCGAGGACCCGATTCAGGAACCGGACGTCGTCTCGACTGAGCCCGCGTTGCCGGAGTTCGTCATCGGGGACGGGCACGCTGCTTTCTTGGACGGGCGTTGCCCCGTTCTCCGGCTGCGCTACTCGGTCATCTGCTGATTCCTTGTCCGTCTCAGAGGCTTGCCCCAACAGGGGGCTCATTTCTGCCTCGTCTGCATCTGGCTCGCTGTCCGTCTCGGGCTGCGTGGTCGACGTCGACGCGTCCTCCGTCGTCGATTCGCTGATGAACGCGGATTGCGTCGGGTCCGTTCCTGAGTCGCCGTCGGCAGCCGAGCCTGTCGTTTCGGCACCCGAACTCCCCCAGCCAGACTCTTCCGGAGCAGTGTTCGACTCAGTCGGCTCTGGCAGCCCGTACTGAGTCTCTGTCCGCTCGACCATCCGTGGTCGGGACACGGACTCGAAATGGTCTTCCTGGGACTCTGTGAGCGGCTGGTCGCTTTCTGGATGCCCCGGCGCAATCGGGAGCGGTTTCAGCGAAAACGGAGCGGGGCCAGTCTCCCCGAACGATGGGCTCGGGAGCTGGGCGATCCACTCGCCGCTCGGTAGCGTGTTGATCCGGTTGCGGAGGTCAGTCGGACTGAGGTCCTCGTGGGCAAGCGACTCCGCGAGATCACGCTCGATCGAGATGTTCCCGATGAGCTTCGTCTTGATGTTGTTGAGCACCTCGTCGTAGGCTCGCTCGTTCCGGTTCCGCACCTGTTCGGGGAACTGCATCACGAGCCCCATACTCAGCCCGAACGACCGCCCCTGCGGCAGGAGCTGCTCGGAGACGAGCTTCGTCGACGCGACCGGCGCCGCCTCCTCGATGATGAGGTTCGTGAGCTTCTCGTAGTCGGTCTGGCCGTCGCGACGGCGCACCTGCACCGCGTCCCAGAGGTTACTCAACAACAGGAGGGTGATCGCGCGCTGTGCCTCCGGCCGAAGATCGCCGAGGTCGAAGATGATGGTGGCGTCTTCATCGAGGAACTCGCGGAAGTCGAAGCGGTTGTCGACGTACTCGCCGGCGTCGTTCTGCTCGGGGACGTTGCTGAAGATCTGCCGGAGATGTGCATCCTCCCTGAGTTTGTCGAGACGGTTCCCGACGGCGTCCATCGACACCTGGAACTGGTGGGTATCCTTCGCGAAGTGGCGTGTCAGCGACTCCTCGATGTTCTGGTTGTCCGCTGACACGGACGGGATCGTCTGGTCGCGCTGCATCTCGAGTGCGGCGTCAAACAGGTCGTCCAGCCCGAACACGTCGCTCCCGTACTCCTCGTCGAACAGCGCCTTGATCAGGTAGCTGAGGATCTCGTTCGCGACGAACGCCTGCCCGTACTGCTCGCGGCCCATAATCATCCGGAGGATGTCGTGGAAATGGTCGACCTTGTCCTGAATCGCGTCCTCACGGTTGCGACCAGCCTCGAGCGCGGGGCGGATGTCGAAGAAGGAGAACGCGGGAACCGTCTCCGGGACGCGGAAGTGGTAGACGTCGTCCAGACCCTCGAACCGCTCGTAGTGGCAGCGCAGGTAGTTCTCACACATTCCGTCCCCCTTCGGGTCGACGAGGACGACGGGGCCACCCGTCGTCTCGCGGAGCGAGAGTGCGTCGTTGATGATGGCCTTCGATTTCCCGCCCCCCGTCGACGCGAACCGCCCGTAATGCGTCGGCAACAGGTCCGGCGGGAGTCGGATCGGATCCGGCCGTGGCTCACCGTTCTCATCGAGCGCGTAGCCGATAGCCATTCCCTCCTGGAACTGCTGGATCAGATCCGGATTCGGCCACGGGAGTGGGTTCCGACTCTGCTGTTCGGCTCTGGTTCCCCGCGTCCCTTCGACGGTCAACTGCTCTGAGGAGGGAACGAGGACGAAGTTCGCGAGCTCCGTCCCACAGAGGACCAGTTCGAGGCGGGTCTTCCCCCGGCTTGTCGTCAACTCGCGATTGAGGAGGCGCCGGAGAGCGGCCCGTGCCTTCTTCTCCTTCGTTTTCTCACGGAACCCACTGTCCCGAAGGCGTTGTCCCTCGACCTCGTAGAACGGGCCATCAAGCGGGTCGAACACGGGGAGGAGCGAGCCCATCCGGGCATCGAGTTCGTCGCGGGTGGTGTCAGTGGGGACGCCGACGGCCCGGATGTTGACCGTGAACGACCGTTTGGCGTTCTTCGCGTCGATGTACTCGATCCGCTTCTCGACGGATTCGCTGAGCTGCCGGTCGTCCTGGTCGCCCCGCTGGTCATCGACCGTGAGCAACGACTCGACAACCTCCTGGAAGAACGTGTCGCGGCCGTCGACGAGGTCTTCTTTCCGCACCTCAGCGTCGGATTGCCAGCTGGCGCGCCGTTGGAAGACAACCTGGAACGCGGTCGGCGCTGTCGCCTCCATCAGGTGGTCGATCAGCGACGCCAGCGCCGCGCCGGGTTCGTCGACGGACGAGAGGTCGCCGTTCGTTTCCTCCGCCGTGAACGGCGTCAGCGAGGTCATCCAGTCCTGCTTCCGCGACGCGGAGCCACACCACCGAACCCCGAGCGGCGAGACGGCGTCGGGTGCTGGCCGCGCCAGAATCGTTCCGCCAGGGGTCATCGTCGGCTTCTCGATGGCGTCCGATTCGTCGTCCGTATCGAGCGCTGCTGGCGGCGCCAGTTCGAGAGCTGTCTCACCAACGACAACGTGGTTATCAGGGACCGAATCGACGGCTACACCACCGTCGGTTGCCGACCCCGCAGCTGTCGGTTCTGCTTGCTCGCCGTCCGTTTCGGCGATGTCGTACCGCTCGTCTGCCCCGAACTCGTACTGGAGGGACCCGTCCTCGTAGTGGCTGACGAACTGTTCCGGCGTCCACTCGACCGGCTGGATGAGGCGAGCGGCGACGTCGACGTCAACGCGTTCGATGTCGAACGTGGTCGGGTAGATCGAGCGGAGTCGCTTCTCGAGGGTGTCGAGATGGGCATCGGCGCCGTAGTAGAACTCCACCGGCCCATCCGGGCTATCGCTAAAGGCCAGGAACTCGAAGCGTGGTGGTGTCTCGCTATGGACCGGGTTCAGCTTCGCTCCGAGGCCGGTCGACCCCGGCGTGGTCAGTTTGTGGAGACTGTCGAGGACCCGAGAGATGCTCTCCGGGTCAAGCCGCTCGGACGTGGGGGTGACGCGCAGGTAGTCAGTCATCATCATTCCCCTCCGTTGCGCCGCCATCAGACTCGGCTGCGACGACGTCTGCGTCGTCGTCGGTTTCCGATCCGCTCGCTCCGTCCGTTACTCGCTGCTCGAGTTCTGCCTGGAACTCCTGCATCTCGGTATCGACGGCGTCGTCGCCGGCGCCGGGCAGTGAGGACCGAACCTGTGAGGTCGGGTCGAAGTCGATGACCTGCTTCTCTTTGGACATCGCTTTGACCTGGATGCCGCGCCACTCGCCGTCGACGCCCACTAGGGCTTCGGAGAAGCCGGCGTCCTCGTTGCCCGGCACAGCGTCCTGGACGAACCGCATCTGCGCGTAGTTCAGCCCGAACTCATCAGCCCACGCCTCGTCCATCCCGTCGAGGCGGTGGAACTGCTTGACCGCACACTGGTCGAGGATCGCCTCGCTCTCGGCGTGCTCGAAGAACTCGTCGACGGTCTGCGTGACCAGCCGGATCGAGAGGTCGTGGTGGCGGTGGTGGCGGAACACCGTCTCGAGGAACGCCAGACTCGCGGCGTCCTGCATGATGTACCGGGCCTCGTCGATGTAGAACACGACCTCCTTATCCGAGACTTTCGCCCGCTCGTACACCAACGAGATGAGCAGCTGCATCGTCAGCGCCGTGCTGCTGTCGACGCTGCCCTCCTGCTGGGCGAGGTCGAGGTAGATGACCTTCTCGTCCCGGATGTCGAAGTCCGATTCTTGGCCGAGGTTGGCGTGCCGACCTCCCTCCTCGAAGGGGCGGAGCTGGTCGAGCAGCCATGTCGCGTCCTCCTTGATCTTCCCTGCCTCCTCGTCCGACCGGACGACGAACTCCTCGGGGTCGTTGACCATATCCTCGAAGACGTCCATCATGTCTCGAATCGTCGGGCTCGGGTTGCCGTGTGTCGAGATGTCGTCGGTGATCCCGTTGCGCTTGTACGCCCGCTTGAGCCCGAGTTCCAGCGTCGTCCGACGGTCGCCCAGCGAGATGCCGCGGAGCGCGAAGAAGTTCGTCAGGAAGCTCATCGCGTCGTCGAGCTTCTCGTTGAACGGGCTCGCGTCCTCACCCATCGCCCGCTGGACGTGCTCGGGGGTCTCCCGGATCTCCAGGGGGTTCAGCCCGAGCGTCCCGCCGACAGTGATGCGTTTGGCGTCGAGGGCTTCGGCGACGCCGGCCCAGTTGTTCAGCGGTTCGAGGATGATGCCGATACGGTCCTTGCTCTGCTCGATGGAGCGTATGAAGTTCTGCTTCGAACTGAACGACTTCCCCGAGCCGGTGTCGCCGACGGTGAACATCGCATACCCGTTGTCCCGCGCGAACGGATCGATGACGACCGGGCTCTGGTTGTCCTTGTGAATCCCGAACTCGACGCCGCCTTCCTCGAGGATCGTCGCGTTGTGCGGCGAGGAGAGTAACGCGCCGACGGCGCCGCCGAGCGCAATCGACGTCCGCCCGAACTCGTTGTCACCGATGGGTGCGGCGGACTGGAGGGTGAGATCCTGTCGACAGATCGCCGTCTTCGGCGTGAGGTTCGCCGGGTCGTCACGGAGCGCGCTCTTGACCTTCTGGACGGCGTCGCGGAGGTCCTCCTTCTCGTCGGCTCTAACCGTGATGAACATCCCTTGGTCGAAGACGTTCGCGCCGTTCTCGACGGCCTTGTACGTCGCTGCGGCCTCGTTGGCGCGTTCCTGCAGGTAGGCACTCCGCACGCTCTGTTCCAGGTCAGCATCTACCTGGAGGTCGTCAGCGATATCCTGCAGTTCGTTCCGCGCCCGCTCCTGATTTTTCGGCGTGATGTGGGCCGTCAGATCGAACTGCACGTCCGTCATCTCGAAGAGCTCGGAGAGGTAGCCGTCGTTGGGGTAGTCCGGGTAATCAGCGATGTACAGTGTCGTCGTCCACTGCTCGCCGACCCGTGCCGCACGCGTCTCCCACTCGATCGCCACCGGCGCGGTCACCGTCTTGTGTGACTCGGCGATGTCGTCGAGAAGCTGGCGTTCGGCCGCGCCCTGTTCGATGGTCTCCTCGTCGAGCAGGTCCGAAAACTCGACCTCCTCCTCGTCGTCGTCGGTGTACCAGTCCCAGAGGAGTTTCCCGCCGATCCCGACCAGTACCGCGAGCAGGATGTATAGAGCCGCACCTTCAGCTGAGGTCGGATTCGTGAGCCACTCCGTGAACTGGCCGACGGCTCCGCTGCCCGTCTGGAGGACGAGATTACGCATCGTGGGCATCCTCCCGGCGCGAATGGCCGATGATCGGTTGTTCGCGAACGACGTGCTCTGCGTCCTCGTCCTCGTGTTCGCGGCCGTTCCAGAAGTCCATATTCAACACGAAGAGTTCGACCGTGCTGAGCCGGCGTGCGGACCAGCCCGAGGCCTGCTGGATGAACTCTGACCGGACGTCGTTGACCCGGCTATCGAGTTTCTCGAACATCTGTGCGCGGCGCTCGACGTCGGTGAGGTCCTCACGGCGGGTCACGAACGGGGTGAACAGGAACCCGATAACGGGGAACTGCGTCAGCTTCTCGGCCGGCGTCCCCTCGTCGCGGAAGCGGTCGTAGACCTCCAGCGGGGAGACCTCGACGCCGATGTAGTACCGCACCTGCTGGATGCCCCGTTCACGCATCTCCTTCGGCCGCGTCTCCCGGTACTCCTCGAGGAGTTCTCGGAAGATCGGGTTTGCTTTGACGTCCTCGTCGTTCAGGCGGTCTTCGATCGTCTCCGTGATCCGTTCCACCGGGAACGAACGGGTTGTCGCGTGGAGTTTGAGCTTCGAGTCGAGTTCGTTGTTGGCGAACTCTTCGCCGGCGTCCTGAAGCTGTGCCCAGTCGTCGGACATCGCGAAGTCCATGTTGCCGGGGTCGACCTCGATGAACGCCTCCATCGTCCCGTCGGCGCGTTGGATCGCGCCAGCCCCCGGCCACGCACGCTGGATGTTCGTGAGATCCTGCGTCCGCTCGTCGGGCGTGAACGGCGTGTAGTTCGCGAGCCCGCCCTCGTTGCGCTCTGTCTCGTTGGTGCTACTGTCGCCCTCGTCAGGGGCGCTGAATGTGGTCTGGGGCCGCTTGACGTAGCGATAGACGTCTTTCGTCCACGTCCACGCGTTGAGGTGGTCGGGTGAGACGTAGACGATCGCAACGCCGACTCCAAAGCCACCCGCGACGAACGGCAGGGCAAGTGATTCGACGCCAGTGAGGCCGGCAATGAACAGACCAACGATCGGGAAGGCGATCAGGACGCCAACGTCGCCTTCCTCGATGTTGAGGTAGGGGATCCGACTCTCCTCACCGAACTGGTCCATGATGCGCCGTGCGGCTGCGTCTTCGTCGATGGACATGGATTGTTAGTAGCTTCCAGGATCGTTCTCGGTTCGCCGGTAGGACGGCGTCCCGCTGTCGTCGTCACTGTTCGCGTCCCGGGCTGCAGCTTTCTGCGCCACAGCGTGTCCCGCTGCGGCCTTCGGTCCCAACCGGGCCGCGGTCGTCGCGACGCCGGCGCCGCCGACGGAGGCGCCAGCGGCGACGCCGCCGATGAGTGCCGCTCCCTTCGTCGCACCACCGAGAACCTTTGCCGTCAGTGGGGTCGCGTATTTGAATGTCTTCCACGTGACATAGAGCGCAACGAGGGGAAGTGAAGCCGCAACGAGATACTTGAGGAACGCTGATCCCGGCGTCAACGCCCCTCCAGAGTAGAGTAGGTCGTATCCTTTGAAGACTATCGCCGCAGGCAGGGGTAGGATGGCCAATGGGACGAACCGTTTGCTGAACCCCATCGCGACATCAGAGAGGACAGGAATGTTGCCATACGCGACGGCGAACGCGATGGGCATCCCGTACAGGTAGACGTAGATCAGGATCCGTCGAATGTAGAACAGCGCTTCCAGTGCCCACATCGAGATTCCTCCGATAAGAGCAAAGAGGAGACCAAGACCGGGGTTGGTAATCGACCCCGTTATGAACTGAAGCATAGCAGAGGCCAGCGATGATAGCTCTGGCATCAGGGCAATCGTGAACCCATCGACAAGGAAGAGTGCGAGCGCTCCAATCCAGTACCAGGTAATAATCAAGAAGGCTCCAACCCAGGCAGTCTTCTTGGTCTTCCGAGCCTCGTACGCACTTCCGATATTGAAGATGCGGATGGTGTGTCGTCCCTGAACGCTCATCACGAGAAGCAGCAGAGAGATCAACATGATTTCGCCACCGATGAGCCCTTCTTGGATTGCTGGCCAAGGGGCGTTACTTGGTTCTCCGAAAATGAACGTCCCGTCAGTCTGGGGAGTCGGAGTGCCAAACATCTCTTCGGTCAGCGTCTGATACCCCGACCGAAGCCCGTCCATGAACAGACCGATGAACCAATCGACGACGTCTTTGAAGCCCTCGAGAACGACGTCTATCAGGTCCACCATCGTTAGGCCTCCGTGATTGAAACCTCGCAGTCAATCATCTCCGTGGATCCGGAGTACTGTACATCGAAGTATTTCGATACCTGGTCGCCGCCAACCTGGGTTCGGACTGTGACGGTGAACTGGCCGCTGTTCCCGTCCGGGGAGCATCCCATTCCCTCCTCAGATTCGGAACCAAACGGGAACGAACTACTGAATAGGTCGGCAGTTTCCCCCGGCGAGATCACCACCTGCTCGGTTTCATACATCCCGCTACCTCGGGGATCTTCGACGGGGTTTGGAACATCACCGGAGAAAATCAACTCAACAACCGCTTCTGGTCCGCTTCCGGTGTTTTCGACGGTGACGTACGCTTCCCCGTTCTTTAGCCGATCCGTCTCGGTATCTCCGTAGACTTCGTCCCACGGCTTCTCTGGGTTATTCCGGTAAAGACCGACTTCTTGAATTCCAATTTCCGGCTGAATCACTGAGGAACTCTCAGCTAGCGTTTCCTCACCGCTGAGGGCAACGGCAGTATACTCTCCAGGGTCGTAGGAAGTTCCGATCTCGAAGGAGACTTGTTGTGACCCAGCAGCGGTTTCTCGCTGACCGAACAGCTCCCCATTCGGCTGGACGAGGTTGATCTGATCGACTCCCTCCTCTGAGGAGTATTCAACGACGAGTTCTGTCCCCTCTACAGTGATTTTCTGGATAATTCCTCCTTCATCAGACGGTGTGGAGTTTCTGCCACCCGGGGAATCGCCGTTGTTGAGGCATCCGGCCACACTCACGACAGCAGCGCCGGCAACTGTTCGGAGAGCGGTCCGTCTACTGAGGTGGGGATTGTCCTGAGTCATGGTTTTTGTCCGAAGATGTCTTCTGGGCCGAGCATCCGCAGGAGGCGCTTACCAGCGTAGAACATCACGAAGAACGGCAGGAGCTGCCAGCCGACCTCGAACACCAGCGCAAACCAGCCGTCGATCGTCCCGAGTGGGTGCCAGCGGGCCGTCGCGGTATCACTCACGTACGCCGGGTCGTGCCCGAGCCACGAGCCAGGGTGGTACCGAGCCGTGTAGATGCCCGGTTCGTCGATGGTCACGATCGCCACCCCCGAGGCGTTGGTCTCGACGCGCTGATCCGCGACCGTGATGTACCCGTTTCGGCTGGTGCCGCCGATTGGATACTGACGGCTATCGTCGAGCGCAATCGGCGCACCAGTTTGATTGTCCCGGAGTTCGACCCTAAGCGTCGCTTGCGACTGATTCTGTTGGATGATCTCGACAGTGAGATTGCTGCGGCGGAGCTGCCGCTCGGAGCCGGCATCCGGCTCGACGATTGACGCATTCACGCCCCGGACGATTCCCGCAACATGGAGCGCCTCTCGATCGACGTTCTCAGCTCGAACGGCGACGCCGTACGTCGTCGTGTACGACTGGTTGACGATGTCGATATTGATGTTCTCACCGATAGTCCCGACTGGCGACGAGCGGTCAGTCCCCCAGGTCTCGATGAGTTCCGGCCCGTCTCGAACCGGCTCGGCACGCGGCCCGATCCGCGAGGGATAGGCGTGGACATACACCGGAATCGCGTCCGACTGAACGGTCGCACTAGCAGTCCGATTCGACCGAACGAGCGTGTCCCAGTTTGTGTCCCGAGCGGTGTAGAACCGCCAGATGCCACGGACCCGTGTCTCACCGTCCTCCGTGAGCGTGTACCCCTGCCACGGCCGCGACTGGAAGATGGCCACGCCGGCGTTGCCGTTCGGATACTCGGCGTAGTACGGGTACGCCGAGAGATCGTAGATCTCGACGGCGATCGAATCGGAGACGTTGCGTGATTCCGTCCGATAGGTGACGTCGACGTCCGTCCGGCCACCCAGATCGGTCCTGACGGTTTTCTTCAGCCTGACGCTAATCTCCGCTTCCAGCGTGAGATTTGCACTCCAGTCGTCCTCGATCTGGTAGTCGAGGGCAGGCGTATGAGCCCCATCACGCTCGGCGATGGTCTCGCCGTCCTTCTTCAACCGGACTTCTTCGATCCCGTGCTCCGTAAGCGACCACGAGCTAGTCGTGTTGCCGGAGGAGCTCCCGTTGGGCACGCGAACGCGGTAATCAACGAACCCGCGCATCGTCCCATTCGGCGCGATGTAGAGTGGAGTTGCACCGGACTCGAGATGTCCACGAGTAGACGGCTGGACCGCGAAGATCGTTGCGTGAGCATCTTCGATGAAGACGCCATCCTCGAGGGCCGCGTGTGGCGGATGTACGGACGTATCTGGGCCGCCGGCGTCGAGATCATCCAAGTCGTTCCGCGTCCACGTCGCCGCAGTCGCCGGCGGTCGTTTGAACGTGATGTCCGTCCCGTTCGCGACCTGATGGATAGCGGAGCGATTCTCGCCGTAGCGCTGGCGGTACTCCTCTTGCGTGATGTAGTTGTCCGCATCACGGGACCACAGCGTTGCCGACTCGTTCTCCGTGAGACCGTTCTCCTCTGTACCCGGTCGCGGCGGGTCAGCGGCAACGATACCCGTGACTAGGCTCGTCGCGAGCAAGCCGGCCATGAGCACGGAGAGCTCTCGGTGGGACATCGGGCTCACGACGGGGACTGCAGGGTGGTTACCAGGGGACGAGATCGACGCACTGCGCCAGTGGAAGGCCCATCATGGACCCGGCGACCGTATAGAGGGGGCCGAGCACGACGAGGACAACCGTGGACTTCATCGCGGAGCGCTTGTGTCGCTTGAGCCCCTTCTTCTGCTCGGGATCGAGGGTGAACATCTCGATGAGGGAGTCAGCCTGCCAGACGATGGCGAGGCCGACGATCCCCAGCGCCGTGGTCAGCTGGAAGAACCCCTCAATCATCCCTGGAAGGTTGTCCGCACTACAGACAGCGTTGTCCTGGGCGGCAACTGGCTCGACGGCGAACAGGCCAAGGAAGACGATTGTGAGCGCGGCCTGTCGGGGAATCTTCCCTGTCAGTGATGACTCGGTGTCGGTGCGACGCTTAGCGTCGGAGGGAGTCTTGTCCTGTGACATAGCGGGTCAATCATCAGTGGCGTCGCCAGCCGGCGACTGGTTCTGCTGCTCGTCGATGAGCGACTGGGGATCGTCGAATCGGTTCGTGCCCTCTGTGATCTCTTCGAGCGTGTAGCCCTGCTCGCGGGCCCGTTCGAGGCGGTCGCGGAGGTCGTCAGAGTCGACGCCGCGTACGCCCATCTCCTTGCGGAGGGCGCCGCGATAGAAGGCGGAGGCGTTGCTGTGGTCGTTCCACATCAGATCCAGGTCATCGATCTCCTCGCTGGTGACTGACCTCGTGATCATACATGCAGGTATGGGTAGGCTGAGTCCCGGTGCATATTGGCGCGGTAGCTGGATGATACCTAAATACTTTCTGTCTATAGACTAGCAAAAGTTTGTTGAGTTAATTATTCACGTATCCTGGGGAGCACCACTCCCGAACGTCGCTGGAGAAGTGATGTCGAATTTGATTCTTCGACATTCCCTCCCGAATGCGAATCATCGAACTGGCATCGCGATGCTGCAGTTCTGTATTGAGAGTGTGGACCCGGGTTCTGAGATGCCACGAACACGCGTCGACGACGATACCTGGCGAGAGTGGGTCGATCCCTACATCGTCGACTCCAAGCGGCTCATCACGGTCCGCCGGAACAACCTCCGTTTCAAGCAACTCGAAGACTTGGACGTCGACGTCGTCGAACGGAAAGACGGATTCAAATCCGATTAGCCGAGTTCGAGCTGGATATGCACTGGCGAGAAGCCCTGTCGAAGTACGCTGAGCAGCACGAATCCCACAGTACGGACTTCGCGCAGGCAGTTCTCGAACGAGCAGAACGGGACGATCTGCTCGACCGTCAAGGACCAACGAAACAAGAGTTCATTACGTATCTGGAAGACGGACTCGTCGAACGAGACTTCAGTCTGCAGGTTGTGCATCAGTCGGTGGTGTCCCGCCTGGAAGCTCGGGGATGGACAGATCCACGCGACGAAGCAGCTGGGCGTTGATGGCGACGATGACCGTGCTCAGCGACATCAGGAGGGCCCCCACGGCGGGGGACAGCAGAATCCCGATCGGTGCCAACACGCCTGCTGCAAGCGGAATCGCGAAGACGTTGTAGCCGGCCGCCCAGACGATGTTCTCCTGCATCTTCCGGTAACTCGCCTTGCTGAGTTTCACGAGCCGAACCACGTCCATCGGGTTGTTCTGAACGAGGATGACGTCGGCCGACTGGACCGCAACGTCGGTCCCGCTCCCGATAGCGATGCCGACGTCGGCCCGCGTCAGCGCCGGCGCGTCGTTCACGCCGTCGCCGACCATCCCCACGAGCTTCCCCTGATCCTGGAGTTCCTGCACTTTCTCGTCCTTATCTTCAGGGAGGACCTCCGCGAACACCGTGTCGATGCCCAGCTCGCCGGCGACAGCGTCGGCGACGTCCTGGGAGTCGCCAGTCAGCATCGCTACCTCGATGCCCAGATCGTGGAGGGCGTCGACGACGCGGAAACTCTCCTCGCGGATCACATCGGCCATTGCGAATGCAGCGATCAGCTCTCCTTCGCGGCTCGCGGCTTCGCCGCTCGCTCCGTCCGAGGGCTCGCCCTCACGAACGAGATACACCACTGTCTGGGCGTTCTCGCCGGCCTCGTCAGCGAAGCGCTGGAGATGGTCGGGGATCTCGCTATCGAGTTGGGTCAACAGGTTCGGCCCGCCGACGTACACCTCGTTTCCGTCGACGTTCGCGCGAACTCCTCGGCCTTTGATCGCCTCGAAGGCGGTCGCGTCAGGAGTAGTTACGTCGCGCTCGTCGGCGGCCTCGCGGATCGCTCGCGCGATCATGTGTTCGGAGTCGCTCTCGACGGCCGCCGCCAGCGCGAGCGCGTCATCCTCGTCGACGCCGTCGACGGTCGCCATGTCGACGACACCGTGCTCGCCTTCGGTGAGCGTCCCCGTCTTGTCGAAGATGATCGCGTCCAGATTCCGTGCGTCCTCCATCGCGATCCGGTCGCGAACGAGCATCCCGTTCCGAGCGGCGAGCGACGTGTTGATCGCGACGACCAGCGGGATAGCGAGCCCGAGGGCGTGCGGGCAGGCGATGACGAGCACCGTCACGACGCGCTCGATGACGGTCGCATCGAACGACACCGCGACCGTCCACGCGATTGCGGTCACGACTGCCGCTCCGAGGGCCACGTAGAACAGCCACCCGGCCGCTCTGTCAGCCAGTACCTGCGTCTTGGATTTGCTCTGCTGGGCCTCATCGACGAGACGCATGATGCCCGCGAGCGTCGTCTCCTCGCCTGTCGCACCGACGCGGACACGGAGGCTGCCGTCGCCGTTGATGGTGCCGCCGATGACCTCGTCGCCGGGTTCCTTCGAGACCGGTTTCGACTCGCCCGTAATCATTGACTCGTTGACGTCCGAATCACCCTCCTCGACAATCCCGTCAGCAGGGACACTCGCGCCCGGTCGGACGAGTACGAGGTCCCCCTCGGAGAGTTCACTGACAGGGACCTCCTCGGTCTCTCCATCGTCAGTGATGCGCTCGGCGGTGTCCGGCATCAGCTTCGCCAGTTCGTCGACCGCGCTTGAGGCCCGGCGTACGGACCGCATCTCGATCCAGTGCCCCAGCAGCATGATGTCGATCAGCGTGACGAGCTCCCAGAAGAACGCCGACTGCGTCGGGAAGACCACGCTGGCGAGGCTGTAGACGAACGCGACGGTGATCGCCATCGAGATCAACGTCATCATCCCCGCCGACCGGTCTTTCAGCTCCGGCACCGCCATCTGGAGGAACGGGACCCCACCGTACGCGAAGACGATGACGGCGAAGACAGGGTTGATCCATTCGCTACCCGGGAACGTGGGGGCGGAGAAGCCGAGCCACTCCTGCAGCATTTCGCTGTACAGGAGGACGGGAATCGACAGGACCGTGGAGACGAAGAAGCGCTGCCGGAACATCTGCTCGTGGCCCTCGTGCATCCCGCCATGGCCCTCGCCGTGACCCTTGTGGGAACCGTGGCCGTGTCCTTCTCCCTTGTGGTGAGCGTGCTCGTGCTGCTCCTGGAGCGCCGTCTCACTCTCCGCAGCAGGGTGAGTCTCTTCCTCCAGTAGCTCCTGTTCTACCCGTTGTTCGTCAGCCTCGGCAGCCGCTTCATCGTGCTCGCCGTGGTCGTGCTGGTGACTGTTGTCGTCCTGCTGGTGTTCCCCTTCCGGGGAATCCTCATTTGTGCTTTTGTGGTCGTCCATAGATCATATTCTCTTTACAGGTGGATCCGGCGGCTTCCTGAATCTTCGCCCCTGAAACGGTACAGCAGGACCAGTGTCGGCAAGCTTCAAAGGCAACGGTTGGCCGTTGAAGTGGTCCGTGCTTTCCTCAGGCGTGAGCGGTATACCCTGCGTCTTCGACGGCCTCCACGAGAGCCGTAACATCCGCCTTACCATCGACGCTCGCCTGTTCGCTCTCTCTGTTGACGGTTACGTCAGTCACGTCGGAGACTCCTTGGAGCGCCTCCTTGACGGTTTGTTCACAGTGACCGCACGACATCCCTTCTACGGTGATGGTTGTCGTCATACAAGAAGACATACGTCCCCCTCTCTTTAGCGGGTTTCCCCTTCGATCACACTGGTCTCCCGGGGGTCAAACTCCGGATTCAAAGGGTCGGTACCGTACAATCACTGTGTACGGCGAGTAGAAGTCGCTACTCGACTGGGGCCGAATACTCAGGGGTTTGGGGCATACAGGGCGTAAAGGACAACATCCCGGTTGCGGTGACGAGTGCTGCGACGAACCCCGCTTCGGTGACGAGGTAGTCGCCGAGCCGGAGGCCGAGTTCATCCGCCAGGATGGAGTTCGTCCCCGCAAAATATCTGGACACAGGAGAAGCTCAATTTCTGTGGGTTAGAACCAGTTCTCGAAGCTCCGCTTTACTAAGAGGGGAAATCTCGCTCCGGTTGCCATCGTCAGTGTAGAAGATGGACGCAGTAACCGAGCGCTCAGGATATTGGTCAGCGACGACGTGGTAGTAGATACTGAGCTGTTTCTGGTATTCAGTCTCAGCATGGGTTGTAAGGTCAGTTTTGTAGTCGATGATCTCGACACGGTCAGACGTAATATGGAGCAAGTCGATGATACCGCCGATCGTCACCTCCTCGCCGTCGACAGTAAGTGGGAGGAACGCATCGATCTCGGCTGTCGTCTCACCGTCGAGTGAATCGATCAACGCCTTCACGTTCTTCTTGTCAGGGTTATCGCCGGTTTCGACTGCCTCACCGAGAACATACCGCTCCGCAAACTCGTGGACGTCTGACCCAAATTCAACCCCCCTGCCACCAGTATTCCCTTCGAAGACGGCGTCATCGATGAAGGTGTGCGGTGAGTAGCTTGCCGATCCATCAGACTCCGGAACGTCGACCGTGTACGGCGAATGCTCGCCGTCTTCCGGGTCGAACGCAGACAGGTCGGGATCGGCATCGTCGACATCCACGGGAAGCGCATCAAGGAACGAGTTCGGGTCAGTACCGCCAGTCAAGACGAGATGGCTCTCAGCGCGCGTGACAGCTACATAGAGGAGCCGACGTTCCTCGTCGTAGTTCTGCGGGAGCGTCCACCGGAGCACATCGGCACGCCAGTTGTCGTAGATGTGCGGGACGCCGTGGGCTTCCTCGTCGTAGTGCTTTCGCTGACGGACCCCAACCGGGTCCTCGTAGATGATGTTGCTGCTCCCGCCACCGGTGGACGGGAACTTGTTGGCGTTCATGTTCCCCAGAATGACGATGGGGTACTCGAGCCCCTTCGTAGCGTGAATCGTCTGGACTGTCACGGAATCGGTCCCGGCGCCGGTGTGTACTTCGTGCGTGCTACCGGCGTCGATCGCGTCTTCGATGAAGCCGATTAAGTCGCCACGGGTGAACGTCGTCGCTTCGAACACCGACTGAACGGTGTGGATGACGACGTCTGCGCTCGACCCTTCACAGCCGTACCGCTCGAACACGCGCCGGGCGACGCCTCCGAAGGTCTCGAACTCGCGGAGTTCTTCACGGAACGCGACCATGCTGTCGGGGTACGCTCCGGTCTTGAGGAGGTGGTCGACCTCGTCGATCGTGTAGCCGGCTTCCTCAAGCACGAGTACCCATCCGCGATCGGCGTCCCGTTCGAGGATCCGGAGCCACGCGAGGAGGAGTTTGGCGGCATCGGTCCGGAACACTTCGATGCCGCCCTCATAGGCGAGCGGGAGTCCGTACTCGCCTGCCGTATCGAGTAGTTCGCGGCCGAAGTCACGCGTTCGCGTGAGCACGGCGATATCGCCGTAGGTCGGTGTGCGGAACTCGCCGTCTTCACCCTCAACGGCATAGGTGTCGTTGCCGACGATCTCGTCGATCTTCTCGAGGATCGCTTCGTGTTCCGCCGAACTCTGGAGCGCCTCAATGACGGTATTGTCGGCATCCGTCTCGGCAGTCAGGGATGTGATCGCGTCGTCGATGGCCTCAGTGTCGACGTCGTCGCTCCCCGTTGCGGGCGTCGTGAGTGCCTGCTCAGAGAAGTCGAGGATCGACTGGGTCGAACGGTAGTTCACGGCCAGTTCGAGCCTCGTGACCGGCGCCGTGGGGTAGGAGACGCGCTCGATATCGGCGTCGGCGTTCAGATCCGACGCGAAGTCGTCAAGGCGTGTCTCGAACTCCCGGATGTTGTCGACGTCGGCATACTGGAAGCTGTAGATGCTCTGTTTCCAGTCCCCGACGACACAGATGTTGTTCGTCCCGGCAAGCAGCAGCGTGAGTTTGAACTGAATCTCGCTCGTGTCCTGGAACTCGTCGACCATCACGTACTCGTAGTCGAGGCGGTCTCGGAGGTCGTGGTTCTCACAGAGCAGCACGAACGCGAACAGTTGAAGGAAGCTGAAGTTGAGGTAGTTCCGCCGCAGCGCGAAGGAGAGATAGCCGTGGTACAGGTCGTGGAGGAACGTCTTGAGGAACTCTCGGTCCTCCCCGAAGGCCTCCCGTGCGACGTCGTAGGGGACCTGCTTGGTCCCACGCTCCCCACGGAGTTCCCACTTTTCGGGGGCCTCGGGAAGGTACGTTTGGTCCTTCCCGTAGTCGTTGAGCTTCTTGCGCAGTTTGGACTGCTTGCTCCCCCCGTTGCGTGGTTGATTGGCTTCATGAAACAGTGTCTCGAAGGCGTGGAAGTCGCCGTCGAGATGGGCTTCGCCGTCACGGTACCATCCGTCCCCATCGGGGAACACGCCTTTCGCCGCGAGTTCCTTGATTACGTCGAGGAGCTCGTTCGTGTCCGAAATCGCTGCGAATATCGTGTCGTACTCGGGATGGGCGTCGATGAACTGGCCGATAAACTCTCGGAAGAGTGCCTCCTCAACGAGGTCATCCTCGACGATCCGAGTCGACCCCGTGATGCGATCGTCGACGTCCAGATACGTCGGCGCCGCATGCCCGTGTTCCTCGAGCAGGTCGTGAGCCAGCGAGTGGAACGTCTGGATGGGCGCGTCCGCCAACTCTCGAACGCTGTACTCGCTTTGGCTCACGATCCGTTCCCGCATCTCTGCGGCGGCGTTGTTGGTGAACGTCACCAGCAACACGTCCTCCGGGTCGACGCCGTCCTGATCGACGATGGACGCATACCGACGTGTGACGGTGAACGTCTTCCCGGTCCCAGCGCCGGCGTCGACGAGATACAGCCCGTCCGTGCTGTCGATGAGGCGTTGCTGGCTGTCGTTCGGGTCGAAATCGTTCATCGCTCGCCCTCCAGAAGCAGGTCGCGGTTGTCCACCCGCCGGTAGTTCGGTTCGCCCGCGAGTCCCTCGATCGGGAAGCGTTCCTCACCAGCATGCCGGCGGTTGAGCTCCGTGAGTCGCTCGTCGAGGAACGTCTCGAAGGCGTCGAGGTCGCCCCGGAAGTAGTTCTGGCCGTACGTCCTCGCGATCTCGCGCATGGCCTGTTCGCAGCCCGTGGTGACGTATTTATACTTGCCGACCACCCCCCGGAGGTCTACGATCATCTGCTGACCGAATGCCGAATCGATGATCTCGTCGTAATCAGCCGTCTCGGGGAGTGGCTCCGTCTCGAACAGGCTGGCGTAGGTCTCGTAGTCGATCTTGGAGAGGGTCTTTCGACAGTCCCCGGCGCCGTCTTCGCGGAGATACTCGAAGAACGACTCCGAGCGTACGTGGTCCGTGAGGGAGGTTGGGTAGTACGTTACCGTCGTCACGGCATCCTCGAGGTCGGCGTCCCCAGTGATCACGTCATCGACGGGGTCCAGGAAGTGGAAGAAGGTGAACGCCAGCTCCTGGTCGGGGTAGTTCGAGCGCCAGTAGGTGAGATACAGCAGCGCTTGGTAGTTCGGAGTGTCAGTCGGTTCCTCGATCGCGGAGTGTTTCACCACCTCACGAGCACTCTTTTGCGACCCACTTTTGAAGTCGAACAGTTCGTCCCGTGAGTGAACGAGGTCGATCTTCCCCTTCACCCCGAGGTCGTCGTCCTCGAACCACCGTTCGGTGACGGGGGAGTCGACGTCTTTGTCGAAGTGATCCGCGACGACGTTCGTCCCAGACCCACTTGCAGGGGTGAGGAACGCACCATCGATCGGCGGGTTCGACTCGAGGTACGAGACGATCGTCTCGAGCCCGATTCGATATTCGGTGCGCCGTGTCTCTTCGTCGACGGAGCGGACGAGTGGGCGCATCTCGTCGAGCATCAGGTCGACGACCGTCTCGATCACGGTATCGTCGACGAACGCGGGATGGTTGACGTAGAACTCGGCAAAGTCGTGGAAGAGGTTCCCTTCGGCGAAGTAGTCCTTCTGTGGGTTGTCGACTAGCTTGCTGAAGTAGTAGTCCCGGGGCGAATTGACGTACGTGTTCAGGCTTGACTGACTGACCGTCTCGACAGTGTCGGCCGTCGTGTCGACCGCCGACCGCTCGAACGCCGTCTGTGTCTCCGACTCGGTGGCCGATCGTGTGTGGCTGACCGACTCGAGATCACGGAACCGTTCGTACTCGGTGTCGAGCAGTTCCTTGAAGTAGAGACATGGTGTCACCGGGGAGCCCCCGGCAGAATCCTGCACGAGATAGTGGTGGCTGGATCCGCTCTGGAGGAGCAGCTGAAAGCCCTGAATGTTGCGCGTGTACTGGGCTTCCTTGTCCACCCAGGGACGACGCGGGGCGGAATGGGTCCAGTCCTCGTCGAGTCCGAGGAAGAACACCACGTCTCGGCCCACGTACGAAGCGGACTTTGCGTCAGCGAGGAGCACCCCCTCGTTTTCGCGGTCGACGGGGACGTCGTAGGACTGGAGGTAGAAGGCGAGTTGGTCGACCCCGCGCTCGGTAACCGGGTCGGTCGCGATGCCGAGCGTTTCGAGTTCCTCGTGAAACGCCTCGAGGTCACAGTTTGCGCGGGCTTCGAACGCCGAGAGTGTGTCCGCGAAGCTTCGCTGTTCGACCCCCTCACAGAACTCCGTGAGCCAGTCTATCTCGGGTGTCGAAAGCTCGTACAGGCGCTTCTCCTCGTGGGAGATATCGAGGTCGATGTCGAGCGTGGCGAGTAGTGGCCGGATCTCCGAGACGCGAGTATCGGTCCCGCGGTGGGCCGTCCGCAGCAACTGGAGGAAAGTCCGGTGTTCGTGGCTGTCGGCGAACCCCGGTCCGCCGAAAAACGGGACGTCGGCGGCTTCGAGTGCCGACTCGACCAGTGGGGAGAACTCGCTCGCTTGATCGAGCACGATGCCAACGTCCTCTGCGTTCTCCTCGGTGATAGCGTCGACCACGGCGTCGACGATCGCCGTCGGGGAGTCGAAGATGTGGAACGGGGGTCGCTCGAACGGCTCGTCGGTGAAGAGGTCGACTGCGTCGTACTCATCGGGGAGGAACGAGTGCTCGAGCGCCGTCAGCATCTCCGGGGCGACGACGGCGACCCGTTGATCCGCATCGATCTGTGTGGTCGTGAGTTCCATCGACGTCGTGTCGAGCTCGGCGATGCGGTCGACCGCATCTGTCGTCGCGTCGTCGACGTACGCGTCGTACTCGTGGATCGCGTCGTGGGTTCCCTGATGCTCCCAGCACTGGAGGATGTTCCCGATCGCGTAGGCAGCTCGTTTCCAAGAAACGTCGTCCTGCTCGACGAGTTCTAAGAACGCGAGTCGGTCCTCTGCCTTTTCGCGCCGGCCAGCCGCGAGTCGGCGTGGGGGTATGGCGAAGGGGCCGAGATGTGGCCGGTCAAGTTGGCGGTTCAGGGCGCTAGCGAGTGGTCCATCAGGCGTAATGACGAGGTCGTAGTCCGCGACGTCGTCGTAGAGTTGTTCAGGGGATTTCGCGCGGGGAAACGACACAGGGCTACGTGGTGTGGGGGTTCTGTTAAACCTTTGTCGTGGTTTTCCCGTCGTGTCTGTTCTTGCCTAGATAATTCTGGCATTAACAGAGTACATATGACATCGATGAATACCAACCTCATTTGGGAAGGAAACATATGTGTATGTGGACGAGAGAGTAGCCACTACTTATGTCGTGGTGGAGCATCTAATGAGGCAATACGATTCTCTTACCCCCGATTCTATCGAGTTCGTGGCCTCTGTGACCAAAATCAATAAATCACAGTTTAACTCCCTCATTGATCGGCTCGAAGAACACGGGCTTGTTGAAGACGTTCTGGGAAATCTCATGTTTTGCCCGTTAACTGCGGGTGAGTCAACGTCGGAGATCATCGAACGACTCGCCACAGACTATGATATCCACGTAGCCTGTGACTCCGGGGGATATGAGTCACAGATTAATAACAAGTACTCCATGCGGGATATCTATCAGTTCGATCGAAAGTACTATCTCGAAACTGATTGGCCCACTGAGTACGTTATGCCGGATCAGGTCCCATTAGAGACGGATGACGAGATGACGGTCGAACACAAGGTTCAAGATACTATTACGCTATCTCGGATGTTATATCGAGAGTTGCCACCGGAGAAACAGAAGCGGGCTGTGCCAGTTGTTCAAGGACATAAGCGAGAGCAGATAGTCAATTGCTTAGATGCATACCGACGTCTGGATAACGTACAGAAGATTGGGTTCGGTAGCTTCTCCACGGGTGGAGTAAATGGCGGTGTGAATTACTTGAACGAAGACAATATTGAACTTCTCCAGTTCGTGGTGAAGGAAGCGAAAAAGTACGGGCTAGATGTGCACGCATTCGGGATTGGTGGCCCAACTTCGATTCCGATTTTGTACGAGTGCGGGGTAGACACCTTTGACTCTACCGGTTGGATCCGGTCTGCAGGCTATGGCAATGTTTTCTTCCCGTTCAAGAGTCGGCTAAACATCACGCATCTTCGCGATCGGTCTGGTCCAGCGGTATTCCGGGAAGAGTTGAGTAACCTGAAGACGGAGACAAATCATTCATGCCCATTTTGTGAATCATTTGAGGATTTACAAGAGAATCGAGAGGATCGTGTTCTGCACAATCTGGTAGTAATGAGTGAAATGGCAGACGCTATCGGAGAGTATTCGACTGATGAACTACTGGATATAATGAATCCGCGCTCGCAGTATACAAAGTATTTGAAGAAGTTGACGGCAATCTGAATGCACGACAACAATTATTTGTGAGGCCTCCCTGATCCACTATTTGTGCCAAACTACACGCCTAAATTCCATATCGGCGATCCGGGTCCGCAGGATCTATATGAGTATCTAGACACCGTGGAGGCGAGCCAACCGACATCGAATCAAGAGCTGGTCGATGAAGCTGCAAGCTTAGGGCACTCGATCGGAACCTACGAAAAAGTCGACTCGGGTGCTGTTCTCGGACGGCTCGGCGTAGTGAGGCCCGAGGATCAATTCACCTATACGGAAATGGGGGACTCCCTCGTGGATATCATGTACGCTGACCGCAACCTTTTCAACAACATATTGCATTTCCTCTACTATACTGCCTTCGATCGATATCCCGAGGAACATATTTACTCCTCCTTCACGTATCAAAAGTTCACAAACTACCTTTTCGACAACGCACCCTTCGACTCCCTGAGTGGTGAGAAGGGTACTATTGTCGGAGAAATAACAGAGATCGCAGAGACTGATCCTGATCTCGACCTATCTTATACGCAATCAGGAGTGTCACTAAGTACGAAGAGTTTGACAAATTATCTCCAATATATTCGGGACCTAAGCCCGGCAGTGAATTCAAATGATCCGGATGAGACGCCTGGCTTCGAACCTCGTGGCTTTTGCCCCCCTGAAATACTCGTACTGGCCGTTGATTATGCATACCAGACAAATGATACAGAGTACAATACACTCTTGCAGGGAACAGATGAGGTGAAACGACAGATACAGCAGGTTTGTGTACTGACTGAGGAGGGATTGAGTGACGTTATCGAATACGCGGACCGGGCCTATCCGTTCTTCACGACGAAGCATTCCTACGGTCTACGATTCCGACTAGATAAGCAAGTTCAATTAGATGACCTCAGATAAGACAACGTTGAGTGCGTCGATCCTTATGGAACGGAATGCGCACAAAGAGGGCGTAGCTACAGGGGACATTCCAGCTGATGTTGAAGGCGCCGCAGCCCATCTTGCAGCGATAGAGGGTTCGGGAATCTATAACTTAGTCGGCCGAGACGAAACGAAGTTAACAGAAACTGCATGGCTGCTTGCAAAGACAAATCCGGAGTGGATGTATGTTCCTTGGGTGTCACCACCAAAGGATGTAGACGCCGACAAAGTGATCGTAGACCGGGTGGCCGCGACCCGCGTGGCATCACGTCGAATAAGGGAAATTCGAACGTTCGACTCGGCCGATATTGTTGTCGCAGTCAGTCAGAGTTCTCTTCCGGAGATCAAACAGGCTATTCGAATCGATGAATTTTCGAGTATCGATAGTTAATAGTACGACAACAAGAGCACTAAGCCTCTGTTCCGTGTTCCTGAGATATCCAATTCATATCGATATACAGAGATAAGGATTAGGGCAGAAATTTTGATCCAATGAATCCTCACTAGACTGCCGCTTCACAGAGTTACGGAGGCGGCTATTAATGTGATTGTCCGAATCGCATCAGCCTTTTTCAAATATGTAAATGATCTACTATAGTAGCCATATGTAGAGGAAATATATTCAAGGAATCATGGGTGTTTTATACAGGGAGAGTTATAACTATTTTCTAGTCACGTATGCCATCCAGTACTATGTCTAACACCCTTCGCGAGTCGTTAATTCAACTAAATGATACCATCAACAAAGATGAAGGGATTGTCAATACCTCAAGTGCACATCGTTTTCTAAACAAGCCTCAAGAGATCGAGGATCAGTATGTTGAATACGCACGCACGCACCTAGTACAACCAGATATCGATCGCTTTCTCGGGGCGCTGACGGGATCACTGTCGGATCCAGATAATGATCGGTCCGTTCCGGGATACATCGTTGGCCCCTACGGCTACGGGAAAACCAGTACCGCTGGGAAAGTCTGGTACACTCTTGAAAACGAAAATAACTACATCGCCACACCGCCGATCTACTTTAAAGATCTCCAGGCAATTATCGACGCCGTCTACGGTTGGATGCGACACCGGCTCACAGGGCGCGAAGACTATCTTGAGGAACTCGAAGAGAGCTACGAGGCAAAGGCCACAAACAACGTCGACGACCTAGTAAGCCAAACTGGCCTGGATAACAAGGACGACGTAAAGAACGAACTGGAAGACTTGATCGAAGCTGGCGCAATCGATATCGAATTCTCCGTCAACAGCGTTCTCGAATTTCTCTCCGAGTGCAACCAGATCGCACGTGATGCTGGATTCGACGGCCTTGTCGTCATTGCAGACGAACTGCAACAGTTCGTGTCGAATCATAACTCCGACAAAGAAGCCTACTCCGAACTTCGCGATATCGCGAAGTCAATTGCACTCGGCCTCAATGAAGGGGACGGCCTTGGCCTCCTCTTCACGATGGACGATGGTCTCCACAGTGATCTTGACGTCAATGCGGACGACGTGCTCGCACGATTATCCGAGCAGAACGTCAAACTAAATCTCTCGAGCGTCTATAACCGCCAGTTCCCATCGAATCTCTGGGATTCGCTGAGCAAAAAGTACGACTTTCACGATGAACGCCATGAGATCATCAGTGAAGACGCACTAGACGCTATCGGGCAAATCTGCGAACGAGGTCCCCCACTCTCAAACGGCCCTCGAACCGTTGTTGACATTCTTACGATCGGAATCCAACACTGGCTAGATGACGACACACCGTACGATGCCCTGGATCTTGCAAACTCCTACTATCAGGGGACAGTCCGATACAAGGGCGAGAAGATAAAGGCGGCAATCACCGAAGCGGTCAACGCTGACGTCATCAACAGTACGGAGCGAGAGAACTTCATCAAACTCTGTGGGGTGTTCCCCCGCGGTGTGTCGGACGAACTTCTCGAAAAATACGGCGTGTATACGGCGAAGGAGGATGTCAAGGGAACCCTCCATGGGCAACTAATCATCACTCACGAGGAGGGGCGGACGCTCAAAAGTCTCGAACGTGAAGGGGAAGATCGCGGAATTAAGGACGAACTCTTCACCCAATTCTACCGTAAATACGACACCACCGACATCTACAACGAGAATGCGTCCCAGATCTTCCGTGACGTCGTTCTCAAGGAAGAACTCTTCCCGGCGAAGCGTGGTAAAACCCTAAACAGCTGGATTACAGACCAAGATTTTGCCCCTGAAACGCAACAGGTCTACACCGCAGTATTCAGTGGGTCGTTCAACGGACAGCAGTATCCGAAACGAATCCTCGAGATTCGAACAGGCCATACCGGCGAGACAGTCGCGAACGCTACAAGCGGCCGTGATTTCGACCTTTCCTTTGGGTTCGTTCACCATATGGAGAAGAGAGAGACGGTGAATCCATCCATCGAACAAAGCGATCGCGACGAAGTGGTCTTCCACCTCAATTTCCTGGACTCGTTCGATAGTCTCCCGAGTAACATTGCGCTTCTCGAGGATTACATGAGTCCAGAGGACGTCAACCCTCATCTCCTCCTCTCACTGTACAAGTTCATCGGGAATTGGACCGAACAAAAGACGATCAATCCAAATGAGGAAGAACAACTCCAGTACATTCGGGACCAGCTAATCACGCAAAGTGTTCAGAAGTTATTCGGTCCACCGATCAACGGGGATGACTTCCTCTCAGAAGAGGGGAGTGATCGGCGAACGACGCAGCCGACACAGGTTGTACAAAAGGCATTCAATATCGTCATCGAGGACGTGTACCAGGACTACACGACGCTCTTCATATCAGACAACTACAAAACCTTCCTCGATGACTATGAGTCCCTCCTTTACGGGAATGAACCCGATCTTCTAATCTCGCAAAAGCGTGGGAACAAACCGATAGAAGGTACAAAAACAGACATTGCGAACGCTCTCGGTGTCTCCAGTAACTCAACTGCGAAGACCCGACTCGACAAGCAGTTCAGTAGTCTAGCGGAAGTGGAAGTCTGGTCAGGCACCGACGCCCGGATCCGTCTCACACTCCACCCGCTCGAAGAACACCTGAAGGAAGCAATCGAGGAAGCTGACGACGAACAGCTCACGATTTCGGAAGCATACGAAGTGGGTTCGAAGACGGGACACCGCACCGAAGAGGTGGATTGGGCGCTCCGCCTGCTTGATGCTCGAGAGTACATCATCCGCCACGAGGAGGAAGAATACGTCGAACTGAGTGATATCGCGATAGATCGTGGTGATGTCCTCAAACGCTATGAGAATATCAAGGAGAAAGCGGATTCTCTCGCTGGTTTCGAATCCACATGGGATGATGAAAAGGAGGTGATGGAAAAGCTTAATGAGGTCGAAGAGGCTCTGGAAGACGCTGGTGAGGAGGACATTGAACTGCTCGACCAGGCACTCGGAACCCTGACCACAGTCGAAAACCTGATCTCAACCCGCGCAAGCGCAGTCCAAGCGACGTATCGTGAACGCTGCCGGAATAAGAAACAAGCCCTATCGAGTAAGGCAACGAAGAAACCGCCGCGAGATATGAAGTCGGATGTTCAGGATGCCAAGGTTCCGTTCGAGATGCATCTGGATGACGTGCGGGTTACTCTAGAAAACGAGTTCAAGTCCATCAAACAAGATGCTGAGGACGCCAAAGACGAACTCCAAGGCAAGATCGATGCGGCTGATGGCGCGGAGCCGCTTCGTGCAATCGAGAAACTTCAAAACGGCCTAGAAGAAGCCAAAACCGCAGAGTCTGATTTGGACGAGCGATTCGAAGAGGTGGAAGAAAAAGCCGCGGACTACTCAGCGTGGTGTGACCTCGCCCAAGATATGGGGGAAATCCGGTCAGAGATGGTTCGGTACAAAGATAGCCATGATGACCCCGGACAAGCTAAGGTTCTCCTAGAACAACTCGATGATCAGCTAGGCGAAATTCAGGAAGCATTCCAACGGGATACACAGCAGACACTTCGTGATGCTGGTGTACATCGAGAATCCTTCACTGATATCGAGACTGAGTTCAAGCAAATCACAGAGGGCGACCGGGATGTATTCACCTTCCGGAAGCGCGTTCTAGAGAATACGATCCGGGAGGCAACGAAGGGTCATGCAACGATTCGACACACCCTGGATCCCAACGATCCGCAACAATCCAGAAGTAATCTCCACCATGAGTTCACCAGCCAACTCAAAGAGGAAGATGGCGGGTTCGACGACATTCGTGAACGTATCGAACGCGTTCGGGGGACGCTCGGATACGCAGAACTCCTGAATCAAGTCCCAGACGACCCAGAGCATACGCCAGAGTCGATCGAGACCGGACTTGAGGAAGTAGAACAACATATCGCTTCTGTTGAGCAGGCAGTGAGCGAAATGGACGTCAAGGATGATATCCCCCTACCCGAAGCCGATGAACGGGAAGAGGACTTCCCACAGACGAGCAAAACGCTGCAGTTGATTGTTGAAGATGAACCTGTGGACATCGCGTCGAGGATCGTAGCCCAGCGTGAGCTCGTTGATTCGTACGAATCAGAGATCAAGAAGTGGCGGAAAACCACTGAAGAGCCGTCAGAGGGGCTCCAGTACTTGATGAACGAAATAGAATACGGACAGGGAACGGATATCGAGACGATACTGACAAACGTCGCTGAGAAAAACGACGGGTCGCTCGATATCGATAATGTGTTCGATGATCTTCAGGAGCTGTTCGAGGGCAATCACATCCAGATTACGGTGAAGAGCGAACACCGATAAGAGAGGACGTCAATGGAGGACATTAAGTCGATTGCAGATCGGGCGCATGAAGAACCGATTCGCGCGGACCTACCAGCGTTAGCTGAACGGATCCTCCAACAACGGCACGGAATCGACGTGATTTCAACGACTACGGAGTTCTACCAGCGGTTCGAAGATCCCGATCACCGATTTTCGGCGGACGTCCTAATTAACGACACAACACCGAAGCCATCCTTCGATAACACGCTCACAACATACATACCACCAACGGTTCCAACAATCCCCTACACCGGCGATCCCTACACTCCTGAACTGAATTCGCTGATCAGCGAAGGCGTCCTCTCGTGGAAGGATGTGGAGGAAACGACGTTATCACAATCTGAGGTGGCCGAGTACGTTGCCTCAGAGAGTGGATCAGAGGATGTAATCGTCGTCGTGATTGTCGATGGGTTGTCGTACTACGATTGGATACGTGCTGGCTATCGACCGGATCCGGTCTATGTGGATTGTCCAACAATCACAAAATGTGGCTATCCAAATGTCGTGTACGGAGGCGAATCGGGAGAAAGCCTGGCAAACCGACTCTATAATCAAGGGTACAAGAACCGGCTTGCGTTCTCCTACTGGGACAAATCCGATTCGGATCTCACGGACCAACTTCACGAGTCCTTCTCGAAAAATGACGTCATCGGCAATGTCGAAGACTTTGATGACATCATTACGTATCTCAACCGACACGAATGGAGTTCTCAGAAAAAGACGTTCATCCAGGTCACTCTGACAGGCCCGGAACGAGTTGCCCACAAGATCAAGGAAAATCCGGATACTATTCATCAAGCCCAACTCGTTCAGAAAAAACTGACTGCTCTGAATGACGTCCTCTCTGAGCAAGTCTCCAGCCATCGCATTTTCGCGACTGCTGACCACGGAATCCTGTGGCGGATGGACGTGGGTGACGACTTTGAGACGCTAACTCAGAATGGCTGGCACCACACAAAACGCCGCCATATAGAGAACCCAGATGTCGAGATTCCAGAGTCTACCGGCTACACCGAGACTTACGCTGGTTCGAAGTTCCTCCGGCTCGAGTATCCCTATCTATTCTACGACCTGAAAAGTAATGAACCAGGGGTACATGGTGGGTATTCGTTCCAAGAAAGCATCGTGCCATTAATCGAGGTTCAATAAAACTATGACAAGTCAACTATTCATCGGACAAGAACAGGATTCGGGAGAGGATATAACGATCTCTGTCGATAAAGCGCGGACCGTATTTGCGTGCGGGAAACGGGGGACAGGGAAGAGCTATTCGCTCGGAAATATCATTGAGGAAGTTGAACAGAACATGCCGGATACCGTTCCCCTTGTCGTAGATCCGATGGGGATCTACTGGACGATGGCTGCCCCGAACGACCGACAGTCCGATCTGCTTTGGGACTGGGGACTCCAACCACAAGGATTCGATACGACCGTCCTCGTCCCCGGAGACCCCGAGGAACGGTACGGTCGAGATGTACTTAGTGAGATGGAACGTCGTGGGCTCGAAGTACGTAGTCTTCGACTCAATCCGTCCGATATCTCCCCCGATGGTTGGTGTGAGCTATTTGATCTGAATATTAACAAGCCCATGGGAATCGCGCTCTATCGTGCAGTCCGATCCCTTTCAGAAGACGGTGAGTTCTTTGACCTTTCTGATCTGATAGAAGCCGTCGAGTATGATGAGAAAGCGAACGAGCGGACCATCGACGCGCTTACGAACCGCTTGGAGATGGCACGCGAGTGGGGAATCTTCAGCCGACAGGAAACAGACATCTGGGAGGTCCTCGATCCGACTCGAATTAACGTCCTCGATGTAAGCGTTCTCGACCCGGGGAAATACGGACTCCGAAATTTAGTGGTGTACGTTCTGACGAAACGCATTTTTGACGACCGATCGCAGGCACGTCGGCGTGAAGAACTACAATTAGAAACTAATGTCCCGAAGGTGTGGCTGTTTATTGATGAAGCACACAACTTCGCTCCATCCGGATCCTCATCATTAGCGAAAGATACGCTTATCCGATGGATTAAGGAGGGACGCCAGCCGGGGCTTTCTTTGGGTATTGCGACTCAGCAGCCGAGTGCGGTGTCTTCAGATGTTGTCTCGCAGATGGACCTGATCCTCTGTCATAAGATAACGACACGGACGGACATCCAGTCGCTAAACGAGTTGAGTCAAGAGTACATGGGCAGTCAGCTCAAGACCTATATAAAAAAGATCGACAAAGTCGGGGAGGCTGTGTGTGTCGATGACGAAGAAGAGACGGTCAAACAAGTACAAATGCGTCCCCGAAAAAGCCAGCATGGAGGCGGCGAAGCGTAATGGAAAAATCGGGAGATGTGACGGAAGAGACCCCAAAGAACCGTGAAGGACCGAATTATTCGATCGCCGACTTCACGGTAAAAGCGGTTGGCCCGAATTTATCATTAGTAACTGCTGTCAACGAATTCTTCAACTCAACCCAGATAAAATCTGAACTTCATTGGTTTACACATCGTGACACACTAGAGCGAGCCTCCGAACGTAATGATCGACGACTTCTTTATATTCGGCCGAGAGAGACGGTTATAGCGGCGTTGATGGTATGGTGTAAGTCTCGAGTCTTAGAAGACGATCAGGCACAAATACGACTGGTTGCTGTTGACCCCGCCTATCGAAACTATGGATTAGGTGCCTACTTAGTGTCGGCAGCGGTTGACTTTGCGCAGTTCTTTGGGAAGAAAGAGATGATTGCAGATGTCGCCGCGGAAGCGCCGGCAGTCACGTTCTGGGAACACTGTGACTTTGCCAAAAAGTCCGAGTATTCAACAGAGGGTGGACGATTGATGTATCGTATGTGGAAACCGATATAGCACCAGACTTATTTCTGCTACCAGCAGTTTCTCAAGTGAACGATGACTGCGAAACACGAGCCTCAGGATCGTGGAGACCGCCTCGAAGTTTTCGATGCACCGGCGTCAGATATTGACCAGATCTACACGTTCGAGACAGAGGAGGTAACAGCACTCTGCCCGTTCGATTTTGGTGGTCCTGATTTCTATGAATTCAAACTTCAGTATATTCCTGATGAACTCTGTCTCGAGAGTAAAAGCCTGAAGAAGTATCTGGAATCTTTCCGAGATACTGAGATCACTGCAGAGGAGCTCGGTGCAGAAATGTATGAAGCATTTGGTGCGGCTGTTTCACCCGAGACTATGTATCTTCGACTAGAACAAGCCCGACGTGGTGGCATCAAAGAAACGGTCGAATATGGTGATCGTTCGCTCCGAACCGAAAAATAACGAGAAGGCTAATCTAGGACCACGATCTATACTCAGATTCCATTCGAAAAGGCGCGTGATCAAACGAGATCATAACCCCAGTTAACCTACTTCAGGCAAACATATACAGCACGGTGATGTTGGATTTTGCAACGAGGTTATACTAACTCGCTACTGTTATCAGGGCGTTCAGTAATTGTTAAGGAACTCTTGGTCGACCAAGAACATGAGTAATACTGTCCAAAATTATTAATATACACCACGATTAGAGCAGACAATGAGTGGACGAGAAGATCAACAGGCGAGTAGCTTGTCTTTGAGTGAGATAGACTCTACTAGAACTCTCGACGAAAAGCAAAGGGACGGCAAATCTGGAGAAATATCGTATCAACTCAAATTTCACAAAAGCCAGGGGCCAACCATTGAGGAGGGAAAAGTGACCGAGATTGGATCGTTGGAGGATTCTCCCCCCGTTGATCTTCAGGCGATCAATACAAATTTCTACACTTACTATGGTATCTTTCGTATGAAAGATAGATCAACGACATTAGTTGTACAGGATAAATCCGGGAATACATACAAAGCTCTCTCACTAGGCAAAGATACTATTAAGATACCTTACCCTGTGAGTATTAAAATTCAGTCTCAGTAGCATCCCACAGTTGTCAGCTTAATAGAATATAACATATATCTTATAAAATAGATGTGAATGATATTGTGTAACGGCATGGTACAAGTCGAGGACGACGAAAATCACGAGAACGATCAGCGGGGACACTAGGATCAACCTACTGCCGGCGCTTTGGATTACTGACCTCACCGAAACTGATGCTGACTTGATCGAGGCGCTCCTCCCTATGACCGTCGATGAGGCTGGCGGTTTTACGGGCTTCTGTGAGACGCCGACGAAAACGAATTCGTTGGTGGATCGACTGCGCGTGCTGACGCTCCCGCATGTCGCCAATGTGGCCGATGGGCTGGAACAGTAGCGCGAGACAAAGGAGCGCGCTGACGAACTTAACGCAAAGATTCAGCGTACTGATGTCTTGATCGACGAATCGTGATTGTCAAACAAAGCGTCCAATAGCGAGGAGAAAGGCGGAGAGTTTTTTGTATCTATTCATCATCACGATTATGTAATAGGGAGATCCGAACAGTATTCCCACAATTAGTATTGGAATTCAATAAGCACAAGTTTTGAGTATAATATTGAAAATGGATTTCTTTCGACGTTTTCCCAATACTCCTACGATATTCTTTTAGTTGCCCTCGGAGAATACCGACCCGTGTCTCTTGAACAGCATCCTGGCATCACCCTCGCCGATGCCGGGGAACGAACGCTGCATATCGGGAAGGACCGACCGATCCGGATCAGTACCGGACATCGGCTCCTCCACCATGACGGCAAATGTAGCCGACCGCACGGTCACAATTACGAGATATCGGTCGAAATCACTGGCACGTTGAGTGAGGATGGTTGGGTCGTCGACAAGGGAGACGTGACGGACATCATTGACGAGTGGGACCATCGGTTCCTCTTGGAGGAAGGCGATCCCCTCGTCGAAGCGTTCGAAGCGAGCGGCGACGGCGATGATGTTGTCGTTCTCGAACACCCGCCGACGGCGGAGGTGATGGGGGTGTTACTCGAAGACCGGTTGCTTGCTGACCTGCCGGACCGTGTGTCGGCTGTCGAGGTGTCCGTTCGGGAGACGGCAGAACTCTGTGCCGGAGACAACTGATGCCGGTCAACTCTGCTGCGGACGCGACGTCGTCAGCGTCTGAAGACGCCAACGCCCTCCCGATTAACGAACTCTTCTATTCGTTTCAAGGGGAGGGAACATTCGCCGGCATGCCTAGCGTGTTCGTTCGGACAAGTGGGTGTAATCTCCGCTGTTGGTTCTGCGATTCTTACCACACTTCTTGGGAGCCGACCCACGGACAGTTGAGTCTCGACGAAATCGTTGAGCAAGTGCAGGAGCATGAGCAGGCCGAGCACGTCGTCCTCACTGGCGGCGAGCCGCTGATCCACGAGCAATCGGTCGAACTGCTCGAGCGACTCGACGAGCTCGGCTATCACACGACGGTTGAGACGAACGGGACGATCTACCGGGACGCACCCATCGATCTCGCCAGTATCAGCCCGAAGCTCGCTTCCAGTACGCCGACACCGGAAAAGGACCCGAAAGGTGATGGCGAGTGGGAGGAACGGCACGAACAGCGCCGAGTCGACATCGACGCACTCGCACAGCTCGTCGACGGCTACGACTTCCAACTGAAGTTCGTCGTCACTGGCGGGGACGACCTGCCGGAGATAGAGGCGCTCGTCGATCGTGTGCGTGAGGCGGCGTCGACGCGAGTCGCTGATTCGGACGTGCTCCTGATGCCCGAGGGGATGACTCGCGACGCGCTGGACGAGTCCCGAAATGCAGTGGCAGAACTCGCGATCGAGCACGGCTACCGCTACACCCCACGCCTTCACGTCGATCTCTGGAACGACGCCCCCGGTACCTGATCCATGACGCAAGAGTCCACACTCTCTCCCCGACCCGATGCGGACGGTATCGACCACGAGAAGGCCCAGCGCGCGACTCGGATGCTGCTCGAGGCGCTCGGCGAGGACCCCGATCGGGATGGCCTCAAAGACACGTGGCAACGCCGTGTTCCGGACGCCTTCACGACGCTCACGGACGGCAATCGGACATCGGCAAAGCCGACGATGCGCACCTTCGACGCCGAATCGGGCGACCTCGTGATCAAGACAGGTATCCCGTTCCACTCGCTGTGTGAGCATCACCTGCTCCCGTTCCACGGGTCGGTCGATATCGCGTACCGGCCTGATAGCGAGGTCGTCGGCCTCTCGAAGCTCACGCGGTATGTTCGCTGGCAGTCCCGCCAGTTCACGATGCAGGAACGCTTGACGAACGATATTGCGTCCGGGCTTGCCGACGAACTGGACGCTGAGGCAGTACTCGTCGAAATGAACGCAACACACCTCTGTGAATCCATGCGCGGCATCGAAACCGAAAGCACGACGACGACCCGATCGACAGTGGGAGAGCTAACAACTGAGGAACGTGAGCAGTTCCGCACTGCAGTCACACGCTCGGAGGCCCGCCGATGAGCGACGAGAAGCGGGCGGTCATCCTCGCCTCCGGCGGGATGGACTCGGCGACGGCAGCGGCCATCGCGAAGGAGCGTGGCTACGAACTCTACATGCTCCACACGTCTTACGGGCAGCGCACGGAATCGAAAGAGCACGACTGTGCGAAGACACAAGCTGAGTACTTTGACGCCGCCGATTTCCTGCACTTGACAACGGATCACCTTTCGAAGATCGGGGAATCCTCACTAACTGACGAAGAGATGGACGTCGAGGATGCTGACCTGGATAGCGACGAGGTCCCGACGTCGTACGTCCCGTTCCGGAATGCGAATCTGCTCTCGATGGCGACATCGTACGCTGAAGCGAACCACTGTGACGCCGTGTTCATCGGCGCACACTCCGAGGACTTCTCCGGCTATCCGGACTGTCGCCCGGAGTTTTTCGATGCCTTCCAACGCGTCGTCGATGTCGGGACGAAGCCAGAGACGGAGCTCAGCATCGAAGCCCCGTTCGTTGAGTGGTCAAAGACCGATATCGCGGAACGCGGCCTCGAACTCGGTGTTTCGTACGAACACACGTGGAGTTGCTACCAAGACGAGACACCGGCGTGTGGGACGTGTGATGCGTGTGCGTTCCGCCTCCAGGCGTTCCAGCGACTCGACGAGCGTGACCCGATTCGATACGCTGAACGCCCCGATTACACCGAGGAATCTGCGTAAGGGGAGCAGCTTTGACGCTACTCACCCCACATCTTCGGTAAGTGAATGACTGAGAGTGAGTCTGCCCTTCTCGATTATTACTCCGCAGGCTGGACGGAGGAGATTTACGGCGAGAACTACGTCGAGTGGGTGTATCACGATGATCTGCGGTTTTCGTGCGTCTCGACGGGACGACGGGCGAAGGGACACGGTCACCCCGGTTACGGGCGTGACCCAACGGGCGAGGAGTTCGTTACGCGGCCGCTCTCAGGACTGTCCCGCGACGACGCGTTCGACGTCGCCGCCACGCTCGTCTACGCGGTCAACGGTGCTGCAGGTTATGTTCACGGTGATGCCGAGTTCTCTGGGGAGTAACGGGTTGAGTACCCGACCGACGTGGGCGATTGACTACTGGCTCTCGAGTGGAGCGGGTGGAAGACTTGGAGACTCTTTAGAGCACTACACGGGACCTCCTCTTCCGATTGCTAAGCGGTGGGGAGTTGGAAGGTGGAGTGGCTATAGCTAACTAATCCATGCGAGGTGCCAGTCCGTAGACAACCTCACCGGCTCCGTCTGCGATCTCGTACTCGATTTTGGCTGGGTACTCAACACCGAGTTTTAGTGTGATCTCTGTGGTTCCAGGGATCATTTTCGTCATCTGAGCAAGATAGCCTCTGGAGTATCTACTATGGGCCTTTTCACTTTCGACGATATCGACTTTGTCTGAATCTCTGTCGAAGGAGACTGCCATGTTATTGTTGTCCCCGCGAGAGTTGATGTAGAAAACGTCTCGCTTGGCATCTACCCCCAGCATGATTACGTCTGAGAACATATCCGCGATCCTGACAGCTTGCTGCAGTTCCACCGCTTCAAGAATTAACTTTGCCGGCGGTTCGACTTCCTTCGCCGACTTCCCGCCACGAGCGCTCTCTGGGTGGATGGGCGCGAGTTCGAAAGAATAGGTGTCCACAGAAAGCTCAATGACATGCTCCTCCTCGTCAAAAGTCAGCCGCACCACGCTATCGTTGTCGAACCGTGCGAGGATCCGGCATATCTGCTCGATGTCCAAGTGAAGTTCCGAGCCCTCAGCCTCGTAGGAATCGAAGGCACCTTTCTTCAGATTCAGGCTCACCGCGCCAGCGTTCGCACCGTCGACTGTGTCAATCACGAGTCCGTCTTCCTCGAATTTCACCGGAACAGTGTCGACTAGCGTACTTACTGAGTTCAGAGCGCGCAGGCAGAGACCCACTTCGATTTCGGCGTCTACCATCAGAAGAACACCCCCGTAATCGCCATCCGATCTCCACTCCCGTCGAGGTTGATCGGCTGCATCATGAACTCTCTAGAGGTCATTCCTTCTTCCGAGAGATACTCTCTAACCGCCTGCTCGATACCAGCGATTCGATCATCGTTCCAAGATTGGGATGGGAACCCGTCGATTTCACGGCTCTGTTCCGTGAACCCCCACATGAACACCTTCGTGTCCACCCCTTTCTGTTGCTCTGTCTTGATCTCCTCTAAGATGTCCTTCGCGGGATCGCCGGATTCCAAGAATTGCTTGTTTTTGTACTCGACAATGTTCTCACCTTCGTTTTCCTTGGTGCTGACTGTCGCTCCATCCGCGGGATTCCCACTGTATATGTTGATTATTTGGTGGAACGCGGTTTCGAGTTGTGGTTCTGCAGGCTTCTTCAATACTTGTAGCATCGAGTTCAGCAGGCACTTCCGCACAGTCTCGCCTGTACGGTTCACTGCGTGATCGTAGGTTGAACTCAAGAACTCTCGCAGTTCTGGGGATACTTCGTCCTCGCTGATGTTCAGGAACGTAGTATCTCCCAATTCTAGCGCTTTAGCGGCTGGTGACTCTGAAGCATGGTAGATTTGAACGTCGTTCTCGTGCGCCAGATCCGCGAAGATGTCTTCGGCGAATGAGGAGTCCATACGGATGTGCTCGCTGGAATAGATGACGTGGAGGTTATCAGGGGTATCGCTTTTTTCGATGACCGTCGTCCCACCTTCCTGAATGACGTCTACTCGTCGTCGACGATCAACTACTTCGTCGGCGTCGTATACGGACATGGACCCCCCGTCTTCGGATGGGATGCTGTGCAGCGACTCGTATTTATCCCTGTCAATGCTCAGGCCGAGTGTCTCTTCCCGGAAACTACTCTTGAACTCTTGGATGGAATTGTAGGTGTTGTTCCCCCACCGAATTTCGTCAATCTCATGGGGACGCCCGGCACCGTCTGATGCGAACTGGAGTTTGTCCCCACTGAACATGACATCACCATCTCGTAGCCACTTATCCCGGAATTCTTCGGTTGTGAACTCGAACTTACAGGGGTACTCTCGTAACCCTCTGTAATAACAAACCAGCTGTATGGTTTTGCGTCGGTAGTTCAGGTGTTGCTCGTTCACACCGAGGAACTGTCTGAATGAGTCTGACCCGGAGTCTGTGAAGTGAGAGAACTCCACTTTATCGCGCTTGTCTTCGAATAATGCAGCGCTGAGGATGTTATCTACGTCAAGGAACCGCTTGATGAGCTTGATTTCCTGCTCTTCCCCTTCTTCTCCAATACCTTCTTGCAGAGACATTCCGCGCTCCGCTCTAGCATGCGCAAGGAGGTACTGCCCTTCTAGGTAGACCAGCATGGCATACTTGTCCTCGGACCTCTGACGGCCTTCCAACGTATCACAGAAAAGTCCGAGCAGGTCCTTGACGTAATGCTCAGCCGCGTCATCCTCAAAGATAGAGCGGACCCTGTCAGTGGTCATCTCGTCCATCGATGACTCTGAGAGCGGCATGGGGTAGTTCAGCTTCTTGTTCTGGATATAGTGGACGAGTTCCTGAACGTCGTTCAGTTCGGAGGGGGAGCTTATATTCTCCCGATCAGGATCACGAAGACGGTCCTTCGATTTCACTGGGCGATAGAAGACTGATGCTTCTTCCAGATCGGAAAGATCCCAGTTGGACCGACTCTGCGAAGACATGGTAACGTGTCTGCACTACGAAGATATTAATCCCCGCCTATCAAGGTGGAAGTGGAATTGCTAGACTGCATCGTTTCCGCGATCGAAATTCATTAGTATATATCTGATAATACCGGAAAGGGAAAATCTCTCTACTGGGGCATCAGGCCCGCTTCAAGCTTCCGAGAAATTTGTGGGTTTATGGTTCGATTCTACTCTGATATATCCTAATCAATGTTTTTCGCCTGAATAAACCAGATTAGTATTCTGGAAGTTCCTCGAGATTATCTCCCTCGACTTCGTTACCGTCGGTCCGTATGAACTTCTCTCCGTCAATCGGAATTACTTCCACACTATCCCCCCACGTATATCCTCCATCTCCTTTTGGAGGAACAGTGTAGTATTCGTATCCAGATTCTGTCGAGTCAACCACTGTTTGCCGGGATTTCTCTGTTGTAGGTCCAAACGAGTTCTCAGAATTGTCGTACTCTGCTCGTCTGACGTGGGTAATCCGACTGTGATCGGAATCGTACGATACCTTGGTTATCACGTAGTCTGGATTTGGCATACTAATACACCTTTGCTCTCCCAACATAACACTTGGGTAGAAAGTAAACACAGACAGGGTTTCGGCAGTGCTGTGGCAACGACACTCCGTGACGGTGGGCGTACTGTGGATAGGCATCACAGATACCTAAGCGCAATCGGTACGAGCGAATCGTCCTCCGGACCAGACTGCTGGTAGGCCGCCTGTGCGAACCAAAATCGGTATTGCAGATACTCCTCGTTGTCGTACCCAATCGGTACCCAATCGCGCATCGTATTGAGACGTAGCCATGCCGGGCGATGTAAACGCCGAACGGATCAAAACTCGGCAGTGGCGTCGTATCAACTTCCGCTTCAAGTCGAATTGGTATAGGATTCCTCACCGAACGTCGTGTGAATATCGGTGAGTACGAGTACGCAACCAGTGCCGCCAGTAGTCGGGCTTGAACGAAAGTTGGCTCGTCGTTTCGCTTGCCGGATGACGCCGAAACCTCAGTGAGCGTATGTCCTAGCTCCAGAGTCAGCGGTACGAAAGGCTGGATGACTCGATTTACGACGAGACCGAGACCGAGACTTCCGACGAGGCGAAAGAACAGTTGCTCGGGAGAGATTGCGGGAGCCCAATGTGTTCAATACGTGTATTAACCAATAAAACCTAGGTTTACTGCCGTATTGTTGGTTAAGTATCAAAAACCTCGCCTCCAGTAGGTCACCGTCGGTACGACTAGATTCGGATTGTCATCAGGAATACTTGCCCCTACACGGCGCTTGTCTTCGGAAAGTGGGAGCAGCGCTCGGGAGCAGATGCCGATTAGGGCAGGCAGGAAACGATGATGCGGGAACTGTTGTGCGGATAGTTTAAGTTAGCTGGTTCTAAATCCTTCTTCGAATGCCAGACGGCGATGATATTCACTCGGTCGACAGGATCGCCGGCGGGTTCCAGAGGAGTGCATATTCTATCTTCGAGGACAGCCGAGAGAAAGACATTGTACTATGGCAGCCAGGGACCGTCGTCGAAGACATTCAGTCGCTGCCCAGACCGAGGCAGGCGAAGCAGAGGGCGGAGTCATTTCTGAGCCTGGCGGACGATTCCGACCTTGCGGTTGCCCCGGAGTGGAGTTACAACGTAGGGTGGCTGTACGAGCACGACGAACTGTTCGCCGACGAGAGCCCATTGTTCGTCCTCGGGTGTCGTCCAGTGGAGATTGAGACGATGCGAGAGACTGTTGCGGACCTCCAGGAAGACTTTCACGTGATCAGTGAGGACGTACCCAACGAACAGAACAAGGAGTTCGTCACCCCGACAATCGTCCCGTTGCGAGCGGACGCACTCGACATTATCGACAAGCCGACGGTCGTGATTCAATACAAGACCCACCCGATGAGCGAACGGGCCAACCCAAACGAGGCCGACAACCTCGCAACGGGTAACCGGATCCACCATCTCGGACCGCTGACCGGAACCGGAGTCGTCGTCTGGACCTGCTCGGACTTATTGAGCGACGACATTCGTGATCAAGTCACTACCTACGCCCAGAGAGGGCATATCGTCGTTCACCCACAGTGTAACCCGAAGCCCTTCCACTCGGAGTGGACCGCCTTTCGCTCACGCATCTTCAATAATACGAACGACGTGACGTACGTCTCTGCTAACTGGGGTACCGTTCCAGGCGTGGACGGGGACGACGTAAAGTGGGGGTACTCGGGCGTATACACGAATTCGCGAGATTGGTCGTCACTCGAGAACTACAGCAAGACCTATAACAACGGAGGTTTGCCGGGAGTGAACCCAACGAACCACTTCGAGTATGTCTGGACTCTGGTTGACGACGGGGTGAGTAGACTTCGTGTGCGACGAGAGGGGAACAGCTCCGCCCCAGCTCAGGCACGCCGACCGGAGCCACAAATTCTGAGTACACGTACCTGGGGCGGGTCCACGTATAACGAATCGCCGGAAGGGGTAGAAGAGTGTGGGTGTGGGATTTGCGATGACTGCGACTGTGAGAGATGCCAAAGCTGCAGTCGAGTGGAACGGCAGAGACGGCTTCCTGACACGCCACGTGACGCGGAGCTAATCACTGCGGTCACACTTTGGCAACTTGATGTAGACGAAGTGGACAGTCTCAATGAAAGGTGGGGCGTGCCGGTGACGGCACTCAAGAATCTCCGAGCGAACGGGGATGAGGAACTGGCGCACTCGTTCGCGGTTCACGAGCATCGACGCGGCGATAGTGTAGAAAGGAACTCGAAACGACTCCTTGAGACGTTCCAGGCGGCTAGCAGGGAGTACGGTAATTCGATTGACCCAGCAGACCAATGTGGACCTCTAGATATTCCGATCAATGCCATCGACGATGGTGAGCGTGGCGTCGATATTTCGCTGTCGCGGCTCGACGATCCGACAACAGGGACTCGGCGGCGACGTCTCACTGACATCGCCAAACTATGGACCCGGCAGGAAGAGAAGAAGTTCAAACCGCTTGTCTTGATGGTGTCGGCTACTCAAACTCAACTGAAAGAAATCGACGGGCTAGAAGACGTAACAAATGGCAAAGTCGAACCTGAGGACGTCACAGCGAGTGGTTCGCAGGTAGAATTTGCAGAGGTGAATCGATGACTGATATCCCTGCGGAGTTGGAAGCGGTTGGGGAGGTAACCGCAGTCTTCCCACCGGGAGACAGCGCTGACGAGCCTGTACGTGCGGAGAGTAGCGACCCGTTGTATCGGATAGAACGGACTCGGGAACGGGGGTTCGATGATGAGGTGTTGTTCGTTCGACTGCTGGCAGGGGGTAACCACGACTGGGAGACGCTATTGGAGAGGGACACTCGACAGCTCGAACTAGAGTTCTACGACGATGACACGCCGAACCAGTGGAACATTCAGCTGTTCTGGGCCTACGAGGATGAGAGTGAGCCAGACGATGAGATTCGCCGCGAACTTGAGCGAGAGACGAAGTTCGCCATCCGACGGTGTGTACCCCGTGAGTCGCTCGGGGAGTTTCTCCGTCCGCTGGAGCATAGCCGTGAGTCACTATCCGATGTGAATGCTGAGTTCGGGCGCGACGCGCTCGTCGAACGGGTGACCCGCCACGGTCTGGGGTTCCTGTTCGATCAGAATACCAATCGTGACCAGAAGTTCGAGCGGCTGCTGGAGATTGACGTGGATGACGTCGGTGGCGCTGGCGCCGGGTCGTCGGCGACGATGACCGATGACCGGCCGTCGGCCGTCGACACGGTTGAACTGGGAGACTTCCGAGAGGATGCGTCCAGACGACGACTCGACGCGGCACAGTTCACCCTTCTGTACGGTCGTAACGGCACCGGGAAAACGAGTCTCCTCGACGGGACCACGATGGGTCTTGTCGGCCAGACCCGCCGTGACGACGACCGCGTCGATGCTTACGAGGGACTGAGTGTTACGCTGAAGGGTGACGATGAACCGCTACCGACGGATTCGGAATCGGTGAACGACCGGGTCGCCGACTGGTTCGGGTTCCGGCCACAGGGGCCGGCGAGGCGCCATGTCGAGTTCTATCGCGTCAACTACCACGAGGCCGGCGAAACGACGCGGCTGCTCGAACCATCGACCGACTTGGAGATTGAGCGAGTATTTAGGAACTTCCTCTACGGCGAAGATCTTGCGTACGCTACGAAAGAGAAGGATGAACTTCTGGACCTGCTCGATGGGGAGATTGACGATACGGAAAATGAGATTAACGAGATAGAATCGGAACGAGAGAAACTCCTGAACCGGCGAGACAAGGTGAAGGAGGCTCTTTCGACGCTTGGGAGCGCCCGACGTGACCTTTCGCCGGCAGCATCTGCGCTCGTCGAGAACGACGATTCGGGAGGCGGGGGGGGAGGGAAAGACGAGGTGCCGCCAGGTGAACAGATCTCACGGTGGCGAGACTGGAAGCGACGGTTCGAACAGCTTGAGATGGCGCTCGACGCCACGATGTCAGACTTGACCTGGGAGACCGCCCGCGACCTGCGGTCGGGACTTAACGATGAGGTGGATCTTCTCAAACGGAGAAGGAAGCTCCTCAAGGATGTCCGGGAGCTGAGAGATGAACGTCGTCGGGTCGTCGAGGTTGCGAAACACATCAAGTCCGAGGAGGCTACAGAACTGCCGTTCTCGACGTTCTTCACTGGACTCCTCTTCGTTGCCAATGGTATCGGCCGCGAGGACGCACGTCAACTCGTCCGGGGAATCGAGGAGGTGGATCTCAAAGTCAGCGATGTCGAGTCTATACAGTCTGCCGAGTCGTGGTTCGTCACCGTCGAAATGGCACTGCGCGAACAGTGTGGGGACTTGGAGGAAACCCGCGATCGACTGGCGGAACTCGGCAATCTGGAGGAACGTCGGCAGGAACTCCGTGAACAGATCCGTGCCGACACGGAGGAGTACCTCGAGATTACCGACGACGAAGACGTTCAACACTGCCCAGCCTGTTACATCGAACAGTCTGCCGAGGACATCCGGGCACGCGAGGAGCCCGAGCACACACACGACGCGGGCGGTGTTCCGGAGAGTCTCATCGAGTCGCTAAAGAATGTTGAGCAGGCGCTGGAGATCGTCGAGAGTATCGACCCGGCGGATATCGACGACGACATCCGTCGGTACGGCGACCAACTGTGTGGCTTCGACGACGTTCCGCGGCTGTTCGGTCTCGTTAAGGACGGTAGGGAGGGGGTTCTGTTCCCTGGAACCACTTCCGAGACTGTGAAAGCAGTCGCTAGGCTAGCGCAGGATCAGACCGTCGACAAACGTTCGGCCAATGCGGTGCTATCAACCGCCATGGATAAAATCGAAGGCGACATCGCAAAGCAAACCACAGAGATACAGGACTTCGATTCCAACACAGAGGTACGGCGACAGATTGACGACTGTGAGGACCGACTGTCGGCCGTTCGGCGAGGGCTCGATGTCCTCGAAGACCAGTGGCCAAAAGAACACCTCGATACCAGCCCCGCGGTCGAGTCCGACCGTCGGACGATTGAGTTCGCAGTCGAAGAGGCGGCGGACGCGGCCGTATCAAAGCCAGCCTCGAAGTTGTCAGACGAAATCGACACGAAGACAGAGGAGATTGACCGTCTGAAAGAACGAATTGAACAACTGGAAAAGACGCGTGATCACCTCCGGGAGACGTTCGCGGGTGTTGAGGAAAGCCTCGACAAGGTGCTCGGGGAGTATACCGAGATAGTCACGATACTGTTCAAAGTGTTCCAGCGCCCCTACGACTTCAAGCGCGTCGAACTCACCGACGACAACGAGGAACTCCGGGTCGTCCGGCGAAAAAGCGGAGAGGTAGTAGGGATCGATGAGATGAGTTCCGGCCAACGGACGGCGCTCGTGCTGGCGATTTTTGTTACAAACAACCTCGCACACGACTCTGCGCCGCCGCTGATGCTGCTAGACGAACCGTTCGCGCACTTGGACGAACTCAATACGCTGTCGTTTTTCAACCTCGTGATTGAACTCGCAGTCCGAGGCGACCGACAGATCATGTTCGCTACTGCGAACGACAACCTCGCCTCGCTGCTGGAGCGCAAGGTGGGCGAGACCGACGCGTTTGAACGGGTCGATCTGGAGAACCGCCGTCGCTGAGTGACGATCGAACAGAGACGCAACGTGTATCCGACGATGGTTGAGGCCGCAAAGGCGGCAATTGATGATTTCTCTATCGATATCCGGATGAAAAGTGACGATAGGGATGCGCCTATGCCTGGGAGTGCCCGGAAGTCAGAGACCCTTATCCGACTTCCTGAAGATTCCGCCCGGATACGGATTTCGGGCACAGTTAAGGAAGGAATGCCGGGTGAGTGATGGCATTGTCCGCTTAACGCTGGAAGACATCAGCGCTTCGAATGCGCGGCGTGAAGGAACTATTGAGGGAAGCCCGGTAATGTCTCGACTCGAACAGCGACGGGAGTTAGGTGACTCGTTTGTCCTCGCGTTTGCTGCACGGAATTTGGAAGAGCATGTCCAAGGGGTATCGGAGTAGACTCGATGTCCCCTAGTTTTGATGAAGCAACGCTTCTGCAGAGGGGTTGTCATCTGTCAACTGTTCAAATGTGCTTACGAACTCGTCAGCAAACCGGCTGTGTAGGTCGTAGATATCTGAGGAGCTGAGTTCGGGGTACTCTGAAACAACAGTGGAGGCTTCCCCTTGAATCATGAGTCGGCAAAAGTGCGAAATCTCTCCAAGTGCTAGGAAGAACGTGTCACGATCGTTCCGGTGGGGGAGTTCGTAAGGCGTTTTCTCTGGAAGATTTCGCCCCTCAAAATCAACCGCGTTCCAATCACAAATGCTCAGTTCACTTGGGTAGATGTCAAATTGGCTAGTGAGAATCGCAATATTGCGGACAATACAAGGGACACACTGCCCACAGTTGTCCAAATCAAACTGACCTTGTCGTCCGTGATGGGGACAGGAAACCGTCGTTTGAACGACTTCTCGGGCAGCGATTCGGTCCACTACTTCCCGCTTGGTATCGTTCAAGAACGGATTTGTGACTGCCGTATCCCAATCCAGAACTTCCGTCAAGAGTATGTTGAATAGATCGATAGCGGCTGGAGAGACGGTCCGTGTGGTTTGCCACCCTTCGCTTAGAATAGCGAATCGAGCCATTAAGCCGGTCTCGAATGCACGGACTTCGGGCGCACGTTTTGCTACTGCCGTAGCCGCAGCGAACACCCAGTGGAGGAATCCTCGAGAGAACGTCGTGTACTCATTGGTTCTCCCCTCGTACTCCAGTTTGAAGAGATGGGGATCGACGCCGAGCAGCTCTTGTAGTTCCTCGTGGCGAGGACCAAGTCCGCTTCCGTACTTGAGGCTCACGTACTCGCTATCTATGTTGTCGGCCTGATTCTGATGAACGCCGCCCGCACTATCTAACCCATCGGAGAAAAGACTGACCGCGTCTGTTTCGGGAGATCGTGTCTCGAAAGCCCCGCTCGTCTGACCGGTTGCCTTCGAATGGTGAATGAGGTCATACTGAATAACATCGTACGTCATGTGCGACAGCATCGTCGAAAGCAGTTCCTGGGCTTTCGGCGTCGTCAACGCCGCTGTAAATACCGGGATCCGAATAACGATGGAACGGGTGTTGAGACGCGCATCGCTGTCCTGAATACCATCTCCTGCGATAATCTTCCGCTCTAAATATCGATCCACACCGAAGGTTGCAACTGCGATTTCGACTAGATCAAGGACATCATCTGGAATCTCGCCGTTGAATAGATGCCGTAGTTCGGAGAGTTCATACTTGATTTGGAAGTCAGCATCAGACTGCCTATTCGGCGCATAATTCACAACAGAGCCGATGGAAGTCATTCCGCCTGTTTCTTGATATGCCTCATCTCGTCGTGATTCGAACTCCTCACTCCGCTGGATATAGACTCGCTCAGTGCTCGCCATCATCTATCTCTTCAGAACCGCTACTCTCAACCTCGTCTAAAAGTCGAATCCCGTCTGCTTTCCAGTCCTCAAAGCACTCGTGGACGGCGTCGGTGAACGCTTTCTGATGTTGGTCAAATGCCTCAATGTCGCCGTTCGTAATGGCTGGCCCGAGCGTAGGGTGGTCGAGAAGATCATCAACGAGCTCCCGGGCATGGACTTCACACTGATCTAAGAGTTCCTCACGGTGTTTTGAAAGTAGCTGTTTCCCATCTTCTGTAAAGTAGAGTTGCTCTCCAACACCATCGATGTCCTCCGTCGCCGATTTGAGCTCCTGTTTCACGAACCGATACAGTAACTGCCGGAAATAGACGGTGAAGAATCCTTCTGGCCCGTGGGTTTCCATGAACTCCTCGAGGTTGTTCTGCTGTTCTTCAGCTGTGAGATCAAACTGATCGCTCATCTTGAGCCTCCCTTGGAGCGGTCTGGTTCAGAAAGTGCGTCTGCGCCGTTAGACATCACGGCAGCGAGTGTGTCTTCTGTCGCTTGCTCGGACGGCATCTGTAGATTCTTATTCGCCGCGTCAACGCCCTGTTTCACCGTCTCTCGTTCTGCTGCAGTCGTCACTGCGGATTGTGCCATTGCAACAGTCGCTTCTGCTGAATCGGAGCTGAGCTCGCTCATGAAGACACCTTGACCGGCTGCTTGTACTCCTGCTCCCACTCCATCTTCACTTGCTGTGCTAGCAAACGCGTAAGCGTGCTTTAGATTGCTATACATCGGCACTTTTGCTGGGCCGTTCGGTTGTGTGGCAAGTAAAACGGTGATTCCGATATCTGCAGCCCGCTTCATATCCTCGTTTGACACTGCCGTATTCATGTTTTCCTTCGCTCGCTCCTGAATAGAACCCTGTGCGGCAGACGTAGTTGTCGCGGCACTACCCATGGTTTTAGACTGACATCGGGACCACTTAACACATGCTGTCGAATCAGACCTCAATCACTATCATAGAGACCACTTCTGCGTCGCTGATAGTACATCTATGAACACGCACCCTCTTGTGTGGGCCAGACAACGCTTTCCAACCACCAATACTGACAGACACAGGACACCTTTCCAGGAGACTGCATTAACCAACGTCTGACCGATCTACGTTGGTTAATCCCCGCCCCCACTATCCTGTCCCAAAACCCACCATACGTAGCTATCTGCTCTCCCCGCCATACAGTAGCGTGCAATTCAACCTTTCAACCCTCGACCCGGACGACCACGCCGAAGTTCTCGAGCTGTAGAGCTACCAAACCCTCAAACAACTCTTTGAGGACACAACCTAGGCCCGCATTCTCACGTACTGCACGACCCCACAGTACCTCATCGAGACGATCGACGACATCACCCCCGAAGCAACCCTCGAGATCACGATCGGCGATGCGACGACCACCGCGACCAGCTGAGAAGAGTGTCGAACTTATGGATCGGCTCGAACAACTGCGCCGAGACGAGCAAGTCACTATCTGGGACTGCCCGAACCGGAACGTCCACGACAAACTCTACCGCCTCGCCATCGACGACACCGTTTCCTGGCTGATCGGCTCGGCGAATTTCTCGAAGAACGGGCTGGAGTAGCCAACACAACACGACGACCGACGATGACGCACCGTCGACACCGGTCGAGGGCCTGCCCGAACAACGCGTCTCCCTTTCGCTTGCTCACCTCGAGAAGCCGACCCGCGACGAGGTAGCCCCCCAGTTCACCGCTGCGGGTGGCAGCCTGACGAACGACACGCTCTCCCTCACCCCTGGCGTGTTCTAGGAAGTGTCGATTCGACGCTTCGGGGTGCCGCCGATGCGCTACCGAGAGAACCCAGACCCAGAACTCCGGTTCCACGCAGACGACCGGATCTACAATCTCGCCGAACCGCTACCGGAGGACCCGCAAGCGATCGACGACGCCCTCGCCCACCTCGAGTCGTACTCCGATCTCGTGGCAGAATACGGCCGCACAACCGATCCTGATGGCCTCCGGGCTGAACGGCGCGATAAATATTGCAGACCGCTACCTCTTTGGAGAGAGCCGTTCAAGAGAACACACGGATGGCGATGACTCGGCTGAGGATGGGGGGCGTTTGACCGCCCCACAAGACAGCCAAGCCGATGCTGAGACCCAGCAAGAGACGCTTGGAACGAATGCGTCTTGAAACCGGAGGGTCGGTTCGACCGGCCCGAAATCCCGTGATGGGATTCCCGCGTCTTTAGGCGCGGGAGGAGGTCAAGTGAACCGGCCCGGAGCAATCTTCAGGTACGCAGCCTGCTCCGCCTGTAGAGGATCTCGCTTCCCGACGATTTTGGTAGAGGGAAACCAGTATTTCGTCCTACGGTGGATTATGACCTGCGTTGAGTGGTTCATACGAATCTGTATGGTAGGCGACCCGCCAAAGTTTGAGGACGGCGCGAGTGACTAATTCTTCGGGAGACTGTGTGATACAGGACGCTTCAACATCGTCTGGCTCTGAACTCGCATTGGGTGGTGGATGATAGTGTTCAAACCCGTGGGCGTGGATGTAGTCTCCTGCGTGTGGGTGCTTTCCCCAGCGAAGATTCACCGCGTTCCTATCCGTGTAATGGAACTTGTAATCATCTTGGGTCGTCCACTGGATGTCAATCCGGGCCTCGTCGGCCGCACATAGCCCATCGGCAAGCGTGACTACAAGGACGGATGGATGGAGATAGTCGTCGAGTTCGGCTGTCGCAAGGGGTTCCATCTCCTCAACGACATCACGAATCGTCAGCAGCGCCGGACGATCCGTAGCCCCACGAAGAGTATGGGGTTCCGCTTGGGCAGGAGAATCCTGCATTGCTCAGGCAGGGACGCTGTCGTCGGTCGAGCGATGGTCGCTGTCGACGAACTTCTCGGCGTTGCCGATCGAGAGGGCAGCGTTCGCGAATGCGAGATTCCGACGGAGCGTCTTCCACTCACGAATCGTCGCTGGATCAATCTCGTCCTGTGGGGATCCGGACTCGGTGAGAGCCTGATTCGTCTGGTTGACAGCCAACTCTTCGGGTGAGTCGACCCCGAATTCGGACCGGTACTCGGTGAGCTGCTCACGCATCTCCTGGATTCGCGCGACGAGTTCGTCAGTCGAGACGTTGTCAAGGATGTCGGCAGCCTGTTCGACGACGAGCGATTCGGGCGAACGGTGATAGAGTGTGCTACCGTGCTCGCCTGGCGTCGTCTCGACAAATCCCTCATCTGCGAGTGTGTTCAGGTGCTTTCGAGCGGTCTTCGGAGTGGTCCGTGCATCGTCAGCTACCGCATCGGCTGAAACAGGACTGTACGTATGCGAAACGACGTGTCGAATGCGTTCGTAGGGCGTCGTTTCAGATTCCCATTCCTCTCCGACCGCCTCATTGACATCTGCAAACTCCTCTGGTGGGCTTTGGTCGTTCATGTGGAAACGCACGGTTTAGAGTAGTATAGTTCTTTGGTAAAGTTCTATATCCCTCTATCAGGAGAGGGAAGACCACCGGCAGAACCAGTCGGGCGAGCTCCGAAATCGTTCCTGAAGTAAGAGAAGACAAACAAGAGGCCAAAAAATGCCAGAAGGCATCAGTGAGACTCATACGGTGAAATTCGGAGACAACACGCCATAGCTTATCGACGACGGTCGCGTCCTGGAGTGGGAAGCAACCGCTGACGGCGCCGTCCCGACGGAACGGGATGATCCTCACACCCCGTGTGCGATATGAAATCAGCGAGAAGGTGGAGACTCGAAGATAGGGAAATGGACCCGAGAACAGTCGATCGAACGGCTGGGGACGACGATACTGGGTCGAACGGCGTCACTACACGAACTGGAGGCTGGCTGACTGATTCGGTCGTGTTACGAAACAGACTATTTCGTTTCGATCGACTTTGGAGAGGCTATGGTTAGAGTTACCATACTACTCAAATAAAACTTCCTTCAGACAGTACATATCGGGATTCCGGCCTTTCATCCCCTATTTTCCTCTGATATCGAGTGTTTTCGGCTGCTAACCGTCAGTCCCGCCGCACACCCCCTCCCACCTTCTCCCCGATTTCACTTCGCACACGGGGTGTGGGGGTTCCCGTCCACCTGCCACGACAAGCAGTCGGCCGCCACGCCGAGCGATCAGATCTGATCCAGCGCCCACGAGGCGCGCTCCCTGACGGCCGGATCGTCGTCTTCAGCCGCGCGCGCCGCGAGCGCGGATCTCGCTTCCGCGGCGCCGAGGTGGCCGAGCGCCCAGCAGGCGTTCTCCCGGACGAGTGCGCTCTCCGCGTCGAGCAGGGCCACGAACGTCGGCGTCAGGTGGGCAACCGAATCGGGGAAGTCCTCCGCGACTCGACTGAGTGCGCCGCTGGCGTTGACGCGGGCGAACTCGTCGTCTTCGGACAGCAGCGGTGCGAGCTCCGCCGTGTACGGTTCGACGACGTCGGTGTGGACGAGGGCGACGTCACCGATCACGCCGATCGCGTTGTTGCGGAGTTTCCCGTTCTCCGTGTCGAGGAGTGCGATCAGCTCGTCGACGAGATCCACCCCGACGCTGGGGTACTCCCCGACGACACGCCCGAGGCCCGCAGTGGCGTTCAGTCGGATCTGATCGGCGATCGAGTCGTTGACCGCCATCTCGGCCAGCGTCGCTGCCACGGGTTTCACCGCGTCCGGGTAGGCGTCCGCGACCCGGGAGAGCGCGAACACCGCGTACCGTGCGTCGTCGAGGTCGTCCTCGATGACCGCCGCGAGCGACGAGACGGCGCCGACGGCGTCCGCGGGGTGGTCGGCGGCGATCTCGGCCATGCAGCGCGCCGCTCGCCCGCGAACCCGATCGTTCGACGACGCCAGCGCGGCGCTGATCTCGTCGGTCAGGGGGGCGATCGCCGCCGCGTCGTGTCGGCCGAGGTGGTACAGCGTCGCCAGCACCCCAACCTGTACCTGGGGATCAGCGTTGCCGAGCAGCGAGCGGAGGATCGGAATCGCCGGTATGCAGTCCGCGGGTCGGGCCCTCGCGACCTGCCGGATCGCGTCGAGTGCGGCCCGGTCCCGTGTGTCGCCGCCAGCGCTCGTGTCGTCGTGGGCAGTATCGAGCAGCGCGAGGATCGAAGGAACGCGCACTGCCTCGGGGTTCACACTCGCCAGCCGACGGAGCCCGACTGCGGTCTCCTCGGGCGTTTCCGCACTCGCTGTGTACAGTTCGACGGGTGGCTCCGCGATCGAGAGCATCCCGATGTCGTCGACCCGGACCGAGAAGGCGTCCTTCGCCGGCGAAACCGGCGTACACTCGGCGGCGGAGGCAGCCGACGGGCGGTCGACCGACCGCTGAACGACCGACATATCGTGCAGGAGTTCGGTCCGTTCCGTTCCGTCCTCGGCGTACGTCAGTTCGAACCCCGGCGCGTCCGAGTGCTCCTCCAGGAACGACGAGAGGTGCGACGCGTCGGTAGGTGCGATCCCTGCACTCGACGGTCGGCTCTCGTCGGGCCCCTGCGATCGCCCACCGTCGGGCCGCGGCTCCCGCGCCCACGGGAGGTCCGGGTGGACGTCGCCGGCTTCGACGGCGGGGACGAACTCCCACGCGTGGTAGTGTTCCCATCCCTGCACGTCGCTCAGATCCAGATCGTCGACGACGACGTACCCATCGGCGTCGGGGTGGAGGTCGGCGATCAACGCGAGCCGTTCACGGCGCTCGGGGAACCGTTCGTACCGACCGTCCGGCTGTTTCTCCCCCAGCCACTCGTCCCAGTCGTCCGAGTGTCGGCCGACGACGTCGACGGCGCCCGGGATCGCCGCCTCCTCGGCGAGCGACTGGTTCCCGATCGCGTACACGGCGTGTGGCGTCTCGTGAGCGAGGTGGCGGACCCACTCCAGCGGCACCGCCTCGCGGTTGGGGTGGGGGTTGACGTCGACGGTCCAGTCGCGGTCGAACGCGAACACCAGCATCAGGCCACCTCGACGAGCCCGTCGGCGAGCGACCGGAGCTCCGCCGTCTCGTCGATCGCGGCGAGCCAGCGGTCCGGGAGCGCGTCGGCGCCGAACCGCGCCCCCGCGACGGCGCCGGCGATCGCGCCGATGGTGTCCGTGTCGCCGCCCCGATTGACGGCCGTCACGATCGCCTCCTCCGCCGACTCCGCACGGAGCCCGTCGTGGAGTGCCGTCTGCAGGGAGTGCACGACGTAGCCGGAGGTTTTCAGCGAGTCCGGCGTTTTCAGCGATTCCGGCGAGTCGCCACGCGCGAGTGGGCGAAGCGCGCCGTCGAGTTCGTCGGGGACGGCCGGACGGAGAGTTTCCAGCGCGTTCTGGAGCGGTCGATCGACATCCTGGAGCAGACCGGCGATCGTGAGGTTCAGCACTGCACACCCCTCCGTACAGCGCGGGTCGGCGTGCGTGATCCGCGAGGAGTCCCGGCTCACTGCGGCCAGTTCTTCGGGACTCTCCGCGAACGGGATCGCGAGCGGCGGACACCGCATCACGCTCCCGTTCCCGGCGTTCTGCCCCTCAGGACTCGACTCCCAGACCGCCCGCCCTGCTTCGTCCCACGGCTCACCGCTCTCGAGGCGGCTGAGTGCCCGCCGCGTCATCGTGCCGATGTCGAACGGGTTCGTGTTGTACCACGCCACGAACCGATCCGCGACGTCCGCGGGATCGAACGCCTGCTCGTCGACGACGCTTCGGGCGATACACAGCGCTTGCGCCGTGTCGTCGGTGATCGTCCCCGCCGGCTGGTTCCACGTTCCGTGCCCGACCATCTCGTCGAGTCGACCGTGTGCGGCAGTGATCTCGTCGGCGGCGGAGAACTCGACCGGTCGCCCGAGCGCGTCGCCACACGCCAGCCCCAACAGCACGCCGCTCGCCCGATCCGGATCCATAGCTGCGTGGTTGGTCGGCCGCGAGGAAAGTGTGTGGGGTCACGGATTGTTCATCGTGGATTCGGATGCAGCAGAACCGACGGAAAGGGTAGCACAACGACCGAGACCGGACACTTACAACGGTAGCGAGGCGAACGCTCACGGCTTTAGCCCTTGAAGCCGACAGTTGGGAAACAAACTACCGGCCCGGTATTCCCCCAATTTAATACACCTTGGAATACGTCACCCTGTAGCTGTGGTCACGACGGCCGTCACCACGACGTTCCACAACCCATCCCGGGAGCGCCGCAGGGAGTGGCAACGTGCCACCCATCTGTACCGCGACACTAAGCAGCTCTGTATTGACGGGTGGGAAGCAGACGAGTTTGGAATGGGCGTGACCACGGCCAGCATCGACAACTCACTCTACTCGGCCATCCAGAATCAGGCCATCCGCGAAGCCAAATCCGACTACAAGAAGGACGGCATCGTGGAGTACCACGCCAGCCAACCGTTCGCGGCCAACAACCAGAACTGGGAGATCGACCGCACCGAGAACGGATCGGTCGTCGTCGGCTTTCCCTGCATATCGGGGTGGTGGTACACACCTATCGACGTATACGACTACATTGCCGACGACGTTGCTCGCCTCATAGAGGGCGAGGCGGACAAGTCCTGGTTGCAAGTGTATCGCCGGGGCGACGACTGGTACTGTACGTTCACCGTCGAATACGACGCCGAGACGGGTGACGGGATGTCAATCGGTATAGATATCGGCCACAACCACCTGCTTGCCGCCGATGCCGAGAACGGTGAGTCGATGCTGGTGTCCGGTCGTGAGGCGAAATACGTCCGGCGCAAATATCGTTCCCTACGCGAGTCGCTCCAACAAGCGGGTGCGCTTCGCGCACGTAACCGCGTGGGTAACAAAGAGGAGCGCCGGATTCGTGATCTGAACCACAAAGCCTCCCGTCGTCTCATCGACTGGGCACAGCAGTTCGAGAATCCCGTCCTGAAAATTGAGGACTTGGAAGGCATCAGAGAGGGAAGTGACTGGCGTGGTGTCCACTCGTGGCATTTCCACCAGTTGCAGGAGTTCATCATCTACAAAGCCGAACAAGTCGGGATTCGCGTTGAGGAAGTTGACCCGTTCGAGACGAGTCAACGCTGTTCGATCTGTGGTGCCGAAGGTTCGCGTGACGGTGACCACTTTTCGTGTCCCGAGTGCGACTGTGGCCGTCACGCCGACCTGAACGCTGCCGAGAACATCCGTCAACGGGAGGGAGAACCATGCACGGCGTAGCATCCTCGAAAACGCTTCGCGTTTTCAGGCGCTCGGAAATCTTCGATTTCCGAAGCCTTCGGGTGCCGCGAACCGTGCGGCCTCGTGGACTGAATACTCCACCGGCTGCTTCGCAGCCGCCCGGCGTGACCGAGGAGGAAGGCCGCTTTGACCCGGCTGTACGCGTTCGAAAATCGCACAGCGATTTTCGAGCAATCAGAAATCCTCGATTTCTGATGACGCTGGAAAGCACGTCCGGGGTCGTAACCGGATGGCAACCGCTGACGCCCCACGCGAAAGCGTCCTTGAGGGCCGAGGAAACGCGCAACCGTAATATCCCCTTCGGGGAATCCCACCTCAAAGCGGTGGGAGGAGGTCAAATTGGACATACCCCGTTTCTCGTGCCCACGTGAACATGGTCAGGAGGAAGTTACTCTGCGATGATTTTGACAAAGTCGGCTCTGTTGAAATCCCCTCCCCGTAACAGATTTGGAGATAATCGATAAGTACAGAGCATCTGGCTATCGAATGTGACCGATCCCCAGTTGAGGCTCCAGAGGTCTTTCCTACCGGATCTGCTCACTGGCATATGGGCCAACCGGGCGTAATCTGTCGTCTATCTCTTCGGTGTGATAGATGTAGAGCGCCGACGGGTTGTGGCCGAACTCAACTGTCGCAGAATACGTCGTTTCCGCTGGACAGCGGTCGCAAGAACCAGCTGACCCGAAATCCACGACGATCTCGTACGCATCGTCCTTCAGATCCTTGCGTCCAGTTCCCCCGATTGGATTGATGAATAGGTCGGTACAGTCAGACGGTGTCGCAGTAACCCCATCTACGGTAAGTGTGTTTTCAGGAGGATCATATGACATAGAGGCTTGAGGCTTCCTCTCGTCTGCTGAAACACATTGTGAGTTTTCTATCTTTACCTGCTTCGATTCGATGGGGGGTAGATCACCGGACAGGAAACTATAGCCTGCCAGCCCTACGGCTCCGACTCCGCCGAGAGACACAAGGAGGGCACGACGATTCATACAAGATAAATATATCCCATAGGTAAAACCTGTTTGGGAATAAAAACGTGAATTCGCAAACCCACTTACCGGCTGTTTCACCATAGATAGTGTTTGACCAATAGGATTTCAACAGAGCCACAAAGTCGTATTCGAACACATCGATAGAGGTGTATCGATAGCGTTCCGCTTGAGGACCACCATCTGAGAGGTACAGGGACAACACCGCTCGATCGGCTGAACCGAAGTGTGGAAGTAGCTGGTTCAAGCGGAACAGGAGTTCTCCCGCCTGAACACACTTCGATAGAGGTGTGTCGCAGGCGGTCTTGATCGAAACAATTCTCGATCGTCGGTTGATCGAAGACGGTCGGTATCGTAGCCCGTGGATCCGCTCCCGAACACACATCGATAGAGGGGTGTCCCTAGAACGCACAACCCGAACGTAGTTCGACCTCGCTCAGGTCTGTGCTCGCACGACTGACTTGACCTCCTCGTCGGACACCTTCTCGATGCGGGAGTCTTCACGCAGTGTCTCCAAGATGGTCTCCGGGCGTTCGCCGAACTGGAACTCGAGGAACATTCCGGAGCTCGGGCCGTGGCTCCGGCGTTCGAAGTCCACGAGGGAGTACGTCGTCAGTTCCTTCATCTTGTTCACGTACGACTCCTGCTGGTACTGGTCCGCGTCGATCGAGTCGGTCAGGAACTGATACACGCGGTAGCCAGTGGTGCTCCGAGCACTCCCGTCGGTCGACTCGGCAGCGACAGCCGCCGTAGCGTACAAGCAGAGCTTCTTCTGCGTGCTGATGCCGCGAACCACCTCGAGGACGCGGTTCTTCTCGACCTTGTCCTGGGCTTTCCGGACGTGTTCCTCGCGAACTCGCTCGTTGCCCTCCCGCTCGGCGAGTTCGCCGGCGACACGCATCAGGTCGATCGCTTTCCGTGCGTCACCGTGCGTCTGGGCGGCGAACGCCGCTGCGAGCGGGATGACTTCCTCCTCGACGACGCCGTCGGTGAAGGCGTCCTGGCGGCGACGGAGGATGGCCTGGAGCTGGTTCGCGTCGTAGTCGTCGAAATGGACGTCCTCGGGTGTGAACGAACTCAGTGCACGGCTGCCGACGGATTCCATCATCTTCGTGTCGTTCGAGATAGCGACGACCGAGACGTGCGCGGCGAGGTCGTCAGCGGCGCCGGCCCGCGACAGCTGGTAGAGCAGCCGGGAGAACGCGGGGTCCTGTTTGTCCCGGCGGCCGACGAGCATGTCCAGTTCGTCGAGGACGAACACGGCGGAGTCGAAGTTCTCGTTGACGATGCGATACAGTTCGTCCCATTTCTCCTTCGTCGCCACACCGTGTTTCGGGACTTCGACGTCGACGCCGGCCTCGTCCGCAGCCTGCTGTGCGAGCTCGTAGACTGCGACGCCGAGCGTATCGAGATCCTGGCAGTTGACTTCGATCGTCCCGAACTCGATATCTCGGGTGTCACAGATCCGGCTGATGTTCTTACAGACGGCTTTCGTGATGAGCGACTTCCCCGTCCCGGACGGGCCGTAGAGAAAGAGGTTCGGCGGCCGGTTGTCGCCGAGCGCGACGCGAAGCATCTTCGTGACCTTCCGGAGCTGTTCGTCGCGGCCGACGATCCGATCCTCGTCGACGACGTAGTTCGGATCTAGGAGCGATCGGTCACGAATGAGGCCGTCCTGGTCGTCGAACTCGAGAAGCATGTCCTCGATCGACTGCGACCCCGATGATCGATCAGTGTCGACTGGGTCGCCAGCTGACGAGTGGTCTGTCGATCCGGTGGTCGTGTCCACTTCAGGCAAATCCGACGCCGGATCTGATTCCGTCGGTCTCCCCGTCTCCGACTGCTCCGATTCAGTGGAGGAACCGTCGGAGTCGTGAGTACCCATACGGACGTCCATACAACCGGGACGTGAAAAATCTACCCACCTCCATCGAAGTGTGATTCTGTGTTTTAGACGGTTTTTAGCGGTTCTCACGGCATTCAGGGATCGGAATATGGACTGGTATCTGGTATGGTTAACGATGTGTTTGGTGGAGGGATATGGAGTTCTTGGGACACACACCCCTCTATCGATGTGTTCCTGGTCATGGACCACGGAGGGGTTAGAACTCGAGCTGGAACGATGATTTGCGACTAACCGGTGGAATTTCGGCGTTAGAGACAATGAAGCTGTGTTACTCGGATCGTTGACCGCTTGAGTTTCCCTTCTTCTTCTTTCTCGTATACACAAACAACACACACACCCCTCTATCGATGTGTTCGAAGTGTTCAGCTCACGACGATGCGTGTTCTCCGAGATCGGCCAGATGTCGCTTCCGGCTACTCATCGATTTCGGCCCTTCAGCGTCGTTCCATGTCGAACTCCGCGAACTGACGGAAGGCCCCTCCGCTGCCCCCTCTTCGAAAGCTCGCTCCCCGTCGTACTGGAGTCGTCGGAACACATCGATAGAGGGGTGTCTGTGTGGTCGATGGTTCACGATCGACTGCTCCTCAGTTCTGGATGTTCGGTGATCTCCTCCGTTCTGAATGTTCGGCGAGGCTCTCTCACAGCTGGAACACATCGATAGAGGGGTGTCACCGGATTGCCCGAGCATCATTCCCGTGCCCGAGCACTACTCCCGTCCTCAGAATCCACGGTGGAGAAGTTAACCAACACTTTCCACGAAAACGCGGTGCTGTTGGTTAACCGTGCTCGGCCGAACGTCTTTGCCGCTCGACCTGCTACGTCCACCCATGACTGTCGCCAGCCGAATCGTCCTCTCGTACCCCGAGGAGCTGTCGGAGTGGGGCCGCGATCAGATCGAGACCGACCGCTACCGGAACTACCTGCGCAAGGTCGTCGACCCCGTCGAGGGGGCGGAGTTCGAGGAGTTCGTCGACGTCGGCTGCTGTGGCGACTCGATGGATATCCCGTTCAGGGTGGAGTCGGTCGACGGCGACGAGACCGGCGAGGAAACGGAGGTCGTCTACACCACCCGCGAGGCTGCGATGGATGGGGGGTGGCTCGTCCAGAGTCAGGCCGGACGGGACGGGCGCTGTCGGACCGACTGAGCCGCCGAAACCGTACCAGCCGCCACGCGAGACCGCTCGTCGGCCGACTGTCCAGCGTTCTCCCGCGCCGCAACCACGCACGACCTCGGTGCCGGCCGACTCCCGAGCGCCGGGATCCCGGCCCCGGTTTTATGCGCTGACGGTGTGAGAGGGAACGACGTGAACTCGGAGGCAGACACTGGCGGCCTGTTCGCGCCCGAGCGCGTCGCCGTGGTCGGCGCGACGGAGCGGGAGGGCTCGATCGGGGCCGCCATCGTCCGGAACCTCGACGACTTCACGGGCGAGGTCGTCCCCGTGAACCCGAGTCGCGACACCGTGTTCGGGCGGCAGTGCTACCCGGATGTCGCCTCGGTCCCGGGGGAGGTCGACCTCGCGGTGGTCGTGGTACCGCCGTCGATCGCGGTCGACGCCGTCCGAGAGGCCGGCGAGGCGGGGGTGACGAACGTCGTCGTCGTCACGGCGGGGTTCAGCGAGACCGGGCCCGAGGGCGCACAGCGCGAACAGGAGCTCCGCGCCGTCGCCGCGGAGTACGACCTCGCGCTGGTCGGGCCGAACTCGCTGGGTGTGCTCTCGACGCCGGCGCGTCTCAACGCCACGTTCGGCCCGTCGAACGCGCTCCCGGGGTCGCTGTCCTTTATGAGCCAGTCCGGCGCGTTCATCACGGCCGTGCTGGACTGGGCGAACGACCAGGGGATCGGGTTCAAGGACGTCGTCTCGCTCGGGAACAAGGCCGTGCTGGACGAGTCGGACTTCCTCGCCCACTGGCGGGACGATCCGGAGACGAACGTGATCCTCGGCTACCTCGAGGGCGTCGAGGACGGCCGCGAGTTCATCGACACGGCGCGAGAGGTCACACAGGACACGCCCGTCGTGGTCGTCAAGTCCGGACGAACCGAGGCCGGCGCGGAGGCCGCGTCCTCACACACGGGCACGATCGCCGGGAGCGAGGCGGCCTACGAGGCGGCGTTCGAGCAGGCGGGTGTCGTCCGCGCGGAGAACGTCCAGGAGCTGTTCGACTACGCGCGCTCGCTCGACGGCCTCCCGATGCCCGACGGCCAGGCGGTCGGCGTCGTCACGAACGCGGGCGGCCCGGGCGTGATGGCGACCGACGCCGTCGGCGACTCGCGGCTCGGGATGGCGTCGTTCGCCGACGAGACGCTCTCGGAGCTCGAGGCGACGATGCCCGAGGAGGCGAACATCTACAACCCGGTCGACGTGATCGGCGACGCCGACATCGAGCGCTTCGAGACCGCACTCGACGCGGTGCTCGCCGACGAGAACGTCGGCTGTGCGATCGTCATCTCCGCACCCACGGCGGTCGTGGACTACGAGGAACTCGCGGCGGCGATCGCCGAGCGGCAGGCCGAGCACGACAAGCCCGTCGTCGCGTGTCTGATGGGCGGGCAGCGCGCCGACCCCGCGGCGGAGATCCTCGGCGAGGCGGGCATCCCGAACTACTTCGATCCGGCCCGGGCCGTGGACAGCCTCGACGCGCTCGCGGTCCAGCGGGACGTGGAGTCGCGGACGTACGAGGCGCCGGCGTCGTTCGATGTCGACGAGGAGCTCGCCCGCGAGATCCTCACCGACGCCGCCGACCGCGGGGCGACGCGGCTCGGCGTGGAGGCGATGGACCTGCTCGACGCGTACGGGCTGCCCACGCCCGACTCGGCGATCGTCGACGACCCCGCGGCCGCCGAGTCGGCGGCCGAATCCATCGCGGGCGACGTGGTGATGAAGATCGTCAGCCCGGACATCCCCCACAAGTCCGACATCGGCGGCGTGGCCGTCGGCGTCGCCCAGGCGGACGTCGCGGACACCTACGAGACGCTCGTCACCCGAGCCCGCAACTACCAGCCGGACGCGACGCTGCTCGGCGTGCAGGTGCAGGAGATGGTCGACACCGAGGCGGGCACGGAGACCATCCTCGGGATGAACCGCGACCCGCAGTTCGGCCCGCTGCTGTTGTTCGGCCTCGGCGGCATCTTCGTGGAGGTGTTGGAGGACACCAGCGTCCGCATCGCGCCCGTCTCCGACCGGGAGGCGGGCGAGATGGTGGACGAACTCGACTCGGCACCGCTGCTCCGCGGCGCCCGCGGCCGGCAGTCGGCCGACGAGGCGGCGATCCGGGAGGCGATCGGGCGGCTGAGCCAACTGGTGACCGACTTCGACGCCATCCTCGAACTCGACGTGAACCCGTTGCTCGCCACCGCCGACGGCGTGCAAGCGCTCGACGTACGACTGACCATCGACCCAGACCAGCTATGACCTCGTTACTCGTCACCTCGACCGACGAAGGCACCGGCAAAACCGCCGTCGCGCTCGCGCTCGCGCGGCTGGCCGCCGACCGCGGCGCGACGGTCGGCTACATGAAACCGAAGGGCACCCGCCTGCAGAGCAACGTCGGGAAGACGCTCGACGCCGACCCGATGCTCGCGCGGGAGCTGCTGGATCTCGACGCGGAGATGCACGAGATGGAGCCGGTGGTGTACTCCCCGACGTTCGTCAAGGGAGCCATCCGGGGCGAGGAGGACACCGCGGCGCTCCGCGAGCGCGTCCGGGAGGCGTTCGACGGGCTCGCCGAGGGGACGGACACGATGATCCTCGAGGGCGCCGGCGACCCCGACACGGGCGCGGCCATCGACCTCACGGACGCCGACATCGCCGAGCTACTGGACGCCCGCGCGCTGCTCGTCACCCGGTACGAGGAGCCCCGCGACGTCGACCGGATCCTCACGGCCGCCGAGAACCTCGGTGACCGCTGTCTCGGCGTCGTGTTCAACGCCGTCTCCAGTGCGGCGTACGACGAGGTCGAAACCGAAGTGGTCCCGTTCCTCGAGTCCCGCGGCGTCCCCGTGCTGGGCGTCGTCCCGTGGGCGCGCGAGATGGCCGGCGTCACGGTGGCGGATCTCACGAACGAACTCGGCGCGGAGTCGCTCACCGACGCCGCGACCGACGCCCTGATCGAGCGGGTGCTCGTCGGGGCGATGAGCGGCGAGAGCGCGCTCAGCCACTTCCGCCGGACGAAGGACGCCGCCGTCATCACGGGCGGCGACCGGGCGGACGTGCAGGCTGCGGCGCTTGACGCCCCCGGCGTCAACTGTCTCGTCCTCACCGGCGGACACCGGCCCTCGGGGGCGATCCTCGGCGAGGCCGAACAGCAGGGGATGCCGGTGGTGACCGTCCAGACGGACACGATCACGACGATCGAGCGGATCGAGTCCCTGATCCACGGCGGGCGCGTGCGCGACGCGGCGACCGTCGAGCGGATGCAGGAGCTGCTCCACGCCCACGCCGACGTGGATGCCATCCTGGACTGACTGGTCCCGTGCTACTCCTTATCCTGGACTAACTCGTCCCGCGCTACTCCTCGCTCGACTGATCGACGTCCGACCGCCGCCGGACGTCCACCCGGTAGTGCTGGAGAATGTCCCGACCGAGCAGCAGCTGGTAGTCCATGTGGCCGCGGTCCTCCAGCGACGCCGCGACGGTGTGGCGGTCCCCGCCGACGCCGACGACGATGTCGACGACCGGCCGTGCCTTCCCGGATTTCACGCTCCCGGAGCGGACTTTCGTCATCGACTTGATCGGGCCGGCGCCGATCTCCGCCGCGAGCCGCGTGTCGATGCTCGTCCGCGCGGCGCCCGTGTCGGATTTCGCGACGACGCGCTCGGTGCCGCTGGTGCCGGAGACGAGCACGTCCTCCGTGTAGCCGATCGTCGTGGTTTCCTCGGCCTGTCGCTCGGGCTCGGTGGCCACCGCCTCGGGCATCGAGTCGTCGAGTTCAGTCGCGAGTTCGGCGACGCGCTCGTCGTCTACCTCGCCACCCGCCGTCTCGATGGCGAGCTTCGCGATGCGCGGCGCCGGGCTCACGCCGGTCGCCTTGAACAGCCCCTTGAACCCGGCAGTCGGGTTGACTTCGAGGAGGTGCCAGCCGTCCTCGCCCTCCACGAGATCGATGCCCGCGTAGTCCAGCCCAACGATGTCGGCCGCCTCGAGCGCCATCCCCGCGGCCGCCTCGGGGAGGTCGTCGACGCCCTCGACGGAGCCGCCGAGCGCGACGTTCGTCCGCCAGTCGTTCTCCGGCGCGAACCGCCGCATCGTCCCGACGATCTCGCCGTCGACGACGTACACGCGGATGTCCTGGTGGCGGTCGCTGTCCCGCTCGATGAGCTGCTGGAGGAACGCGTACCGCTCGCCGATCCGGGGGTTGACCTGCTCGCCGGCGCCGATCTTCCACGTGCCGCCGCCGTGGGTGCCGATCGCGGTCTTGTAGACGACCTCGTCGCCGAACTTCCCTTTCTCCCGGTTCAGCCGGTCGGCGTCGAGCGCGAGCGTCGCGTCCGGCAGGCTGACCTCGGTGTCCACGAGCGCGGTCGCGGTCGCGAACTTGTGAAACGCGGTAAGCACGTTCCGCGGCCGGTTCAGCATCGGCCGCAGGCGACTCAGCGACAGCGCGAGCCCGAGCAGCTCCGCGGGGTGTTCGGTTTTCGAGAGCAGGAGCCGGTTCGCGATCACGTCGACGTTCGGGTCGAGCGTCGCCGTCCCGTCCTCGATATCCACACAGAGGTTCTCCTCCCGCAGCCAGACGCCCGTGTGGCCGAGCGCCTCCACCGCGTTCAGGATCGCTTTCGTCTCCTTGCTGTTGTGGAGGCTGAGTACGCCCACCGAGACAGAGTCGTCCATTGGCGTGGTTTTCGCTCGATAGCGACTAAACCGTGCCGATGGGGCCGGCAGCGTGACACGTCGGTCCCACGGGTCGGTCACCCACCCTCTCGGGCGGCCCTGATTTATACGCCCCCCGCCAAGCGGACAGCAATGACCGACGGGGCGTTCACGTACAACGGCGGTCGGGTCGATCCGGGGGCGCGCGCGGACATCCGGTACAGCATCAGCGAGACGTATCTCGGCGACCCCGTCCGTATCCCCGTCTCCATCGTCAACGGGGAGCACGAGGGGCCGACGGTGTTCCTCTCCGCAGCCTCCCACGGCGACGAGCTGAACGGGATCGAGGTCGTGCGCGAGGTCGCCCACGAGTGGGACCACACGAACCTCCACGGAACGCTGGTCTGCCTGCCCGTGCTGAACGTTCCCGGGTTCGTCACCCAGCAGCGCTACCTTCCCGTCTACGACCGCGACCTCAACCGGTCGTTCCCCGGGAACGCCGACTCGACGAGCTCGAAGCGGATGGCCGACGAGATATTCCGGAACTTCGTCGCGCCCTGCGACCTCGGGCTCGACTTCCACACCTCCACGCGCGGCCGCACGAACATGCTCCACGTCCGCGCGGACATGGCCGCCGACGACGTCCCGCGGCTCGCGCGCGCGTTCGGTTCGAACGTGATCATCGACGGCGAGGGGGCGTCGGGGACGCTGCGGCACGAGGCGACGGCCGACGGCGTTCCGACGATCACCGTCGAGATGGGGGAGGCCCACCGGTTCCAGCGGCGGCTCATCGATCGGGCGCTGGACGGCGTCGCGAGCGTGCTCGCGGAGTACGGCGTCTACCCGGCCGAGCCCGTGAACCGGCCGGGCTGGCGGACGATCGTCACGAGTGACCAGAAGACGTGGATCCGGGCCGACGACGGCGGTCTCGTGGAGATGCATTACGACCGCGGCGACCTGGTCCACGAGGGCGACGCCGTCTGCAGCATCTCGAGCCCGTTCAAAACCGACGTCGTCGACGTGGAAGCGCCCTTTACGGGCCTGCTCGTCGGAAAGCTGGAGAACCCCGTCGTCTACCCCGGGAACCCGCTGATCCATCTCGTGGAACTGGACGAACCGACGCGGCGCGCCTACGAGCGCGAGCGGACGGGGACGATGCCCGAACGGCCGGGATGAGCAGGGCCCGCCTACGGCCGGGATAAGCAGGGCTCGCCCACGGCCGGGACGACCGGGGCTCGCGCCGCTCGAACCCGGTGGACGGCCGGGCGCCGGCGCGTCCCCGGATACCCGAAGGGATTTCGTGTCGACGCTCCCAACCCCGCACACCGATGACTCTCCCGATCGACCCGAGCCGGATCGACCCGGACGCCGTCGGCGAAGCAGAGACCACTCTCGAGATGGGCCACGAGGAGGCGATCGAACACGTCCGTGAGGTGTTCACCGACGCCGGGTTCGGCGTTCCCGTCGAGTTCTCGCCCTCGGCGATGCTCAACGAGAAGATCGACGCCGACCGCGACCCGTACTACGTGCTCGGCGCCTGCAACCCCGAGATGGCCGACCGCGCGCTCGACGTTACCGACAACGAACTCGGCGCGCTCATGCCGTGTAACGTCGTCGTCTGGGAGGAAGAACCCGGAAGACAGCGCGTCTACCACGTCTCGATCATGCGCATCGCGCGACTGATCGGGATGGCGCCCGACGACGAGGCGATGGCCGACATCGTCGCCGACACCGGCGAACTCGTCGACGAGGCGTTCGCGAACCTCTAGAGATACTCGACGAACGCGTCCATGAGCTTGTTGACCGCACGACGGAAATGTTCCTCCGTCGCCCGTCTCCCGATCCCGAGCTCGTCCCCGATCGCTTCCAGCGTGACACCCCGAGGGATCTCGAAGTAGCCGTTCCGGTGGGCGGCGAGCAGCACCTCCCGCTGTCGGGCGGTGAGCGTCGGGAGCGCGTCGACGAGCGAGACGAACGGGACGGAGCCCTGTAGGCTCGTGAGTTCGCGTTTCGCCTCGACGGTGACGTCGTACTCCTCCGAGAGATCGGCGTAGAGCTGGGCGAGGTTCCCGGGGTCGAGGGCGAGCACCCGCCCGATCTTCCGGCCGCTCTCGTACCGGATCGGCGGGAGGAGGAGGCTGTCGGTCTCGTCGAGATACCGTTCGATCGTGGGCACGTCGACTGGCTGGAGACACCGTTCAGTGATCACGACCAGCTCCTCGGGCCCGCGGAGCGAGTCCCGGACGGGAACGTGCTCGCGGACGCGTTCGAGCATCCGGTCCGGGTCGCCGCCGCGCACGACGAGGAGGTCGCTGTGGTCCGAGCAGTACAGCTCGAGATAGGCGTCGGTGTTCGCGGTCACCGCCGCGAACGGGGCCGAACTCTCGATGCGGAGGGTCGCCTCATACACACCCCGCTCTCTCGCGTCGGTCCTCTTAAAGACACCTCCGTACGGTGGCCGTAGGCCCATTGTGACAGCGCCCCAAACCGTTGCTACTCATGGACGATTCTGCCGACGGCGAGGATCGGATCGGCGAACCGAGCGACCAGTGGCGGTCGTACCAGGGCGCGCCGACCGGCACCGACATCGAGTGTGAGGGGTGGCGACAGGAGGCGGCGCTGCGCCTGCTGAACAACAACCTCGACCCGGAGGTGGCCGAGGACCCGGAGAACCTCGTCGTGTACGGCGGGACCGGCCGCGCAGCGCGCTCCTGGGACGCGTACGACGCGATCCTCGACGAGCTCCGTGAGCTCGGCGACGAGGAGACGCTGCTCGTCCAGTCGGGCAAACCGGTCGGGAAGTTCACCACCCACGAGCGCGCGCCGCGGGTGCTGATCGCGAACTCGAACCTGGTCGGGAAGTGGGACAACTGGGACCACTTCCACGAGCTGGAGGCCGAGGGGAAGATCATGTACGGCCAGATGACCGCCGGCTCGTGGGCGTACATCGGGACCCAGGGGATCATCCAGGGGACCTACGAGACGCTGGCCGCCGCGGGCCGCGAACAGTTCGACGGCTCGCTCGAAGGGGAGATCGTCGTGACGGGCGGGCTCGGCGGGATGGGTGGCGCACAGCCGCTCGCCGTGACGATGAACCACGGCGTGTGTATCGCCGCCGAGGTTGACGAGGCCCGGATCGACCGCCGCCTCGACACGGGCTACGTCCAGGAGAAAACCGACGATCTGGACGAGGCCATCGAGGCAGCGACGGCGGCCGCCGAACGCGGCGAGACGTACAGCGTCGGCGTCCACATGAACGCCGCGGACATGCTTGAAGGGATGCTGGAGCGGGGGTTCGTCCCCGACATCGTCACGGACCAGACGTCGGCCCACGACGAACTCGAGGGCTACTACCCGTCCGGCTACACGGTCGAGGAGGCCGACGAACTCCGCCAATCCGACCCCGAAACGTACGTCGAGGAGAGCGTCGACACGATGGCCCGCCACGTCGCGGCGATCCTGGAAATGCAGGACCGCGGCGCCGTCGCGTTCGAGTACGGCAACAACATCCGCGGGCAGGTCGAGGACCACCGCGGGTCGGTGACGACGCCCGCTGGAACCGAGCACGACCCGTTCGACTTCCCGGGGTTCGTGCCGGAGTACATCCGGCCGCTGTTCTGCCGGGGGAAGGGGCCGTTCCGCTGGCTCGCACTGTCGGGCGAGGAGTCCGACATCTACCGGACCGACGAGGCGGTCACGGAGCTGTTCCCGGAGAAGGACGCGCTCCATCGCTGGATCGACCTCGCACAAGAGCGCGTCCAGTTCCAGGGGCTCCCCAGCCGGGTGTGCTGGCTCGGCTACGAGACGAGCGAGACGCCGGGGGGGTCTCGAAACGGAGGCGGTGAAACCGCCGACGACGAGGACGGCCTGACCGAGCGCGCGCGGTTCGCGCTCCGGATCAACGAACTCGTGCGGGAGGGGGAGATCGAGGGGCCGATCGTCGTGACCCGGGACCACCTCGACGCCGGCAGCGTCGCCAGCCCCAACCGCGAGACCGAGGCGATGAAGGACGGCACCGACGCGGTCGCGGACTGGCCGATCCTGAACGCGCTGTTGAACACGGCCGCGGGCGCGGACATCGTCAGCGTCCACGACGGCGGCGGCGTCGGCATCGGCAACGCCATCCACGCCAACAACCACGTCGTGCTGGACGGCACTGATCTGGCCGCCGAGAAGGCCGAACGCGTGTTCACGACGGACCCGGGGATGGGCGTGATCCGCCACGCCGACGCCGGGTACGAGGAAGCGATGGACGAGGCCGACCGATCGGACGTTCACGTTCCCCTCTCCGATTCATGACTGGATTCATCGAACCCGACCCCTGGCAGGGCCCGTCGTCGGACCCGAACGACGAGCAGATCGGCGATATCGTGCGTCCGACCACCGTCGACGCCGCCGATGAGTACGACGCCGTGTTCGTCGGCGAACCGTACGACGGCGCCGTCATCGGCCGGACGGGGGCTCGCGACGGCCCGTCCGCGATCCGCGACGCCCTCGCCGCGACGAAGACACACCACTTCACGGAGGGACCGATCGGCGCCGTCGGCGACGTCGGCAACGTCGACGCGGACTGGACGGACTCCGTTTCGGACGTCCAGCGGGCGGTCGAGACGGCGGTCGCACCGCTGCACGACGCCGACACACTCCCGGTGTTCCTCGGCGGCGACAACTCGACGACGGTGCCGAACGTCGCGCCGCTGCTATCGAGTGGCTCGGTCGGCGTCGTCAGTCTGGACGCCCACCTCGACTGCCGGGAGCTCCGGGACGGGCCGACGAGCGGGACGCCGTACCGGCAGCTGTTCAACCGCGGCCTCGACTCGCTGGCCGTCCTTGGCGCCCGCCACTTCGAGACGAGCACGCGCTACCACGAGTATCTCCGCGAGCAGGGCGGGCAGATCCACCCGGCCTCGGAAGTCGGCGTCGACCCCGGCGGCGTCGCGGCAGCAGCGCTTTCGGAGCTGGCCGACGTCGACACCGTGTACGTGAGCCTCGATCTGGACGTGCTGGACGCGGCGGCGGCCCCCGGCGTGAGCGCGCCGACGCCCGGCGGCCTCACATCGCGGGAGCTGTTCGATGCTCTCAGGCGACTCGCGGCCGACGACCGGGTCGCCGGGTTCGAGGTCGTCGAGTGTGCCCCGCCGCTCGACAGCGACGGCCGGACGGTGACGACGGCCGCCCGAGCGATCGCACAGTTCCTCGCCCACTGGGGGGTGGACCGATGACGGTCGACCTCCTGCTCCACGACGCGGGCGAGGTTCTCGTCGGCCCCAACCAACAACTCGAGAATGCGAGTGTCGTCGTCGACGACGGCAAGGTGGTGGCGACCGGGCCGGCGGCGGAGATCGAGCGAAAATACCCGCACGAGGACGCGGCCCGGACGGTCGACGCCTCGGGCCGAGCCGTGATCCCGGGGTTCGTCGACTCGCACACCCACGCGCTGTTCGCCGGCGATCGGTCCGACGAGTTCGCGGCGAAACTGCGGGGGAAGACGTACCAGGAGATCCTGGCTGAGGGCGGCGGCATCCTCCGGACCGTGGAGGCGGTCCGCGAGGCCTCGCGGGAGACGCTGCTCGACAACCTCCTCGCCGAACTCGACGTGTTGCTGGCCCACGGGACCACGACGGTCGAAGTGAAGTCCGGTTACGGGCTCGACCTCGACACCGAGCTACTGATGCTCGACGTGATCGCGGAGGCCGACGACCGCCACCCGGTCGACGTGGTCGCGACGTTCATGGGCGCCCACGCGGTCCCCCGGGAGGCCGACGCGGACGAGTACGTGGACCGCGTGGTCGACGAGTTCCTGCCGGCCGTGGCCGAGCAGGGGATCGCGTCGTTCAACGACGTGTTCTGCGACGAGGGGGCGTTCACCGTCGAGCAGTCCCGGCGCGTCCTCGAAGCCGGCGCCGAGTACGGGCTGACGCCGAAGATCCACGCCGAGGAGCTCGCCCGGACCGGCGCGGCACAGCTGGCCGCGGACGTCGGCGCCGCGAGCGCGGACCACCTGCTCATGGCGACCCGGGAGGACGCCGAAGCCCTCTTCGAGGCGGGTGTCACACCCGTGTTCCTCCCCGGAACCGCGTTCGGGCTGGACACCGAGTACGCCGACGCAGAAGAGTTCCTCGCGGTCGCCGACGAGATGGGCGTCGACGCGCCGTCGATCGCGATCGCGTCGGACCTCAACCCCAACTGCTACTCACAGAGCATGGGCTTTGCGAGCACGCTCGCCTGCGTCGGCATGAAGCTGGCACCGAGGGAGGCGCTGATCGGCGCGACTGCGGGCGGGGCCCGCGCGCTGAACCGCTCGGACGGGCTCGGCACCCTGCGAGAGGGCGCGCCCGCGGATCTCGCGGTCGTCGACGCGCCGACCGCGGTGCACGTCCCGTACAACTTCGGCGTGAACACCGTCGACACGGTGATCAAGGGGGGGCGAGTCGTCCATGAGTGAGATCGTGCTCGACGGCGCGTCGCTGACGCCGGCCGCGGTGGAGGCGGTCGCGCGAAACGGCGCGGACGTTGCCGTCGCCGAGTCGGCCCGCGAGCGCCTCCGCGAGTCGCGTGCCCGCGTCGAGGACGTGATGGCGACCGACGAGGCGGTGTACGGGCTGAACACGGGATTCGGCTCGCTCGTCAACGAGCGCATCCCGGACGAGGAGATCCGCTCCCTCCAGACGAACCTCCTCCGCAGCCACGCCTCCGGCGCGGGACGGTATCTCTCGCCCGAGGAGGTCCGCGCGATGATGGTGGCGCGCGTGAACTCGCTCGTCAAGGGGTACTCGGGCGTCCGGGAGGTCGTCGTCGACCACCTGGTGACGATGTTGAACGAGGGGGTCCACCCCGCCGTCCGTTCGCGGGGGAGCCTCGGCGCGAGCGGCGACCTCGCCCCGCTCGCGCATATGTCGCTCGTCCTGCTCGGGGAAGGCAGCGTGCTCGGCGACGACGGCCACGTCGACGGCGCGACGGCGCTGGAGCGCGTGGGGCTGAGGCCGCTCGAACTCGAACCCAAGGAGGGGCTGGCGCTGATCAACGGCACGCAGCTGACGGCCGGCCTCGCGGCGCTGGTCGTCGTCGACGGCGAACGCGTCCTCGAGGCGGCCGACGTGGCCGGGGCGCTGACCACCGAGGTGACGATGGGGACGACCGCGAGCTGTGACGCCGCGATCCAGGACGTCCGCCCCCACGACGGGCAGCGGGAGACGGCGAAGCGGATCAAACGGCTCACGGCCGACTCCGAGATCGTCGAGTCCCACCGCAACTGTGACCGCGTGCAGGACGCCTACGCCGTCCGGTGTATCCCGCAGGTCCACGGCGCCGTCCGCGACGCGGTCGACCACCTCCGGTCCGCCGTGGAGACGGAGCTGAACAGCGCGACCGACAACCCACTCGTGTTCGACGCCGACCGGGTCGACAGCCGGTCCAGCGGCGGGGAGTCGGCGGCGATCCTGTCGGGCGGCAACTTCCACGGCGAGCCGCTGGCGTTGCGGCTCGACTACGCCGTGAACGCGCTGACCGAACTCGCGGCCATCTCGGAGCGCCGGACGAACCGGATGCTCGACCCGAACCTGCAGGAGGACCACCTGACGCCGTATCTGGCGAACGATCCCGGACAGGAGTCCGGGTTCATGATCGCGCAGTACACCGCGGCCGCGCTGGTGAACGAGCTCCGGTCGATGGGGTCGCCGGCGACCGACAACACGCCCGTCAGCGGCGGGCAGGAGGACCACGTCAGCATGAGCGCGGGGAGCGCCCACCACGCGACGACGGCCGTCGAGGACGCGGCGTCGGTCGTCGCGGTCGAACTCCTCGCGGGCAACCGGGCCAGCGCGTTCGTCGACGACTCGCTGGCTCACGGCGCCGGGACGGGGGCCGCGTGCGACCTCCTCAGCGCCGCCGTGCGGTCGTGGGACGGCGACCGACCGCTCGACGACGATATCGAAGTGGTGGCGGATCTCGTCCGGTTCGGCGATCTCGCCGACCATCTCGCCGGGGAGTACCCCACGGAGTGACACGTAGCGAGCGGAAGCCCACCTCTTCAGGGGTGAGCACTCATGGATGGGTGTCGCGCCGCTCTCGACTGTGTAGGATGAAGGAGGGGAGGGAAAACCGCTGCCACGGTGAGAGGGAGCTCGATCCACACGCAGCGGCTTTCCGGGGGTGGGTCGCGTACCCAGTCAGCGGGAAACCGCTGACGAATGGTCGTTCGGGTGACGGATATTTGGGAGTTACGATGGGTTGGATGGCTGTTTCACCGTCCGCGACCCACTCGTCCCGTTCACACGGATTATTTACGCGCGGTCGTCCGAACACCCAGTGACAATGGCCCCCCTGACACGGCGCACCCTCCTCGCCGGAGCCGCAGGGCTCACCGCCGCACTCGCCGGCTGCAGTGGTCGCGGCGGCTCCGGCGGATCGACGCGGACAGCCCCACGCGACGGCGACGCCGACGGCCCGACGTCCGGGTCGACGACCGACCCTGCGACGCTACTCGTCCGTGTGGATGCCGATCGGCCGCCGATCTGGCTCGCTGAGTCGGACGGCGACGACCGACCGACACAAGCCCAGTTCGAGCGCTGGCGCGACTCCATCGTCGTCGACGGCGACGCCCGTGCCGACCGGATCAGCGTCGCCGACACCGTCGACGGTGACCGCGTGGCGTCGTTCCTCGCGGCGACGGATTTCGACGCCGAGACGGTGTTCGTCGACCTGGGGGAGGTGCGGGCGTGTTTCGAACTCGCCCTCTGCCGGATCGGCTGGTCGGCGACAGAAATCTCGACGGATTACGCCCGCCGGAGCCGCCCGTACACGGAGCACTGCGCGGTCGACGAGTGGGTGATCGAGGCTCGGTTCGTCCGGATCCCCGACGCGCTCGACGCCGACGACGTGCACAGCTACTCCTCCTCGATCGGCACCGGCGTCTGCGACCCGCAGCCCGATCACGCCGCGGCGGGCGACGATCAGCCGACCGCCACCGCTACCGGAACCGGGACGCCCACGAGCGGTTCCGGGGGTGAGCAGTGATGGCGGGGGAGCGCGACGCCACGACGGGCCGGCGTCGGACGACCCGTCGCGGGCTCCTGGCGGTGGTCGGCGCGACTGCGCTCGCCGGCTGTACCGGCCTCTCCGAGTTCGGGAGCCCCGACCCGACGATCAGCGCGTACGACCTCCGGGAGATCGACCCCGGCGACGATCCGGAGCCGGTGATCCCCGAGTCGGTGCCCGTCGATATCGCCCCGGCGTACTTCGACGCTGCCCGGAACAGAGTCACCTCGCTCCTGGCGGAGCTCCCGACGCCGCTCGGCCCCGAGGAGATCCCGAACGGTCACGTTCGCCGGCACCTCCTCGACGCGGCGACGGCCGCCACGAACGGGCTCGACGACGCACGCGACGCGCCGACTGCGTTCGCGGCGCTCACGTCGCTCCGACGGGCCCGGTCCGAGGCGCGGTACGCCGCCGCCGGCTGGGCGGTCGCCGACCGGGATCTATCGGCCGACCCTCTCGAACAGGAGTACGAGGAGCTGGTCGCGGCGGCCCAGTCCGCTCGCGACGCCCACGAGTACGTCGGGACCGACCCCGTTCGAGCGGCGCTGGTCCACAGTCGGATCGAAGCCATGCTGGATCGAGCCGCCGAGAGCGAGGAGGTCCGGGGCGACGGGAGTCACCTCCTCTCCGTCGCCGAGTGGGGTGAGACGACCGAATCCGTCCGGGCGCATCTCGACGACGCTCGTCACCTCGACGCGCAGTTCACTGACTCGCTCCCGGCGAACCCCGGGAGCGTCGAGGCGACGCTCACCGAGGCTGCCGAGACGCTGCTCGCGGATATCCGGTCGCGCACGTCCGCGCTCCCGCCGGAGCCGACCGCCGAGGAGTGGGGGATCCCCGAGCGCGCTATCGCCGATCTCCGTCGGGACGCGGCCTACGGGATCACGCGGCTGTCGGACGCGGCGGGGCCGGCCAGCGCCGTCGTCGACGCGAACCGCCAGCGCACGCGGTTCCGCGCGCTGGAGCGCCTGCAGGAACGCGTCGACGCCGGCGACGTGCCCGACCCGGAGAGCGCCGAGGCAGTCCGGGAGATCCGGGGGACCGCCTCCGACGCGCTGGAGGCGGCGCTCGCGGAGAGTTCGACGCCGGAGCTGACGCGGACGGCCATCACTGGGGTCGCCTGGCGCGTCGCGAACGCCGACTGGGCGATCTCCCAGCACGAGGGGGAGATCAGCCCCTCGCAACTCGACTTGGACGTCACCGACTACGTCATTGCGACGGCGGTCGGCCGAGCGGCGCCGGCCGTCACCGAACGGACCGTCGAGGCGCTAGAGGGTGTCTGACGAGCGCCGGAGTCACCCGGTGACCGCGTCCCCGACGCGTCGAACGACGGCCGGCGCGGCGGCCGCGAACCGGTTCGCGACGGCGTACCGCGCGTACAGGGAGCGACCGACGTCGTAGACGTCGTCCTCGCGGACGCGTCGGTCGGCGTTCCGGATCGGGTTCGCGACGAGGAGCGCGAGCAGTCGTGCGAGCATCGCTGGCGAGCTGTCGAGGAGCGTTCGGAGCCCGTCGACGGCGGCAGCGCGCTCGGCGGCGATGGGCTCGACCGACTCGGGCACGCCGTACTCGCCGTCCTCGATGGCCGTCCGCGCGGCCTCGTACGCACGGTCCGCGGCGAGCGTGCGCATCGCGAAGACGACGGCGCCGGCGTCGTAGCCGTCGTCGTGTCGCTCGACGGCCTGCTCCGCGTCCGTCAACCGCCGCCGCGCGAGTTCCTGGAGGAGATCCTCGCCGGCGGTGTTCGTCACGTCGCGGTCCAGATCGCTGCCCAGCGCCCCCCAGTCGGGCGGGGTCGTGTGCTCCGCCACGTCGTCGACGAGCGTCGCGGCGACGTCCGCGAACCGGTCCTCGTAGTCGCGTGGATCGTCGAGCGTCGACGTGTAGTGGTCGTAAAGGCGACGCGCGTCCGCGGCGTACGCACGCCCCCACTCGGCGCCCTGCGCGAGTTCGGCGGCGTGCAGGACGGTGTTCCTGTACTCGCGGCGCTGTTGGGGTTCGGTGAGTCGAGCGCCGGTCTGGCCCCACTCGGTGATCCGGAGGTGTTGGGCGAGCGCACCCACGGGGTCGTCGGGCGGACCGACGGGCGAGTGGTCGTCGAGGAACGACGCGGCGGCGCGGTGGTGGTTTTCGCGGCGCGTTTCGACGTCCGCCGGGGTGAGCTCCCCCTCGAACGCGGCGAACCCGGCGCCGGCGAACATCGCCTCCGAGCGCGGGTGTGTGAGGCCGGTGAGCGCGTCGGCGCGTGACCCGTCGTCGTCCTCGCCCAGCGCAGCCCGTGCGGACTCGGCCTCGGCGGCGAGCCTGCGCCGGACCACCTCGTTCGGGATCCGTGAGGGGTCGACGCCCTCAAGCAGCGAGCGGATCCGGTCGCGGGCGGCCGTGACGTGTGCGTCGGTCGGCTGTACGGGCAGCGTGGGCGGGATCTCGGGGAGGTCGCCGGGGAGCGCGCCCAGCGCCGACTCGTCGTACTCGACGGCCGGCTCGCCCGACGACCGCAGGGCGCTACAGCCTGCGAGCCCGCCGGCGACTGCGGCGCCGACAGCCGCGAGCGTCGACCGTCTGGTTCGGCGGCTCACGCCGACCCACCCCCGTTCCGGTCGCGTTCGGGAACCGGGTCACAGCTCCCGCCGCTGCCGACGGTGAGGCCACCGTACTCGTCGCCGGGGAACGGCAGCCGGACGGCGCTGGCGGCGTACTCGCGGGCGCGGCGCTCGCAGTCGACGTCGGCGTCGCGAACCACCCGGCAGAAGTCGACGTCCGGATCGCCGTCGGCGTCCCGCCGGACGGCGTTCAACTCCCGCCGGTAGCACTCGCCGATCGACGCCTGGAATAGCAACACCGACTCGCTTGCGTACGCCGTCTCCGCGACGAGTCGGCGGACGGCCGCGACGTTCGTCGCGTCCTCGGCGAACCGGAGCTCCTCGGCGTCCTGCTCGCTCCCGACTGTGTGGGTGGTGAGTGGCTCTGCCGTCGCCGACGTGTCGTCGTTACCAGCGTGCTCTCGGGGCGCGACGATCGGCGGCTCGTCGCCCGATGAGCGGGTCGTCTCGACCGTGTACTCCGTCACGAGCGTGCCGTCGTCCGGTTCGGTTCCCTCGCCTGTTTCGGAGCCGCTACAGCCGGCGAGCAGCGAGGCGATACAGACACCCAACCCACCGAGGAAGCGCCGCCTCGGGGTTTCGGAGGCTCCAGTGGGGACCATCGCGACTCGACGATACGGCCAAACCGACAAGAAACCGGTGGTCGACGGTCCCGCTGCGGCCGTTCGTCGGCCACCGTGACGGAACTCAGTCCTCGGGTAGCGGCCGGGCGAACCAGTAGCCGTACCCGAACGGGACGACACCGGTGACGAACCCGAACAGGACGGCGAGCGTGCCGAACACCACGCCGAGGACGCCGAGCGCGGCGGCGAACGCCGTCCCCGCGAGCAGCGCGGTGCCGACCGAGACGCCGAGGAGCCGGAGCCACTGCCCCCGGGCCGCGAACACGCCCGCGACGACCCCGGCGGCGACGACGAACGCGCTCGCGGGGCCGGTCAGGAACCAACTGGCCGCGCCGCTCTCGAACAGGGCGGCGCCGGCGAGCGCGATCGGGACGGCGAGCGCGGCGCTCGCAGCCGCGCGGCGGGGGGTTAGCGGCCGATCACGGTTCGGATCGCGGTGGCGGAACGCGAGCAGTCCGAGTGCGACAGCGGTGTACCCCCGTCCCACCGGCGTGAGCGCGAACCCGGCGATGAGTGTCGCGAACTGGGCGAGGACCGCGCCCTCGTTCTCGGCCGCGACGGCGTAGTACGTCCCGTCCTGCTCGTACAGGCCGGCGGCGACCGTGAACCCGGTCGCCGATCCCTCCGCGATCGCGGTCCTGACCTCCGGCGGCGCGTCGGCGACCGGACGCGCGACGGCGTCGAACACCGTCTCGGGATCGGTCGGTTCCATCCGGATCGTCGCGTTCGTCGTCTCGGCCGCCGTCGATATCGCCCACGAGTAGTAGCGTCCGTCGTACCGGACGTACGGCGACTCGATGTCGTCGACCACGATGTCGAGCTCCGGGTCGAGACTGCCGTTGTACGACCCCGTCGCCGCAGCCTCCCGGATCGGCTGTCGGTGTCGTTCCGGCGTGTCCGCGAGCCGTTCGTCGAGGTCGGTCACGTTCCCCGCGGCGCGAGCGACGAGGTCGGGGTTCTCGCCCGGCTCGACGGCTGTCGCCGTGTAGGTGACGCTCGCGCCGCCGGCGGTCGCGTGGAAGGCGAAGCTGAGCACCACGCCGACGACGAGCAGCAGGAGGACCGCGACGGTCCGGATCGAGGGGAGCGAGCGGGGCATCGTCCCACCGGTTCGGAAGGATGGTGTCAACTGCCCCGCGCACGGTGGCGCGGGGCTTGTCAGTGAACTCGGCCTCTCCCGACTGTGGTTAGTCGGACGGGACGAATCCCCGCTTCGGCGTCACGGTTCCTGACTTCAGGGCGAGTTGACTGTCGCCCGTCCGCCGCGACGACTGTAGGCCGCGACGGACGTACCGCCATCCAACGTTTTTCGCTCCAACATAGTCCGCATTCGCTGTCGCACCACACTTCTCGCATGCGAACTCCGCCTGCCTGACGCGATTCCCCTCGCTCGTGTGTCCACACTCGGGACACCGCCGGCTCGTGTTCTCCGGTTCGACGTACTCCACACAGATGCCTTCCGCGTCAGCCTTGTACTCCACGAGGCCAACGAGTTGGCGGTGCGCCCACTGGTGGAACTCTTTCACCGGCGGCGCACGTTCCCTGATGTGTTTCAGGTTCTCGACGGCGATGTACTCGCAGTCGTGAATGAGTGCTTCCTCGATGATGTCGTTGGCCACGCGGTGGAGGACATCTCGAACATACCGCGATTCCCTGCCGCTCATCTGCTGAATCGTCCGATGTGCAGATTGTGTCCCAGTCTGCTGAAGGTTGCCACGTATTCGCTCGAACTCCCGATGGCGGTGTCGAAGTTCCCTGCCGGACGCGAAGTAGGCCGTACTGGTGGTGGCGATGTTGACGATGCCGAGGTCGACGCCGAGAACTGTCCTGTCCTCGTCGTCGCCCTGTTGTTCGACCTGTTTCTCGGGTTTCGGTTTGCGAAAGCCGAGATGCAGGTAGTAGTCGCCGTCACGCCGAGAAAGTGTGGATTCGGTGAGTTCCCAGTCCTCGTTGTTGAGGTACTGGTGTTGGTAGCCATCTTCGTCGTCCGGCAACGCCAGATCGCACCGAATCCGGTCGTCAACCGTTGCGAGTGAGACTGTTCCGTCGTCGAATAGTGTCATCGTCCGGGTGTCGTATTTCACTGTCTCGGCGGTGAACTCCGGACGTGAGGTCTTGTACTCCTCGTCCAGTTCTTTGATTTCTTCGACGCCGGAGAGTGCGGCTGCGGCTTGGTGGGTGGCGAGGATTGCGTGCTGACTCCCGAGACGCGTCTCCTCCAGTACTGCGTCGTAGGCGAGGTCTTGGAGGTACGTTTTCCGCGTTTCACCGTCTTCCCATCCGATCTGGCTGCTGATGTTGCAGGCAGTTTGCCACTCGCTGATGGTGGCATCGAGCAGTTGCTTCTGCTCGTGGGTGAGGATGGGGCGGATGATTGCGGTGCGCCTCAGATAGTCGTCCACCACGAGTTTCAATAGATAGTAAAGGTAGTTAGTAGTTGGTGGGTTGTGGCAGCGGGCGTCGGCTTCCTCCCCGCCCACGGTGGGGCGGGGAATCCGCCTTGCTACCTAGTTTGAAACAGTACCGGCAGCAGGCGGGGGGTCGGTTCGATCGTGCCGGGAAGCACGGTCACGACCGGTACAGCGAGTAGAGGATCAGCAGGAGGCCGGAGATCTCCAGGACGCGGCTCGCCAGCGGGAGCACGAACGACAGGAGCAGGTCGCCCGAGTCGAGCGCCGGGGCCACGACGGTGAACACGATCGAGAGGAAAAACGGCGCGACCGTGATCAGCGCGAGGCCGGCCGCGAGATACAGCATCCGCCGGCTGTCGTTCCGGCGGTAGCCGCGGTACGCCTGGAACACGATGATCAGCCCGAGCGTCGCGGCGAGCAACGTCGCGGCCAGCAGGGCGAGGTACAGCACTGAACTGGTCGTCGGCATCGTCAGATATCCTCCCACATCTCGGTGAATCGGTCCGCTGCGTCCGTCTGTTCGGCGGTCATCGTGACGCTCAGGTCCCCGTCGTCGAGATCGATCACGACCCGGTCGAGCGTCGCCTCGTAGACGCTGTAGTGGCGTCCCTCGTCGCTGAACTCCGGCCGCTCCGTGACGAGCCCGAGCTCGGAGAGGCGGTCGATACGCCGGTAGATCGTGGGAAGCGATGCATCACACGCCTCCGCGAGGTTTTTTGCTGACATCGGTCGTTGGTCCGTCTCCATGAGGATCGTCCGGGCGTACTCGTCGTCGAGAGCGGACAGCAGTGTCTCGACGCTGGGATCCTCACTCACAGTACGGGCAAAGGGGGGCCAATCCCGTATAAACGGCCGGTGTTTTCACCCCGAGAAACTCCCACCCCGTCGGCCCTGATAAAGGCGCCCGCTCCTTTCACTGGCGGAAACCGGGGGGCGGTATTAACTCGCCGGCACCGCAACGGGCCACCGATGGCGTTTCAGATTCAGCGTGTCGTCTCCGACGGCGTCTCGCTCGCGCTCTCGCGGAACGGTGCCGTCTTCGCGATTCTGTTCTTCCTCGCGGAGTCGCTCGGCGTGGTGCTGGTCGTCGGCGTCGGGACGACGTACGTGCCGGTCGACGTGGGAACGGGCGTCGCTGCCGGCGGCGATATCGCTGCGGGCGGCGACCTCCCGCAGTTCACTGCCGCCGTCGCCTCGCTGCTCGCCGGCGGGTTCACGTCCGTGGTCACGACGCCGATCTCGATCGTCGCGATCCGGACGTTCGTCGGGGGGGAGACCGACGGGATCCCCGACCGCTACCTCTTCGACCGTATCGGCCGGGCGACGGTCTCGGGTGTGGTCGCGAACTTCCTCTACGCCGCGCTGGTGTTCGTCGTCACGTTCGGGATCGGTCTGGCCCTGGTCGTCGCGGTGCTGGGGGTGGGCAGGCTCGACCTGCTCCCGGACGCGGTCGCGGGCCCCGCGATGCTGCTCCTCGCTGGCGTCGGGATCCTCCTCGCGATCGCGCTGCTCGTCACCGTAGCCGTGCATTTCCTCTTCCTGCTTCACGAGATCAGCGTCCGGCACCGCGGCGTCCTCGGCGCGTTCCGCGGGAGCTGGGACACCGTCCGCGGGAGTCGCGTCCGCGTCGCCGCCCTCGCCGTTCTGCTGATCGCCGTCCGGTCGAGCGTCAGCTCGGTGGCCGCACCGCCGGTCGAGGCGTCGTGGACGACGTTCCACCTCCTCACGACGCCGTTCGCGATGGCGTTCGCCGCGATCGTCGGCGTCGTCGTCACCGCGATCTTCGCCCGGACGTACCGGGAGCTCCGGTCGGACCTCCCGGCGGAGTTCGCGGCGGCTTCCGAGGAGTGAGACGCGACCGCGTCGCCGGCACGAACAGGGCTGCACGCGCCCGCCCCAGCGCGACGTTCCTGCGTCCGGCCGAACCTAGGCGATCCGGTAGTCGTCGACACTGTCGAGAGCGTAGTACACCGAGACGGCGCCGACACAGAGCGCGAGCACGCCCGAGACGACGGTTCCGCCGACCGCGACGCCGAGCCGACTGGCGCCGAGCAGTGACGTGACCGCGTGGCCGAACAGCGCGGAGTGGCCGACCAGGGCCGGCGCGGCGACGCCGATCACGACGACCGAGTAGACGACGATCCCGAGCACGCTCGGCACGACTGCCTTCGTCTTCTGGGTGACCTTGACCGCCTCGAACCGCGGGAAGGCGACGCCGATCCCCGACGCGATGGCGCCGGCGCCGACCGTCAACAGCAGTGCGGCGGCCGTGAGGCTGGCGACGACCCCCAGCGGCCGCGGGCTGAGCACTCCCGTCACCGCCGTGGCCACGACCGTGGCCGGCGTCAGCAGCAGCGCGCCGGCGAGGACGTGCCCGGCGACGAGCGACCGGTGGGGGTTCGGCGAGAGCAGCGTCGCGGGGAGCGCCGCCCCCTCGTGGCCCAGCACGTTCAGCGCGAACAGCGACCCCGTGATCCACGTCCCGCAGAACAGGATCACGACGGGGAGCCCGCGGCCGACGCTCTCCGTCTGGACGACAGTGAGGACCGGATCGAACAGCACGAACAGCGGGTAGAGCGCGAACGACAGCGAGAGCGGGGAGCGCCGGGCCCGTGCCCAGTCGCTCGACACGACGCCGAGGACGGGCGCCGTTAGCAGTCCCGACAGCCGGGACGGCTCGCCGGCGTCCTCGACGTCGTGGGAGACGTGGACGCCGTCGGCGTACCAGAGCCACTCGGCGAGCCGACTCGTCGCCGGCAGCGTCACGCCGAGGAAGGCGATGGCGACGAGCACGGCGCCCGCGGCCCGTCCCGGCGAGGCACTGACGCCCAGCGCCACGGCGGCGAGATCGCCGATCCACGCGACCGGCGTCCCGGCGAGGAGGCTGTACAGGGGGTCGAACACCGAGGCGAACGAGCTCGTGACGATCACCCAGAAGTACCCGATCGCGAGCACGCCGACGAACACCGTCCGGAGCCGCGTCAGCAGCACCGACCGGACGCCCGTGTTCCGGATCCCGAGCGCGAGCACGAACCCGGCGACGAGGCCGGTCGCGAGCGTGAGCGTCTCGGCGAGCAACAGGGTCACGATCGAGAGCACCGACCCCGCGCCGATTCCGAACGTGACCGCGGCCGCGCCCGCGGCCGAGAGCGCGAACACGGTCCACAGCGCGAACTCGGCCAGGAGGATCCCGCCGACGAGATCGCGGTGTGAGACGGTCGTGAGCAGCCCGTCGAGGTTGTCGGGGTCGAGCGAGACGGCGTACGCCCGGTAGGCGCCGAACCCCGTCACGCCGATCCACGCGTACACGAACCCGAGCCGGGCGAGCTCCAGCGGCGCGTCGACCTCGCCGTTGGCCACCATCCGGCCCGCGAAGTACGCCCCGCCGACCCCCGCGAGCGCCATCGGGACCACGAACAGCGCGGCGATCGCGAGCGCCACCAGCTGGGCGTCGTTCTCCCGCATCACCCGCCAGCGACGCCGGATCTCGGTGCGGGCGATCAGCCGGAGGCGCGTACTCGTCGTCATTCGTTGCCGGCCACTCCGTGCGATCGGTCGGCCGTCACCGAGAGGAACACGTCCTCCAGCGTCGTCCCCTCCTCGGCTTCCATCCGCGCCGTGAGCTCGTCGGGCGTCCCCTCCGTCACGAGGTCACCCTCGTAGAGGACGCCGACGACGTCGGCGAGCTCCTCGACGACCGAGAGGATATGCGTCGAGAGGAACACCGTGTGTCCCTCGTCGGTCAGTTCGCCGATCACGTCCAGCACCGTCCGCGCCGCACGCGGGTCCAGCCCGCTCGTCGGCTCGTCGAGGAACACCACGTCGGGCTGGTGTAGCAGCGCCTGGATCACCCCCGTCTTCTGGCGCATCCCCTTCGAGTAGTCGTCGATCCGCTTGCTCGCGTCGCCGGCGAGATCGAACCGCTCCAGCCAGCGGTCGATCCGTCGGTCGGCGTCGCTCTCGGAGAGACCGCGGAGCCGCGCGAAGTACCGGAGCTGTTCGTACCCCGTGAGCTCGTCGAACACCGGCGGCTCCTCGGGCAGGTAGCCGACCGCGTCCCGGACCGCGTCCCGGTCCGACACGGGGTGGCCGTCGATCCACGCCTCGCCGCCGGTGGGCCGGGTCAGCGTCGTGAGCATCCGCATCGTCGTCGACTTCCCGGCACCGTTCGGGCCGAGGAACCCGTACACCGTCCCGGGCTCGACCGCGAGATCGAGCCCGTCGACGGCGACGTCGTCGCCGAACCGTTTAGTCAGATCCCGTGCCTCGATCGCCGCCGTGTCTGATCGCATGAGTTGTCTCGGAGGGCCGCAGTCGTAGTCGAAAGCCGGTTCTCGTTCGGGTGAGAGGAGTGACCGCCGTCGTGTTAAGTCACCCGGCGAGCTCCGCGTCGTCGCCGGGGCGCGTGTCGACGTTGGGCTCCGCCGCGTCCGTGTCGGGCGCCGTCCCGTCGGCGTCGATCAGCGCGCGGTAGAACGTGACCGAGTACGCGAGGAACACCGTCGTGAACAGCGTCATCGTCACGACGACGCCAACCGATCCCAGCACCGCCGGGAGCAGGTCGGGCGTCGGAATCGGCTGCCCCGGCGTCTCCGGCGTGGGGAACAGGAGGACGATCAGGCCGCCGTAGATCGCGCCGACCACGCCGCCGAACACCGTCGAGAGAATCCCGTACCCGAGCATCGACGTGAGGTTGTCGCGAACGACGTCGACGCTCCGAGTGAGACCGTCGGTCACGCCGTGGTCCTCGATCACGATCGCGTGCCCGTAGAAGTGAACGGCGAACAGACCGATCAGGTACGCCAGCACGACGATCGCCGCGACCACGCCCAGGGCGGCGGTGACGCTGAGCCCGGCCTGCATCCCGATGACGGCGGCGATCAGGAAGAACCCGCCGAAGAAGAACACGAACCCGAACACGAGCGAGACGCCGAGGAGCAGCAGGTACGCGCCGAGCATCGAGACGTAGTGCTCCTTCGCGTGAGTCCAGAACCGGCCGAGCGACGTTCGATCACCCGACGCGGCGTCGTCGGCCATCCCGATCGTCCCGGCGTAGAACGCCGGCGTCACGAAGGCGAACACCGCGGTGAACAGCAGCGACCCGGCGACCGAGACGAGCGGCCCGAGCGTGTTCAGGAACAGCTGTGGCGCCTGTAACACGGCGAACATCGCCGTCGGGACGAACAGGATCGGGTGGCGTCTGAGCAGCGACACTGCGTCGCGGAGGGCTGTGATGACGACCATACCGGGATCGTGGCGTCGGATCGGTATATAAGGAGCCCCTGTTTTCAGAACCGGAAACGCGAGTCACGCCGGCCGTGACCGCCACCACAGCGCGCCGGCGCCGAACCCGCCGAGCAGGACCCCGACCGCGAGCGCGACGAGGCCGACCTCGGCCGCCCCCGTGACGCCGCCGGAGACCTGCAACAGGCTGTACGCGAGCCAGCACGCCCCCATCCACAGGACGAGGTAGAACTGCTCGCGCGACTGGCTCCCGCGAACGTACCGGTACACAGTCCCGGCGAGAACGAGCAGCCAGGCGATCGCCAGCACGGCGCCGAACGTGGGGTCGGGAACGCCGAACAGTGCGGGGACCATCGTCCCGGACCGTTGCGTGCGACCGTGAAACCACTTCCGACGATACCGAGCAAACGGTGATCACTGTTCGGGACACGGGGCTGTCCGCCGTCTCCCCGTACGGGGCGTCCTCGACGTCCCCGACGAACTGAAGGAGGGGAACGCGTCAGCGGGCCTCCGAACGCGGAGGCGATCGAACGGTTGTCGCCGGCACGGGTATACCCTACAGGAGTGTTCTGATTCTGAAAACCGCGCTCCTCGTCACGAGGTGAGGGGTCGATCACTGCCGGATCGCGTAGAGGATGACCGCGAGCCCGAGGATGTCCACCAGTTGGCTCGTCGCCGCGACGCCGAGTCCGACGGCCGGATCGCCCGCCGCGACGAGCGGGCCGACGAGCTCCAAGAGGAGTTTGAGGCCCGCATGGGCCACCGTGAGGAGGAACAGGCCGATCCCGAACAGCGCCATCGATCGGTCGTCGTTGCGGCGGTAGCCGCGGAACGCCTGGTAGGTGAGGAGCGCCCCGACGGCCGCGAGCGCGACGAGGACGGCGAGTTCGATCGTCGACGACGGGCCCCGTTCGAACGTGACGCTCTGGAGCGGTCCGGCGAGGAGCACGGGGACGACGCCGGCGCTCCCCAGCCGCTGCTCGTGATCGTCGGGCGCGGTGTTAGCGGTCATAGATGGCGTAGGTGACGACGATGGCGCCGCCGAGGCGGAGCAGTTCGGTCGCCGGGCCGACGGCGATCGGCGGGTCCGGCGACGACGCGAGCAGGATGTTGGCGAGTTTCGACACCGAGACCAACAGGAGCAGGCCCACGCTGAACAACAGGAGCGACCGGCGGCCGGTCCGCCTGTACGCCCGGGCCGTCCGGGAGACGACGAACAGGCCGACGGCGATCGAGACGACGGCGCCCGCGAAGAACAGGACGCCGACCGTCCGCTCGAGGAGTGATAGCTGGATCGGGGTCATTTGAGTTCGTTGAACAGGTCCGTCATGCGGTCCGCGGGATCGTCGGTCCGGTCGACCGACACGGCGAACTCGCCGTCGTCGAGGCCGACGGTGAGTTCGTCGAGCGTCGCCGCGTACACCTCGTAGTGGTGGCCGGCGGGATCGTACTCCTGGTAGCTCTCGATCAGTTCGTGCTCCCGCAGGCGGTCGATGCGTCGGTACGTCGTCGCCTTCGACGCGTCACAGCGGTCCATCAGGTCGCTCGCGGAGAGGGGCTGCTCGCTGGTGTGGCGGAGGATGGCTCTGGCGTACTCGTCCTCGAGCAGCGAGGCGATCGCCGCCAGCTCCTCCTCGTCCATCGTTTCGAAGCTGTTCCCCTCGTTCGTTAAATCGGTTGTCTCCGATGCTGCCCGCCGATACTCCGCCGACGGAGGTGTCCGGGGCATCTCAGGGCAACTCGGCGGTCCGGAACCGCCAGTACCCGAGCGCCGGAACGGTTACGCCCCACGCGACGAGCACTGCGAGCCCGAACCAGGGGGCCGAGTCGGGGGGGAGCCTCCCCGTGGCGAACGCCAGCTCCATCGCCTCCAGGTACGCGCCGACGGGAGTGAGTGCCGTGACGATGGCCGTCTCCCGCGCCGACAGCGTGACGCCGGCGGCCGACGCGACCGCCCGGACGGCGTCGACGACGTACCCGTTCCCGACGAGCCACAGCACGTCGGCACAGACGTAGAACCCGACCGCGAGGGTCATCGCCCGTGCTCGCGACCCGGCGGCCGCGGAGAGGCCGACGGCGACGGCCGCGTTCGTGAGCGCGTACACCGTCGAGACGAGCACGAACCGAGCGAAAACGCCAGCATCGACCGATCCGAACGTGGCGATCGCCAGCGCGAGGGCGACGGCGAAGGCGACCCCGAGCCCGAGCACGACGGTCGCGCCGCGGGAGAGGAGCTTCCCGGCGACGACGGCGAGCCGGCTGTCGGGGAGCCCGAGTCGGAACACGATCGTCCCGTCCTCGCGCTCGCCCGCGACGGCGAGGTAGCCGGCGACGACGGCGACGACGGGCAACACGACGGCAGTGACGCCCGTGACGCCGACGAGCAGCTCCGTCGCACTCGTGATCGCCGTCGTGGCCTGCGAGGCGACGAGCAGGAGCGTGAACGCCGCGTAGGCGCCGACGACCCCCCAGAGGAGGCGCGACCGGCGCACGTTCGCGAAATCGTTCCGCGCGATCCGGAGCACGCTCCCCGTCACGCGTCCACCTCCGCGCCGCTCCCGTCGACCGCGTCGCCGCTCGTAACCGTCGTGAACAGCTCCTCGAGCGACGCGTCGTCGATCTGTACGTCCCGAACGGTCGTCGCGTCGGCGGCGCGCCGGATCACCGCCGCCTTCGCGGCCGGGTCGGTACACGTCACCCGGAGCTGTGTGTCGTCGACTTCGACCGACGCGACGCCGTCGATCCCGTCGACGTCGAGAGCTGTGTCCTCGACCGAGAGGGTCACGGTGGACTCGGTGTGGAGCGTTCCACGGAGCCCGTCGACGGTGTCGACCGCGGTGAGTCGGCCGTCCCGCAGGATCCCGACGCGGTCACAGACCGCCTCGACCTCGGGGAGCACGTGGCTGGAGAGGAACACGGTCGTGCCGCGGTCGGCCTCCTCCCGGACCAGCCGTCGCAGCTCGACCGCCCCACCCGGATCGAGCCCCGACGACGGCTCGTCGAGGATCAGCAGGTCGGGGTTTCCGACCAGCGCGGTCGCCAACGCCAGCCGCTGGCGCATCCCCGTCGAGTACTCGCCGGCCGGCCGGTCGCGTGCCTCCGGTTCCAGGCCGGTTCGGTCGAGGAGCACGTCGGGGTCGTCGTCGGCGTCCTTCGCGGCGATCACGTAGTCGAGATGCTCCCGCGCCGTCAGTCTGTCGTACGGGCTGTACGCCTCCGGGAGCAGGCCGATACGCCGGCGGGCGTGACGGGACCCCGACACGATGTCGTGTCCGAGGACGGTGCCGGCTCCCTCGCTCGGCGTCAGGAACCCCAACAGGAGGTTGATCGCCGTCGACTTCCCCGCGCCGTTCGGCCCGAGGAACCCGAACACCTCTCCCTCGCGAACGGTGAGGTCGAGGCTGTCGAGTGCGACGAGCTCGCCGTACCGTTTCGTCAGTCCGTCAGTCTCGATCGCGGCCATTACCGCATCGTTTCGGGGGGAGTTCAATAAGCCGGGCCGCACGGTTTCAGAACCGGAAACCGGGCCACAGGAACCCCCGTGAGCTGGGAGGTCGCGCGTTCAGCTCCGAAACCGCTTCAAGAACTCAAGGAAGGCGCCGACGTCGTCGACGGCGTTGTACGCGACGTACGCGAGGTAGCCGGCGACCAGCACGGCGAACGGCGCGTAGATCTCGACCCAGAGGCTGCCCGCGACCGCGAGCACGACCGCGGCGACGGCTCCCTTCCGCTGGGCCTGCTGTCGGAGCCAGCGCCGGTACCCGTCGAACCCCTCGTCGGTGAGCAGCAGCGGCGTGTCGTCGGTGCCGCGAAGCACCGGTTCGCCCTGTTCGATCCGGAGCTCCCCGCTGACGCTCACGGTCGTCCCGTCGAGGAGCGGCCGCGCTTCCAGCAGCCGTCGGTCCAGATCGATGCCGTCGTTGTGCCGCTGTACGTAGCCGGCGAACTGCCGGAACGAGCGGTGTTCCGTCCGGTTCCGGAGATACGTGTACCAGCTGTTCCAGAGGTTGACCGAGAACCGTTGGGTGTTCGTGACGCCGCCGATGGTCAGCTCCGCCAACCGTTCGCCGTCCATCGTTTCGCGGAGCCACGACGGGTCGACCCGCACGGTCTGTCCGTCGGCAGCGACGCCGAACGCCCCGTACTCGACGCCGGAGGCGAACGTGTGCCAGTGCTGGCGTTCCCAGCCCCACTCCGCGATCGTGAGGTCGCTGTTCGAGTTGTCCGGGAGCCGTGCGCGCCAGAGGTACGCGCCGACCGACCGGTCGGCGTCCGCGACGGCGGCGTCGCCGGTCTCGACCGGCTGGTCGACCACGAGCTCACCGGTGAGCGCGACCGTCTCCCCGTCGACGAGCGTCGGCGAGCCCGCCGGCTCTCCCCGCGGGAGCGACCGGAGGACGAGGAGCGCGGTGAGCGCACGATAGCCGTAGACGACTCCGATGACGAGGAGGATCGCGATCGCGACGAGAACGATCGTCGGGGGCATGGTGGGTGTTCTGTGGGGGTGTGTCAAGAGCGTTTTCGGACGGCCGAGCGGAACGGGCCGGCCCCCCGAACCCGCACGCTGGAGGGCCGGCGGGGGTGGGGAGAGATGTCTGACCACGGGGCCCGCCGTTCGCCACGACGGGCGAGTTCGACTCGGTGGGGGAACGAAAAGTAGCGGGGGGGAGCGTCTCAGAGCGAGAAACAGCCGTTCGACCTGTTTCCGGGTCTGCAACGCGTGCTCGGGAGTTAACTGTGGGGTCACCGGACGAACGGGTATGGCGCGTTCGATCGGTCGGCCCGGAAATCGGGGAGCGGCTCGGCGACGCGGTTCGACAGCACCGACCGTGAGCGGTCACGCTGAGGCCGACCGACTATCGGTGTCGTTACGGGGCCGCGGAACGCTTCGCACGACGAGAACGTCCCCATGATCCTCTCGCTCGCGGCCTCGCTGGCCGCCGACGCCGTCGCCGTCGCGCTGTTGGCGTGGGTGGCGTGGCGGGCCGCCGAGGACCGATCGCCGCCGAACGCGACCCCATTCGCCGCGATGGCCGCGGGGCTGTCGCTGTGGGCGGTCCTGTCGATGCTCTCGGAGCTCTCTCCAGTGTGGTCGGCCGGGGCGGGAGTCGCCGCGATCGCACAGATGCTGCCAGTCGTGTTCGTCCCCGGGATCTGGCTGGTGTACGTGCTCGGCTACACCGGGCGCGGCACCGGGCTGACGCGCCCCCGGATCGCGATGTTCGTCCTGCTGGCGCTCCCGCTGGTCGGCGCCGCCGTCGCGTTCGAGGGCGACCCCTCACGGATGGAGGTCATGCGCTCGCTCGCGTCGCTCGTGGGGACCGAACTGATGCTGCTGTTCGCCGTGTACACGTACGCGGCGTTCGTGTTCCTCAGGTACGGCTGGAACCACGGGCGCATCTCGAAAGGGCAGCTAGCGGCACAGCTCGGCGCCGTCTCCGCGCCGTACGTCGTCGGCACGTGGCGCGACGGGGGCCCGATCGTCGACGGCGTGACCGCCGGCCTCCTGCTCTCGGGGGTACTGCTTGCGGTCGCGATCCGGCGCTACCCCGTGTTGACGGGGTTCCCCAAAGCCGACTACGTCGCCCGGTCGCGGGTCGTCGAGGCGCTCCAGGAGGCCGTGATCGTCGTCGACTGGGACGGCCACGTGCTGGACGCCAACGCGGCCGCCGAGACGCTGTTCGATCGGTCGACGCGGGCGATGATCGGCTCGCCGGTGGCGTCGATCGCCGACGGGATCGACGAGGCGGCGCTCTCGCCCGGCGAAACCGGCGTCGTCACCCTCCGGACGACGAAGGGGCGCCGCCAGTTCCAGTTCACCGTCTCCGCCGTCGAGGGGGCCGACGACGGGGGCGAACCGGTCGCCAGGGCGGTGTTGCTCCGGGACGTAACCGACCAGCGCACCCGCGAGCAGCGCCTCTCCGTCCTCAACCGCGTGCTCAGACACAACGTCCGGAACAAGCTGGACGTGATCCTCGCTCACGCCGAGCACGTCGAGAACGAGACCCACCGGGCGGCGATCCGGGAGAGCGCCACCGAACTGGCGTCGCTCAGCCGGAAAGCCCGCGACGCCGAGGCGGTGATGACCGACAGCGTCGGCGCCCCCTCGACGGTCGATCTCGCCGACGTCGCCCGGGAGGTCGCCCGGAGCGCCCGCGAGGACCACCCCGAGAGCAGCGTTTCGGTCGAGGCGCCCGGGAGCCTCCCGGTCAGCTCCCACGGGACGGTCGTCCGCCGGCTCGTGAGCGAACTCGTCGAGAACGCGATCGTCCACGCGGACGACCCCGCACGGGTCGAGATCGAACTCGACACGACCGCCGACGGCACCCCACAGCTCCGTGTCGCCGACGACGGCCCCGGGATCCCGGACCGCGAACGCGAGCTGCTGACCGGGACGGGCGAGACCCAGCTCGAACACGGGCTCGGCGTCGGCCTCTGGTTCGTCAACTGGGCGGTCAGCCAGCTCGGCGCCGAGCTCGCGTTCGAGCGCGCCGACGCCGACGGGACCGTCGTCGTCGTCCGGTTCCACGGAGCCGAACTGCCCACGGGCGACGACGCTCCGGGGGGGCCGGCGAGCGACGACGACCCGAACGAGACGTGAGAACGCGACTACCTGTCGAGCGACACCGTCGCCTCGATACCGCCGTCGTCCAGCGAGATCGAGACGTGGCGGGCGGTCGCGACGAACTGCTCGCGGTGGTGGCCGTCGGGGGCGAGCTGGTACTCGCTGGTGACCAGGCCGGCGTCACGGAGCTCGTTGAGGCGCCGGTACGCCGTCGCCCGGGAGACGTCCGCCGCCTCGGCGACGGCCCGCCCACCGCGTGGGCACTCCGAGACCGCTTCGAACACTCGCCGGGTGTACTCGTCGCCGAGCAGGTCGAGCAGCTCCGCAGCCGCCGGCGCCGACTCGGTCTCGCTTTCGCGTTCGTGATCCGCTTGGAGGCTCACAGCCATACGACTGCGATGGCGCGGATCCCCCTTGGCCGGACGTGCCCAGTATCCAGACGACCCGTCCAGGCGATGGCTAACTATGCAGACTCCGCGGGCGGCGCCGACGCGGCGAACGAAACCAGTTATGGTGCTCCGGGGGTCACTCACGGCTAACGGCTCCCACCATGACGGACACCCCGAGGGTTCTCGTCGTCGACGACGAGAAGGAGGTCGCCGACGCCTACGCGCTCCGGCTCCGCGGCGAGTGTGACGTGGAGACGGCGTACGGCGGCCGGGAGGCGCTCTCGGTCGTCGAGGAGCGGCCGGTGGATATCCTCCTGCTCGACCGGCATATGCCGGATATCTCCGGCGACGAGGTGCTCGCGACGCTCGACGACCGGGGGTTCGAGGGCCGCGTCGTGATGGTGACCGCGATCGACCCGGAGTTCGACGTGCTGGAGCTGCCCTTCGACGACTACCTCTGCAAGCCGGTCGACCGCGAGGACGTCCGCTCGGTCGTCGACCAGCAGCGGCAGGTCCTCGCCTACGAGACGCTCGGGGCGTATTTCGGCGCGAAGTCGACCCGGACGGTGTTAGAAGCACAGACGACCCCCGAGCAGCGCGACGAGCACGAGGCGTTCCAGGCGGTCCGCGAACGGGCGGATCGGCTCGAAGAACGCGCGCGGCGGCTGCTCGACGACGACACGGTCCTCGAGGAGTTCGCGAGCGTCGACCGCGACGGACACTGAACGCCTACTCCGCACGGTCGTCGAACTCGTCGTAGAACGCGTCGAGCAGCTTCCGCTGGCTCGCGCGCAGGTGGTGGAGCAGCGTCGACCCCGTGATCCCGAGCGACGCCGCGACCTCCTCGGCGGTGCTCCCCCGCGGCGACTCGAAGTAGTCCGCGAGGTACGCCGTCCGGAGCACGGTCGCCTGTCGCTCGGTCAGCCGCTCGCCCAGCTCGTCCCGGAACTCCCGCGCCGTCGTCGGGGACCGTGTGCGGTCGCGCCGGGAGCGCACGGTCGCCGGCTCGCCGTCCCCGAGCGCGACCGCCAGCCGCCGAACGTCGGCGTCCGGGGAGAGTTCGACGACCACCTCGCCGGCCCCGTCCTCGAACGTCGCCGTCCGGATCGTCGCCCCCTGGGAGACGGCCTCGACGAGCGGGCTCCCCCCGCCGAGCGTGAGTTCGATCCGCCCGTGCTCCCCCCCGGCCTGCCGAACGACCCGACCTGCTTCGACGTTCGGCGTCGCCGTCGCCGCGTCGACGACCGCGTCCGGGCCCGCCCCCGCAACCGTGAGGAAGCAGTGGAGCCCGTCGTCGCCATCGGGGACCGTCCCGTCGAGCGTGAGTTCCGCCCCACAGCGGTCGCTTACGGCAGCGAGCGGGGAGGCCGTTCCGAGCTCGAACGTCACCTCGGTGATCGTGTCCGAGAGCAGTAGCCGGCGGTTCCGCGTCGCGTTGATCGCCAGCCCCGCGAGCTCGCCGAGCGCCTCGAAGCTCGACCGCTCGTGGTCGGTGAAGGCGTCCTCGCTCCCGGCATAGACGCCCACGACGCCGTACACGCTCGACCCGTAGGAGAGCGGCACTGCCAGCACCGACTGGATCCCGTCGGCGAACCCGGCGACTCGGACGGGCTCGGGCACCGACGAGGCGTCGCTCATCGACTCGACGACCTGCACGCGTCCGCGGTCGACGGCCCGCGCCTCGGGCGTCGTGTCGCCGTCTTCGATCGCCGCGCGGACCGCCGGGAACGTCTCGCCCTCCTCGCCGGCGACGCCCTCGACGACGGGCCCGTCGCCGGCGTGCTCGGCGGTCCACGCGAATCGGTAGCGGTCGGACGCGCCCAGCCGCTCCCGGATCGTCTCGGTGATCTCCGCCCGCGAGGCGGCGTCCACGAACTCCCGGAGCACGTCGGCGATCAGGCGGTCCACCATGGCGACTCGCTCGCGCTCGGCACGGAGACGGTCCCGCGCCTGCTCGTGGCGCTTGCGCTCGGTCACGTCGTCGACGTAGACGGTCGCGCCGCCGTCGTCCGGGACGACCGACACCGACAGCCAGCGATCGACCGTCGGGTAGTACTCCTCGAACGACGCCTCGGCCACGGACGCCCCCGCGAACGCCGCCGGCAGCGAGTCCGCGACCGACTGGGGGAACGCGCCCTCGATCGGCTTCCCGTCGGGGTCCTCGCCGGGCAGCAACTCCCGCGCCGCGTCGTTGGCCGCCGCGACGGTGCCGTCCCGAACCGTGATCACGCCGATCGGGGCCCGCCGGAGTCGGTCGTCCATCGTCACGCCCCCGTGTCGAACCGGATCTCGATTCGCGTGCCGCCCTGCTCGCTCTCGGCGACGGCGGCCGTCCAGCCGTGGGCCTCGGCGATCCGGTCGACGATCGCGAGGCCGAGCCCCGTCCCGTCGCCGTCGACGGTGTACCCTGGCGTGAACACGGCCGCCCGCTCGTCGGCCGGGATGCCGGGGCCGTCGTCGGCGACGGACACGCCGCTCCCGTCCGCTAGCGTGTCCACGCGAACGGTTCCGCCGTCGGCGGCGTGTTCCACGCAGTTCCGAAAGAGGTTCTCGAACAGCCGCCGGAGCCGGTCTGCGTCGGCCGTCACCGTCGGCAGCGACTCGTCGAGGTGGAGCGTCCACGCCCCGGTCTCGACGGACTGCCACGCGCGTTCGGCGGTGTCGCGGACGGGAACCGCCGGCTCGGGGTTCAGCGCCGCCTCCCCCCGGGCGAGCGTCAGCACGTCCTGGATGATCTGCTCCATCCGCTCGTGTGCGTCTTCGACGGCGTCGAAATGTTCGCTCTCCCCCGTCTCGCGTGCGGCCTCGAGGTGGGCACCCGCCACGTCGAGCGGGTTCCGCAGATCGTGCCCGATCGCGCTCGCGACCCGTTCCACCTCGATGTCGTCAGCGGGCGGCTCCGCCCCGTCGCGGTCGGCGAACACGATCGTCCCGCCGTCCGCGTCCGGCGCGAGCACGTGAGCCACGTACCTCCGGTCGTCCCCGTCCGATCCGAGCGCGAGTTCGACCGCCTCGCCGGCACGGAGCTGTGCCGCCGGGGACGCCTCTCCCGGCGACCCGACGGTGTCGAACCGCTCGAACACGGCCTCGATCGGCTCGCGCTCGGCGACGCCGATCGCCGCGTCGAACGCGTCGTTGGTCGCCGTCACCGTCGGGACGCCGTCTCGAACCTCGTACTGGCACACTGGCTCGGGATGGGCGGCGAGCGGGACCGCCATCGCGTCGGGGTCGCTCATCGCCACCCACGCGGGCTCGGACGTGTGGTCGGTCGAACGGCCATCTCGGTACGGACTGTGGGCGCGATCCGGTTTAACGTCTCCCCACCGCTGCTCGCCCTGCAACACTCCCCCGATCGGGGTGGTGAACGGGTCGCGAGCTAGCAATGCCGGCCGTGTTGCAGCCGTGGAAACACGGGGGAGGTTACTTCTACGGCGAAGCCGAACACCTTGCCGTTCATGGAACTCGACGAGTTCGTCGACGCGAACGCGCCGGATCCGAGCAGTAGCGGCTTCCGAAAAGTCAACAAGCGGCTGCTGGAGATCCCGTTCGACGGGGTCGCGATGGTGAAAGCCGGTTCGATGATCGCGTACACCGGCGAGGTGACGTTCACCGGGAAATCCTCCGCCGAGGGCGGTATCGCCGGCTTCGTCAAGGACGCCGTCAGCGGCGAGGGGACGCCCATCATGGAGGCCGAGGGGAGCGGCACGCTGTACGTCGCCGATCAGGGGAAGAAAGTCCAGATCCTCTCGCTCGACGACGGCGAGTCGATCTCGGTCAACGGGATGGACGTGCTGGCGTTCGAGGACGGCGTCGACTACGAGATCAACACCGTCGGCGGCCTCTCACAGGCGGCGGCTGGCGGGCTCACCAACGTGTTCCTCACCGGCCCGGGGGATGTGGCGATCACGACCCACGGCGACCCCGTGGTGATCCAACCGCCGGTGACGACCGACCCCGACGCCACCGTCGCGTGGAGCGCCAATCTCTCCCCCTCGATCGGGACGAACAAGACGATCGAGATCGGGCAGAAATCCGGCGAGATGATGCAGATGCAGTTCACCGGCGGGGAGGGGTTCGTCGTCGTCCAGCCCTTCGAGGAAGGCGGCCAGATGTGACCCGGGGGGCGCCCCGCTAACGCTGGCGATCACTGTACCGTTCGTCCTCACTTGGGCGGTTTATCGTTCCCCAGCCGCCACGTGAAGATCGCTTTCAGTACGACCACGAGACTGTTCGTCTCCCCGGCGCCCCAGATCGCCGTCTCCGACCGCGGGTCCGTCGGGGTTGCATCGGCGCCGTTGACGAGTACGCTCACGAGCGTCTGCGAGCCGTCGACCATCATGAGCCGGCCCGCGGGCGTGTCCGACCAGACCCACAGCGATTCGAACAGTTCAGCATCGGGGATCTCTTCCCGGATCCGGTCCTGGACGTCCGGGGAGACGCCGCCGAGGCTGATCGTCACCCCGCGCTCCGCAGCATCACGCAACACGCCGATGATCTCGTCGGTGAGCAGCCCCTCGACCGTCATGTAGACGATCTCGTCGTCCGCCTCGTCGATGAACTCGATCACGCGTTCGGTGACTGCTTCCTGGCCGTCGACGGTCCAGACGCCCCGCTGCTCCTCGCTCTGTTGGACAGGTTCGAGCTCGTCCAGCGCCGTCGTCAGGGTCGACAGCCGGTGACCCATCTCCTGTTCGAACTTCCGGGTCGTGGTGTCGGCCGAGATCGCCCAGAACTCCTTGGGCGAGGACTGCTGAACGTCGACCAACCCGAGCTCTTGGAGCTCCTCGATCGCGTCGTACACTCGGGTTCGAGGGACGTCGGCCACCCCGCTCACGTCTTTCGCCGTGCCCGTCCCCAGGCTCACGAGGGCGACGAACGTCCGCGCAGCGTACGCACTGAGGCCGAACTGTTCGAGCTGCTCGATCGCGGCCGAGCGGGGGTCGTCGAACGAATCGGGGTTCATAGTCCTTGAGTCGGTCCACTGGGAACCCAGCCACTGAATCTGGCCGGGGCCGGCACGCATCGGGCTGCGGTGGGACACACGCTCCGAGCCGGGTGTTGGGTTCGGTGTACGACCGTAGCTCGCATATCTCTTTTGTGATTAACCGAGTGAAGATCGTTGGTTGTAGAAAGCGACACCCGCTGTAGTCGCAACTTCTCCCTCGTCGAAGATCGATATTGCAGTATGTGATTTATAAATTCGGGAGGGTCCAGAAATACGTAGTAGGAGTCCTGAACCGTGACAATCGTCCGAACCAGGGTCGCTCCGCCGCTGCGACAGCTTACGCACGCTTAACTCACTAAGCGTGCGTAAGTTCTTTACTACCCGCCCCCGTCCCCCGAACCAACCCCAGTATCGATCCATGGACCCCTGCTACTCCCACCGAGAACCGTCGACCCGATGAGCCGGCGCGAGGCCTCGACGCCGATCGAACGGACGTTCCGGACGTTTCTCACCGACAAGGGGAAAGGCGAGGGCGGGAGCGACGGCGCCTACCGCCGCGACGCCGAGCGGGAGCTGAACCGCTTCCTGCGCTGGTGTCGGGGGAACACCCCTGATCCGGCGAACGCCTCGCCGCCCGAGTCCTGGAAGGGCGTCGTTCGGGACGCGAACCCCGGGGGCGAGGGCCGAGACGTCCGCTTCGCCGATCTCGACTCCACCGTGTTCGGGGATTACGCCCGCTACCTCGTCGTCTCGGGGTTCGCGAACGCGACCGTGCTCACGTACTACGCCTACGTCGCCTCCTGGTGTGGCTGGGCCGACGCACAGGGGTACGTTCCGCGCCACTACGCCCGGGAGTCCGACGCCGAGGACCCGCTGCCCGAGAGCACCGGCCGACGTCCCGGCGACCAGCAGGCGTGGTCGCCCGAGCAGCGCGACCGACTCACCCGGTACGTCGACGAGCGAGCGTCGGCGACCCTCGACGCCTTCGGCGAGATCGAGGTTCCCGCCGACGAGCGAGGGGATCCCGAGAGCGAGGCCGTCCGGGAGAAGGCTGACGCACGGTTCACCGCGTACAAGCGCTGTCGCGAGCGCGCGCTCGCGTACGTGCTCTGCTACACGGGGCTGCGCGCCGCCGAGTTCCTCGACGCGCCCGACGACGACCGGCCGGGACGGAACGGGATCCGCTGGGCGGACGTCTCGCTTTCGGACAACAACGTCACCGTCTACCGGAAGAAACAGCAGTGGGACGAGGCCTCCCTCCCCGATCCGGTCGTCGGGCCGCTGCGGCGCTACCGCCGACTGCTCGACGCCCCCGAGGACTGGCCGGTGTTCACGACGCTCCACCGCCCGTCGCTGGCCCGTCACGTGACGACGGGTCTCCGGGAGCGGGGGCTCTCTGCGACGGAGATCGACCGCCAGCGCGAGGGGAAACCCGACCTCCTCGTCGCCAGCGAGTTCGGCCTCGACGCGCCGCCGGCGCTGAAACCCAACGGCGCGCGCCGGGTGCTGCAGCGGCTCTGCGAGGCCGCCGAGATCGCGGTCGACGACGACCGCCACGAGTATCTCGCTCCCCACGGCGGCCGACGCGGGATGGGCGAGGTGATGGTCCGGGAGTTCGGCTACGCGGCCGCCGCCCGCTACCTCGACAACAGCGAGGAACAGGTCCGTCAGGCCTACCAGCACATCGAGGCCGCCGAACGCGCCGACATGGCGACGGAGGCGCTGTCGAACACCGACGTCCGTGTTCGGGACGACACGGGTGACTGATCGATCACCGACGATCGAACCGCAGTACGGTCGCCACCGCAGCGGCCTCAGCTACCTTCGCTACCGCACCTACCGTCCCTCCCGCACCTGGCGTAGCTACCGTAGCTGCCTTAGCTACCTTCGGTGCCTTATCTATCTTAGCTACCTCAGTCAATTGAGTCACCTTAGTCACCTTAGCTAACTCAGTCAGTTCAGTTCCCTCTCTAGACTCAGGTACTCCAGCTACCTTGGCTACCTTAGCTACCTCAGCTAAGTTAGCTGCCTACGGTGCCGTAGCTAGCTCACCTCCCTCAGCCAGCATCGGTAACTCAGCTACCCACTCCCACCTCGGTCGTCGACACTGTCCGACCCGCCACCGACAGCGCCGGAGGTGGCCGTCGACGGCCGACCTTGTTGGTCGTTACCAACGTTTATACCGATCGCCGCCGTCCGCGCGAACGCGAGCCACATGAGCCAGCCGACTACCAACAGGGACGCCCTCGACCAGTTCGAGCGGCGGCTCTCAGACGAGGTATCGATCGACGAACCGTGGGACCTGCTGGAGGAGTTCTCGACGCTCGAGCGTGTCTCCGGTAGCGCCGACGAGGTCACCGCCGCCGACTACATCTGTGACCGACTCCACGCCAACGGTATCAGCTACAAGCGCCACGAGCCCGAACTGTACATCAGCCAGCCCCACGACGCGACCATCGAAACGGTCGACAGGGAGTTCGAGCCCGGTCCGGTCAAGACGGTCTCGTTCTCCGCGTCGACGACCGTCTCCGGCCCCGTCGAGTACGTCGGCAGCGCGGGTGGCGACCTGCTCGACGAGGACGACGACCCGCGGGAGCCGTACCACGACGTGGGCGACCTCACGGGCAAGATCGCGCTCACGCGGGCCGGCAGCCTCTCGATCCGGGCGGTCAGCACGCTCTCGGAGAAAGGTGCGATCGGCGTGATCGCCATCCACGAACACGACCGCGAGCCGCACAACGGGATCGCGACGCCGATCTGGGGCGGCGCGCCCCGCTACGACGAACGGGAGAAGATCCCCGACGTCCCGATCGCGAACGTCACCGATCCCGACGGCGAGACGCTCAAGGAGTGGGCCGAGAGCGACGAGGGGCTCGAGCTCGAACTGTCGACCGACCTCACCACCGACTGGATGGAGTGCCCCGTCGTCGTCGCCGAGATCGAGGGCGAAGCCGACCCCGAGAACGACGAGTTCCTGCTGCTGCACGGCCACTACGACTCGTGGTTCGTCGGGATCACCGACAACGCGACCGGCGACGCGGGCCTGCTGGAGGCCGCGCGCGTGTTCGACGAGCACAGCGACGAACTCGACCGGAACCTCCGGGTCGCCTGGTGGCCCGGCCACTCCACGGGCCGGTACGCCGGCTCGACGTGGTACGCCGACGAGTTCGCCCAGGAGCTCGCCGAGAACTGCGTCGCACAGGTGAACATGGACAGCCCGGGCGCGAAAGACGCCACCGAGTACACCGACATGTCCTGCTGGACGCCGGAGGCCCACGAACTGGTCGGGGACGCGATCGACGACGTGACCGGCGCGCCGTACGAGGAGCAGTTCCCGTACCGTGCGGGCGACTACTCCTTCGACAATCTCGGCATCACCGGCTTCTTCATGCTCTCCTCGAACATCCCCGCCGAGATCCGCGAAGAACGGGGCTACCACCCCGTCGGCGGCTGTGGCGGCAACTCCGACGCGTGGCACGTCTCGACCGACACGCTGGAGAAGGCCGGCGAGGACGAACTCCTGCGGGATATCCGGCTGTACGTCGTCTCGGTCGCCCGCGTGCTGAACGCGGACGTGTTGCCGTTCGATCACGCCCGGAGCGCCGCGAAGCTCCGCGAGGCCGTCGAGCGCTACGACGCGGCTGCGGGCGATCGCTTCGACTTCTCGCCGACACTCGACCGACTGGACGCGCTGGAAGCGGAGATCGAGGCGTTCCATGAGGCCGCCGAGGCGGGCGAGATCGACGCCGAGACGGCAAACGACGCGATCACGTCGCTCTCGCGCGTACTGACCCGACTCTACCTGGTCGAGCGCGGGCAGTTCGAGCAGGACCCCGCGACCGGCCGCGAGCCGTTCCCGCGGTTCTCCGTCGCCCGGAAGTTCGAGGTGGTCGACGGCGACGAGGTCGGGTTCGTCCGAATACAGCTCACCCGCGAGCAGAACACCGTCGTGGGCGAGCTCGAGCGGGCGCGTTCGATCGTTGCGGACGCCACGGGGGGTGGTGTCTGATGGTCGACGTCTGCTACCTCGTCCCCGGGGTCGGCCTGCCGGACGACGAGAAGCAACGCCGCGAGCGCGTGGCGAACGAGCTAACGCCCGACCACGTCGACGTGACCGTGCTCGAGGCCGAGGGGCCCGGCCCGACGAGCATCGAGAGCGCCGTCGAGGAGTACTGGTGTGTAGTCGGCTCGATGAAAACTGCTCACCGCGTCCAGTCGGAGTTCGACGCGCTGGTGATCGGCTGCTTCGGCGACCCGGGGATCCGCGCGCTGCGGGAACTGCTCTCGATCCCGGTCGTCGGGCCCGCGGAGGCGACGATCCACACTGCGTCGATGGTCGCCGACCGGTTCACCTGGCTCACCATCCTCGAGGCGACGGCGCCGATGAGCCACGAGCAGGCCCACGAACACCATCTCGCGGATCGGTGCGTGAGCGTGCGCTCCGTCGACGCCCCCGTCGAGTCGATCGACCACGGCGACGACGACCTCGTCGAGCGCATGGTCAGCGAGGGAAAGGCCGCAGTCGAGGAGGACGGCGCCGAGGCGCTGTTCCCTGGCTGTATGAGCCTCTCCTTTGCCCAGCGACACGACGAGATCGAGGAGCGCGTCGGCGTGCCGTTCCTCGACCCCGCGAGCATCGCACTCGAACAGGCGGCCGCGTGGGCACGCCACGGCGTCGCCCAGAGCCCGAAAACCTACCCCGAGCCGAAGTTCGAGAAGCTCGGCGACCTGTTGGGGGAGCCCGCTGCCGTGGCGGACGACGACTGAGGCGCGACGGCGGGCAGTCGCGCCTCTGTGACGACTGAACCGCGGCGTCGGACAGCCGCGGTTCTGCGACGACTGAGGTACGGTGACGGTCAACCGTACCTCTGTACGACTGAGACACGGCGACGGACAGCCGTGTCTCTGTGACGATCGAGTCGCGGCTGCCCGTCGCTGCGCCCTCGGGGCGATTGGTTTTCGGACACATCTCTCCGCGTGACGATCGGGTACGACGCCTACGAAGCTATTTGGCGGCCCGGTTACGTGGAACCCCCATGGACAACGGCTCGTCCGTTACGGCCGACGACATCGCGCAGTACGCCGAGCGAGCGCGTCTCGATCCGGACCGCTTCGACCCGGACCGGCAGGCGGAAGCGATCGCCGCACAGGACGACCTCGTGGCTCGTCTCGACGAACTCGACGCCCTGACGGCACCCGAACGAAAGTACTGGGAGCCCGAGGAGAGGGAGGATCCGAACGGGGCGTTTCTATCAAGATGCGACCTGCAGCGAAGCGACGACGGCGTACTGGCAGGGTTGACGGTCGCCGTGAAGGACAACATCGCGGTCGCCGGGCTCCCGATGACCTGTGGGTCGCCCCTGTTCGCGGACCACGTCCCGGCGGAGGACGCGACGGTCGTCGACCGGATACTGGACGCAGGCGGGCGGATCGTCGGGAAGGCCAACATGGACGAGTTCGCGCTCGGCGGCGACGCCGCCACGATGCGGTTCCGGCTGGCGCGCAACCCCCACGACGCTGACCACCAGCCCGGCGGCTCCTCGGCCGGCAGCGGCGTCGCGGTCGCGGACGGCCTCGCGGACGTGGCGCTGGGGAGCGACACCGGCGAATCCGTCCGGTTCCCCGCCTCGTTCTGTGGCGTCGTCGGCCTGAAACCCAGCCGTGGACTCGTCCCGCTCACAGGGTTCGTCCAGTTCTCGAAGCTCAACGACGAGATCGGCGTGCTCGCGGGCACGGTCGAGGATGCCGCCCGGACGCTCGAAGCGATCGCCGGTCCCGACCCACGGGACGCCGCCACCGCCGGGGCGACTCCGGAGAACTACGCCGACGCGGTCGCGGGCGTCGACGCCGACACGGCAGCGACGCTCACCGTCGGCGTCCCCGACGAGCTGTTCGGAGGTGACCCGGCGGTCGACGAGACGGTTCGGGACGCCCTCGACGCCCTTGCGACCGCCGGCGCGACCGTGCGCGAGGTATCGATCCCGGACTTCGAGTACGCCATCCCCGCGTGGTGGACGATCGCGATGGCGGAAGTCGCGGCCTACGTCGAGCGGAACGGGACCAACTTCTGGCAGCGCTCGGTCGCCGACCCGGCGTTCGCGGCGGCCGTCGACGAGGCGCTCGCGGAGCGATCCGACGAGCTCGGCGACTACCCCGCGGACGTGTTCCTCTACGGCCAGCACCTGCTCGCGGACGACGGCCTCGAGTACTACGCGCGAGCCCAGCGTGCCCGGGAGCTGGTGACCGCCGGCGTCGACGACGCACTTGCGGGGATCGACGTGCTCGCCGGGCCGACGACGCCGATGGTCGCTCCCGCCTGGGAGGGCGAGAACTATCTGGAGGACAGCACGCTGGACGAGGCGGTCCGGACGACGGGGCCGTTCAACCTCACCGGCCACCCCGCCGTCTCGGTGCCCTGCGGCACGGAGTCGGGGCTCCCGGTCGGCCTCCAGTTCGTCGGCCCACGCGGCGCCGACGCGACTGCGCTCTGGGCGGCGGCGATCTGGGAGGCGGTCGACCGATAGGCGGTGCAACTACGCCCGGACGAAAGCCGTCCGCGGCGTCTCGAAGCTCGCACACACCGTCAGGGAAACGGCCAACACGGTCGAGGCGTTCCTCGACAGTCGAGCTTCGCTAGCGAAACGCCGGGACGACTTCGTCGGCGAACAGCTCGACGCCGGTCGGCTCGGGGAAGTCCACGAACTCCAGCACGACCTCGTCGACGCCGAGCTCGGCGTACGGTTCGAGCTCCGCGACGAGCTGTTCGGGCGTGCCGATCAGGTTGTTGTACGAGGCCATCGGGTCGTCGGGGTCCGGGTCGCGGAACCGCGGGACTTCGTCGAGGACCGCCTCGACTTCGGCCTCGCTCTCCCGGACGATACACCGCGCGAACCACGACACGTCGACGTCGTCGAACGCGGTACCGTACGTGTCGCAGTGAGCGCGCAACACGTCGAGCTTCTGTTCCATCACCTCGGTCGGCCCCCAGTAGTTCCACTCGTCGGCGTGTTTGGCGGCGATGCGGAGCGTGAACTCCTCGCCGCCCCCGCCGACCATGATCGGCGGCCGCGGGTCCTGCCGGGGGCGGGGCCGGCAGGTGGCGCCGTCGAGCTGGTAGTAGTCGCCGTCGTAGTCGACCGCGTCCTCGGTCCAGAGGCGTTTGGTGAGCTCGATCGTCTCCTCCATCGCGCGCAGTCGATCGGGCGCGTCCGGCCAGTCGTAGCCGTACGCGATCGCCTCGTCGGCCTTCCAGCCCGCGCCCATTCCGAGTTTGAGGCGGCCGTCGCTGACGTTGTCGAGGTCGGCGGCCATCTTCGCCAGCAGGGGGCCGTGGCGGAGCTCGTTGTTGACGGTTTTTGGGAACAGCGTCACCTCGTCGGTCGCGACGGCGAGGCCGGTCAGCGTCGTGAAACACTCCGTGGTCGCGTCGTCGCCCGCGAGCAGGTGGTCGGGGACGCCGAGCCCGTCGAAGCCTGCGGCCTCCACGGTTTCCGCGTAGGAGCGCTGTTTCTCCCAGGAGATCGAGTCACAGAATGCCAGCGTCGAGTACTCCGAGGCGCCGGCGGCCGTCGGGATGTTGGCTGCGAACCGCATCACCTCCACTATTCCCGAGTACGGGTAAAGAACTACCCCTGCAGCGAGTACGTAGCCGCCTACAGCGTCCGCCGGAGCCGCCGGAGCTCCGCCACGACGCCGTTTCGCGCCCGGTGGAGCTGCAGTTCGAGGAAGCGAGCGTCGTCGCCGTCCAGTTCGGGGAGTCGCTCGACGGGGGCGAGGCGAGGCAACGGCGGCCGGCTCTCGGCGGGGTCCTGCTCGAACTGCCCCTCGGTGACGAAGTTCAGCCGAGTGAGCGCCTTGACGAGCCTGTCGGCTGTCTGGGGGTACCCCTCGGCGTCGGCAAGCAACGCCGTCGCCGCGTCTCGCAGCGCGTCGAGTTCGTCGAGCACCGGCCCGAGGTCGAACGTGCTGGCCGCGTCGTACTCGGCGGCTATCGAGGCGAGGCGATCGATCGTCCGGATCGGGTCTGCGGGCCGCGCTGCGCGGCTCAGCCGGGCCGTCGCGAGCGTGTACACCTCGGTGTCGCGTTCCAGCACCTCGGGATCGGCCTTTTTGATCGTGTCGGTGGTGAGGTGCCACGCGTCGGCGTGGCCGCCAGAGCCGCCGACGGGGTGGTACCCCCGCTGTTCGCGGATGGACTCGGGGATGCTCGACTGGAGCGACATGCCCGGGATCCCGAGGTTGTTGAAGGAGTAGTCGCCCGCACGCGCCGGCCGGAACTCGGCGGTCGCTTTCCCGCTCACGTCGGCGATGGTTTCGGCTGCCACGTCGTGGACCGCGGCCATCCACTTCACCCGCTCGTCGTACTCGGTCGCGTCGGCGACCCCCGGCGAGTCGATGTTCACGTGCGCGACACAGTTCTCGGCGAGGTCGACCGCGAACTCGTCGGTGAACCACGTCGAGCCGGCGTATCTCCCCGTCGAGTGCCCGGGCCACCACGCGACCCACACGTCCCGGCGGAGGGCCTCACTGTGCTCGTCCAGCACGCGAGCGAGCTCCAGCAGCGCGGCGTCGCCGGTCGCGTTGTCGGTGACGCCGACGTGCCAGGAGTCGTAGTGGCCGTGTGCCAGCACGAACTCGTCGTTCTCGGGGGCGGCCTCGCCCTCGATCGTCGCCAGCACGAGCGGCGCCGTCTGCCACTCGGTCGTCGTCTCCGCGGCGACGGTGACTTCGGTGCCCTCGGCGGCTCGCTCGCGGAGTTCGTGGCCGTCACTCGCGGAGACGTTCGCGACGAGCAGGTCCGGGATCCGCTCTCGCTCGTCGTAGGGGGGTGCGCCACCCCAGACGGGCGTGACGATCCCCTCGTGGGGCTCGCGATCGTGGGGGTGGATGCCGACGAACGCCTCGGCACCCCGGTCGGCGAGTTCCCCGATCGCACTGATCGGGATGATCGACTCGCTCATCACCACTTTCCCCGAGAGGTCCTCGGTGAGGCCGGCGAGGGAGACCGAGAGCATGGCTTCGATCGACTCCATCTCGTCGTCGTTCTCCACGTAGACGAGCTCACCCTCGGCGGTGCCGTCGGCGGAGAACGAGACCGTCTTCGCCGACGCTGCCGTCCAGCCGTCGCCGGTGTCGACGCTCGCGCTGTGGGGCGTGCTCAGGTACAGTTCCGGTCTGAACACCTCGTGGTCGACGCCGAACTGATCGAGCCGGTCCGTCACGTACGCTGCCGCCGAGCGCTCGTCGTCGGTGCCCGAGACGCGCTCGAGTTCGGCGAACCGCTCGACGAGCGCCCACGGCTCGTCGGCCGAGATGTCGTCGACGATCGTGGCGTCGACACCAGACACCGACGGCTTCCCGTTCTCGTATAGTCGCTGACCCATACTCCATCTTCCGTACCCACGCCGTATAGTTTCTCGTACCTGACGGAGGGTGGCAGACCCTCGAGACCCCACCGACCAGCGCGGCGGCTGAAAGCGCGCCGAAGAGCGTCCGAGAGCCGATCCACCGATTCGGTCCCTTTACGGACGCCGTAGTTCCCGTGTCGGTACGGTATATTCGACGCCACGAGTTTTAACTTCCAGCCGAAACCACGGAAAGTATATTTCGTGGGGCGATCGCCCTATGACAAACCTTTAAATAAGCATAGGGGTAGGGTACACTCATGCCTGAGAATGATTGGCAAGACAACCGCCGGAAGTTCCTACAGGCCGCAGCGTCCGCGGGCCTGATCGGACTCGCCGGCTGTACCGGCAGCGGCGACGGGACGGCGACGGAGACTGACACCGACTCCGGGTCGTCCGGGGACGACGACACGGACGCGGCGACGTCGACACCGACCCGGGGCGGATCGCTGAACTTCGCACAGACTTCCTCCCCGGTGGAGCTCGACCCCGTCAACAACAACGGCGGGAACTACTCCATCATGCTGAAGAACTTGGTGTACTCGCCGGTGCTCGGCTACGACCGGAACACCAACCTCGTCCCGATCCTGGCCGAGGAGATCCCGACCCTCGAGGGCAACGAGTTCACGCTCAACCTCGACGCGGACGCGACGTTCCACAACGGTGATCCGGTGACCGCCGAGGACGTGAAGTACACGTTCGAGGCGACCGTCGAGGAGCAGACCAGCTACGCCTCCAACTTCAGCATCGTCGACACCATCGAGGTCGAGGACGACCAAACCGCCCACTTCACACTGACCGAGCCGTACGTCCCGATCCTCCACGCCATCGCACACCCGGTTGCGCCGAAGAGCGTCCGCGAGGAGGACCCCGAGGGGTTCGGTATCAACACGTTCGTCGGTTCCGGTCCGTTCGAGGTGACGGAGTTCGAGGAGAACGACCACGTCACGATGGCGGGCTGGGACGACTACTGGGGTAACGGCAGCCCCCACCTCGACGAGGTGACCTTCACGCCGATCAACGAACCCACAAACCGAGTGACCCAGCTCCAGACCGGCGAGCAGGACGTGATCAACCGCATCCCGCCCCAGTTCTGGAGCACGATCCAGAACATGAGCGACGCGAGCGTCATCGAGGGGCCCTCGCTGAGCTACCAGTTCGCGGCGTTCAACCAGAACGAGGGCGAGTGTGCCAAGCGTGACGTGCGGCTGGCCATCGACCACTGCGTCGACCTCGACCAGGCGATCGACCAGTACATCAAGCCAGGTGGCGGCCGGATGTACAGCCCGGTGCCCGCCTCCGTCGCGGAAGCGTGGGACATGCCCCTCGAGGAGTGGCAGAACAGCTGGGCCGAGAAGGACATCGACCGCGCCCAGGAACTGTTCGAGAGCGCCGGCGTTCCCGACGATTGGACCTGTAACATCATCGTCTCCTCGACCGAGAAGCGCCGACAGGTGGCGGTCTCGATCGCTAACGGCATCCAGGAAGCGGGGTACGACGCGCAGGTGCAGTACCTCGATTTCGCGACGATGCTCGACCGGTTCGACTCCGGCGACGCCAGCCAGGTCAACATCTACCTGCTCGGCTGGACCCGTGCCCCCGAGCCCGACCGGTTCCTCTACGAACTGCTCCACATCGACGGCGCGTTCCAGGGGCAGTACTACGACAACGACCGGTTCAACGAACTGCTGGCCGAGGCCCGCGTCACCCCCGAGCGCGAGCAACGCCGCGAGATGTACATCGAGGCGATCAACCTGTTCGTCGAGGACAGGGTCCACCTCCCGCTGTACTACACCTCCGTCTCGATGGGGGCCAAGGACTACGTCCAGGGGCTGAACCCCCACCCCGTCTCGACGTACAACCCGTACCTGTACGGCGACAGGAACAACACGAACGGCGACACCGAAGGCTCGAACGTCTGGATGGACCAGTAACCCCTCCCCCCGACGACGTTTTCGCACTCACGACGACATAGATGTCACACTTACGATACACCATCAAACGGCTGCTCCAGGCGATCCCGGTGCTCATCGGCATCTCGTCGATCACGTTCTTCCTGATCAACGCGATGCCGGGGTCGCCGGTGGAGGTGATGCTCGGGCCGACCGCGAGCGAGGAGCTCATCGCCGCCGCCGAGGAGCGTTACGGATTCGACCAGCCACTGCACGTACGGTACGTCAAGTACATTCTGGCGGCGATGGGCGGGGATCTGGGACGCAGCATCCACTACGGCGTTCCCGTCACGACCAAGATCATGGAGCGGCTGCCGGTCACGCTCCTGCTGCTCGCGTCGAGTTTCGCCTTCGCGATCAGCGTCGCGATCCCGCTGGGGATCGTCTCGGCCCGTCGCCGGAACCAGCCGGTCGACCACGGCTCCCGCGTCGTCTCGCTGATCGGCGTCAGCACCCCCAACTTCTGGATCGGGCTGCTGCTGATCATCGTCTTCGGCTACCACCTGCAGGTGCTCCCCTCGAACGGGTTGGTGATGCCGCTAACACCGATATCGGAGGTGGAGGGAGCCACCTCCAGGCTGGACGTGCTCGTCCAGACGGGCCGGAGCCTGATCATGCCAACAATCGCGCTCGGCACGCTCCAGATGGCAGCGATCTCCCGCATCGAACGGTCGTCGATGCTCGAAGTGTTGGGGCGTGACTACATCGACCTGGCCCGTGCGTTCGGCGTCAAGGAGTCGGTGATTACCCGGAAACACGCGTTCCGGAACGCACAGCTCCCAGTGGTGACCATCGTGGGGCTCCAGCTCACCTCCGCGCTGGGCGGGGCGGTGCTGACCGAAACCGTGTTCAACATCAACGGGATGGGCCGGCTGATCATTCAGGCGGTCCGCACACAGGACTACGCGCTCATCATGGGCACGACGCTGTTCTTCGGGTTCATGTTCGTGGTCGGGACGCTGATCACCGACCTGACCTACGCGTACCTCGACCCGCGTGTGACCTACGAGGGGGAGGAGTGATGGCGGCGGAAACACAGGAGGCCGACACGGAGGAGTACGAGTCCCGTGTCGGCGCGTCCTACACCCTCTCCCGACTGCTGCAGGACACGAGCGCCCGGATCAGCCTCGTGCTGATCGCGGTCATCTCCGGGATGGCGCTGTTCGCGTTCGTCGACGCCGAGTTCCTCGACTACCAGCTGGCGGAGACCTACCTCTACCACCCGCTGCGAAACAACGCGGGCACGCGCCCGCTGCTGCCGCCGGTCGGGCTCAGCAACCAGTTCGGTGAGGGTGTGTTAGCCCACCCGTTGGGTACCGACACGCGGGGGCGCGACATCGCGGTCCGGCTGCTGTACGGCTCGCGGATCGCCATCCAGATCGCGCTCGTCTCGACCACCATCGGCGTCGTCGTCGGAACCGCCGTTGGCGCCGTGTCGGGCTACTACGGCGGCTGGGTCGACGACGTGCTGATGCGGTTCGTCGAGATCCTCTACTCCATCCCGTTCCTGGTGCTCGTGATCGCGTTCATGGCCGCGTTCGGCCGCGAGCTGATCTACGCGATGATCGGCGTGAGCATCATCTCCGTCCCGATCTTCGCTCGGCTGATCCGCTCGGAGGTTCTCAGCATCCGCGAGGAGACGTACGTCGAGGCCGCCCAGGCCGCCGGCGTGAAAGACCGGAACATCCTGCTGCGACACATCATCCCGAACAGCTTCGCGCCGGTCGTCATCCAGACGACCCTCCAGATGGGGACCAACATCCTGATCGTCGCCGGGCTGTCCTTCCTCGGCTTCGGCGCCCAACCCCCCACGCCGTCGTGGGGACAGATGCTCTCGATCGCGCGCAACTACATGCTCCCGGCGCCGTGGTTCTCGGTCTGGCCGGGACTGGCCATCCTGCTCACCGTGATGGCGTTCAACATCCTCGGCGACGGGCTCCGCGACACGCTGGACCCGCGCCTCGAAAACTGACAATGACTGCAGACACTCCACTACTCAGCGTCGAAAACCTGCAAACCCAGTTCGACACCGCCGAAGGCACCGTTCGGGCCGTCGACGGCATCTCCTTCGACGTACACGAAGGAGAGATCGTCGGCCTCGTCGGCGAGTCCGGCGCCGGGAAGTCCGTCGCCATCTCGAGCATCCTCCGGCTGGTCGAATCCCCCGGCGAGATCGTCGGCGGCGAGATCCGGTTCCGTGGCGAGCCCCTACTCAGCTTCGAGGAGGGGCCCAACGGCGAGCGCCGTCGGAGCCCCGAGACGCTCTCGAACGAGGAGTTCCGCGAACGAATCCGGGGGCGGGAGATCGCGACGATCTTCCAGGACCCCATGGAGAGCCTCAACCCCGTCTTCACCGTCGGCGGCCAGCTCCAGGAGTTCATCGAGATCAACCGGGATCTCCCGCCGAAGGATGCCCGGGACGTCGCGATCGAGACGCTCCGTGAGGTCGACATCCCCAAGCCGGAGGACCGGTTCGACGACTACCCACACGAGTTCTCGGGCGGGATGCGCCAGCGCGTCCTCATCGCGATGGCGATCGCCTGCCAGCCGTCGCTGATCCTGGCCGACGAGCCGACGACCGCGCTGGACGTGACCGTCGAGGGACAGATCCTGAACTTGGTCTCCCAGCTGCAGGAAGAGTACGGCACAAGCTTCGTCTGGGTAACGCACGATCTCGCTGTCGTCGCGGACATCTGTGACCGTGTGAACGTGATGTACCTGGGCCAGATGGCCGAACAGGCCGACGTCCACGACCTCTTCGACGACACCAAACACCCCTACACGGAGGCGCTGCTGAACTCCGTGCCCCGCCCCGACAAAACCGTCGAGTCGCTCGACCCCATCGAGGGCGTCATGCCCGAGGCGATCGATCCGCCCTCTGGCTGTCGGTTCCACCCGAGATGTCCGGACGCCCGCGAGGTCTGCCGCGAGATGAACCCCGACTCGCGGAACGTGAGCGGGACGGGAAGGGGGCACAACGCCGCGTGCGTGAAACACGACGCCTTCGACGTGGACTACGAGAACAGCACGCCGATACAGTCCGAGAGCGACGAGTTCGGTGAGGATCTGCAGGTGACGGAGGAGAGCCGATGAGTGGGGTCGGGACGGGCGAGCCGATCCTGCGCGTCGAGAACCTCAAGAAGCACTTCTCGACGGGTAGCGGCGTGTTCGACACCGTCGAGCTCGACCTGAGCGGCGGGTTCCCGCTGAAGCGGACGATCGAGCACGTCCGGGCCGTCGACGACGTCTCCTTCGAGATCGAGCGCGGCGAGACGCTCGGGCTCGTCGGCGAGTCGGGCTGTGGGAAGTCAACGCTCGGACGGACGATCCTGCGCCTGCTCAAGCCCACCGAGGGGAACATCTACTTCAAGGGCCGGAACATCGCCGACCTGGACAAGGGCGAACTGCGGCGCACCCGCAAGGACCAGCAGATGATCTTCCAGGACCCGCAGTCGTCGCTGAACCCCCGGATGAAGGTCGGGCCGATCGTCGAGGAGCCGATGCAGGCCCACGGGCTCTACGACGACCGGCGGGAGGAGCGCACCCGAGAACTGCTGGAGGCGGTCGGGCTCGACCCCCAGCACTACAACCGCTACCCGCACCAGTTCTCCGGCGGCCAGCGCCAGCGGATCAACCTGGCGCGCGCGCTCTCGGTGGATCCGGATTTCATCGTCTGTGACGAGCCAACCAGCGCGCTCGACGCCTCCATCCAGGCGCAGGTGCTCAACACCATGCGGGAGCTCCAGGACGAGTTCAACCTCACTTACCTGTTTATCAGCCACGACCTCTCGGTGATCCGCCACATCTCCGACCGGGTCGCGGTGATGTACCTCGGCCGGATCGTCGAGCTGGCCGAGAAAGAGGAGCTGTTCGAGGACCCGAAACATCCTTACACGCGGTCGCTGCTGTCGGCCATTCCGGTGCCCGACCCCTCGCAAGCCGGGTCACGCACGATCCTGCAGGGGGACGTTCCCGATCCGGTCGACCCGCCCTCTGGCTGTCGGTTCCGGACACGCTGTCCGGAGCTGATTCCCCCGGAGGCGTACGCGCTCGAGGGCGACGCTTGGGCGGCCGTCCGGGAGTTCATGCGCGCGGTCAGACGGCAGGCGTTCGACCCGACCGACCGCCGGGCCATCGAGGCCGAGTTCTTCGACGGCGTGACCGTGGGTGGTGACGCGGGCGTGATCGTCGACGACGCGATCGAAGACGTCCTTGCCGGGGAGTGGGAGACCGCCACGGAACTGCTCACGGAGTCCTTCGCCGAGCAGAGCGTCTGTGCTCGGAGAGAGCCCGCGTACGAACTCGAGTCGTCTCGGGGCGGGACTCGCTACGCCGCCTGCCACCTCCACAGGGAGTAGTGAGTGTCGCCTCCCGACTGCCTCTCAGGCTACTCGAACAGGCTCGCTTCGCGCTCCTCGGAGAACGCCGGGTAGGTGACTCGGCTGTGGTTCAGCCCCTGTTCGGCCCACATCGCGGCCGTCCCGAGGCTGACGCGAACGGGGTCCAGGAACGGCACGCCGAGCTCCTCGGCGACGCGGTCGTGGACCTGCATGAACGCGAGACTCATGCAGCCGGGAACGACCGACTCGGCGCCGTCCTCCTCGACCGTCGCCTCGGCCTCACGTACCATCTTCCGGACCACCTCCTCGGACTCGTGATCCACCTCGAGCACCCCCTGCTCGACGACCCGGACGCTCGCCAACTGCCGGCCGAGGCCGTCGGCGAATATCTGCCGTCGTTTCGAGGCCGGCGTCGAGCGTATCGTGAGACAGGAGAACCGGTCGGAGAGCTGTGCGGCCGTGTGGAACGTCGACGACGCCGGCCCGACGACGGGCTTGTCGACGAACTCGCGGGCGGCCGCGAGCCCCGGGTCGCCGAAGCAGCCGATGACGAACCCGTCGTACTCGTTCTCGTGCTCCCTGAGCAGGCCGAGCAGGCTCCGCACACACCACTCGTGTTCGACCTCGCTCTCGATCGAGAGCGGGCCGTCGTCGGCGTCGACGACGGTGACGCTGGCGTCGGTCAGTTCGTTGGCGATCCCCTCGCGGCGGTCGAGCTCTGCGGCGTCCAGTCCCCGCCCTGGGACGAGGTAGGCTACGTCGGTCACGGTTCGACCTGACGGGTGTACCGCGATAAAGCTACCTCCGGATCTCCCGAGCGTGGACGGGGGAGATACCGGCCAGCGTGACGGGGAGAGGTAGCTTTTCATCGTTGTACGGTAACGTACCCCTATGGCCGAGAACTCTCCGGCGGCGGCGTACCAACAACTCCTCGACCGCGCGGAACGGGTCGGGACACTCGAAACGATGGACAACCTCCTGTTCTGGGACCAGCAGGTGATGATGCCCCCGGGCGGGACGCCCGCCCGGTCGACCCAGCGCGGTCTCGTCTCCTCGCTGCAGCACGAGGCGCTCACCGGCGACGACGTGGAGGCGTGGCTCGACACTGTCGACGACGCCGACCTCGACGACGACCAGCAGGCCGTCGTCCGGGAGGTTCGCCGCGAACACGAGCGCAAGGCGTCCGTCGATCAGGACCTCACCGAGGCGATCAACGCGGTCATCTCGGAGGCCAACGACGCGTGGGAGGAGGCCAAAGCAAACGACGACTTCGACACGTTCGCTCCCTACCTCGACGAGCTGCTGGAGCTCAAACGCGAGCAGGCCAACCAGATCGATCCCGACAAGGAGCCGTTCGCGGTGATGCTCGAGGAGTACGAGCCCTACGTCGGCGTCGAGACCGCCGAACGCGTGCTCGATAACCTGAAGGAGGCGCTCGTCCCTCTCATCGAAAAGATTCGGGCGAGCGACGTGGACCCCTCGGGCCCGTTCGTCGACCGCGGCCCGTACGACGAGGACACCCAGATGGCGCTCTCGGAGGACGCCCTCTCGTTCGTCCAGTGTGACTGGGACCGCGCGCGGCTTGACACGTCGCCGCACCCCTTCTCCTACGGGAACCGGTACGACATGCGCATCACAACCCGGTTCCACGACCACTCGCCCGTCGACGGGCTGGACAGCTCGCTCCACGAGTACGGGCACGCGACCTACGAAATGGGGCTCGACGAGGACGCGTTCCCCGGCCCGCTGGGCCAGTCCCGGAGCCACTCGATCCACGAGTCACAGAGCCGCTTCTGGGAGAACCACGTTGGCCGTTCCGAGGCGTTCTGGGAGCAGTTCCTCCCGATTGTACAGAAGCATTTCCCCCGGCTCTCGGACGTGACGCCGCGGGAGGCGTACGAGGCCGCCAACCAGGTGTACGAGGACAACCTCACCCGCGTCGAGGCCGACGAGGTGACGTACCATCTCCACATCGTCGTCCGGTTCGAGATCGAACGCGCGCTACTGAACGGCGAACTCGAAGTCGAAGACGTGCCCGAGGTATGGAACGACAAGTACGAGCAGTACCTCGGCATTCGCCCGGAGAACGACAGCGAGGGCTGTCTACAGGATATCCACTGGAGCATCGGCCGGATCGGTACGTTCCAGGGCTACTCGCTGGGTACGGTGTTCTCCGCCCAGCTCCAGCACTCCCTCGAGGCGGACTTCGACGCCCCGCTCGATGAGCTGGTCCGGGACCGACGGTTCGACGAGATCCGACAGTGGATGGAGGAGCACGTCCACCGCCACGGGAAGCGCTACCCCACCGACGAACTGCCCGCGGCGGCGACGGGCGAGCGGCTCACCACCGAGTACTTCGTCGACCGCATCACGGAGAAGTACGCCGACATCTACGACCTGTAGCCGGCGACGCGGGAGGCCGTAACCGGCGACAATCCCCTCAGTCGTCGCCGTACGGGTCGCCGAAGCCGATCTCGTCGAAGAACTCCCGGACGCGGGCGAGATACTCCTCCTGCTGGTCGAGGTTCGGCGAGTGGCCGCTCTCCTCGAAGATTTCGAGTCTGGAGTCCGGCAGGAGTTCGGCGATCTCGATGCTCGCCTCCGGCGGGGTGATCCAGTCGTGGCGGCCGACGGTGACCAGCGCCGGCACGTCGACGCCCGGCAGGTCGTCGGTGTAGTCCATGTTCGGGTAGGCGTTGGTGAACATCTCGTTGTGGGTCTCGTGGTGGAAGTCGCGCTCCGCGGTCGACTCTTTGGCTGCCTCGACGTCGAACTCGTCGAGGTTCGGCGCGTAGAGGGGGAGCATCCCCAGCCAGATCCGTTCGAACTCCGCGTCGGACTCGACGTTGCCGTCCATTACGGTCATGAACTCCTCCCAGGTGATGTCGGGGAGGTCGAAGTTCCGGGCCTTCATCTCGTCCCAGGACTCTCGGGCGTTCTCGACGGAGTTGTCCTCGTAGGCGTTCGACGCTGCGGTGTCTCGGAGGACGAACCCCTCGAAGTAGTCGCGGTCACCGAAGCGGATGGCGTACTCCTGGGTGATGAAGCCGCCGTAGGAGCCGCCGATGAGCACCACCTCCTCCAGGCCGAGATGCTGGATCAACCCATCACAGTCCTTCGCGTACTGTTCGTTCGAGTATGGTTCGGTCAGGCTCGATTGTCCGCAGCCCCGATGGTCGTACACCACCAGCCGGTAGCTGTCGGTGAGCGCCTCGAACGCCTGCTTCCCCTTCTGGTGGTCGCTGATGCCTGGCCCGCCGTGCAGCGAGACGATAGCGGGCGCGTCGTCCGGGCCGTGGACCTCGTAGTAGAGGTCGGCTCCGTTGATTGCTGCGTACACGGAGTACCGATCCCGTCGCCACAGCAAATAGCTTGTGTCACGTTCCCACGGGACGGCGCCCACGCCTCACTCGTGTGTGATGGTGTGGCGACCCAAATGGCTAAGTAGCGGTCCGGCCCCTGTGCGGAGTATGGGTGCAGACAAGCAGTTCGACGGGTACCAGCCGTACGACTACCTCGACGCCGGCGAGGACTACCGAGGGTTCGAGCTCGCCGAGAAGACGGCGTTCGAACCCCGAGCGATCGAGCTCACCGACGAACAGGCGGCCCGCGTCGACGAGCTCACCGACGACGTCGTGCTCTCGCTGCACGATCACGCGTTCCAGTTCCCCGCGGATATCGACGCCGACCTGTTCGACTACATTCGCGAGGGTCGTATCCACACCGCCTACGAGTTCCTCGCGGAGACCAGCCTCGACGCCGTCTTCGACATGCAACTGGACGGGCTCTCCTCGGTCCACTCGCTGCACGGCTGGAAGTGGGACGACATCACTCACGAGGTCAGCATGCGGGCCTGTGACCTGATGCACTCCGATTACGCGTTCCAGTGCCGGGGCGTCGACGACATCCACCGCGCCCGGGAGGAGGGCAAACTCGCGGTCGTCCAGTGCGTCGAGTCGGCGGCGATGATCGAGAACGAGCTCGACCGGATCGAGCAGCTGTACGGGATGGGCGTGCGCTCGATGGGGATCACCTACAACACCTCGAACGCGCTGGGCACCGGCGGCGGCGACATCCGCGAGCGCGACGGCGGGCTCACTGGGTTCGGCGCTCGCGCGATCGGCCGGATGAACGACGTGGGGATGGCGATCTCGGTCAGCCACGCGAGCCCGCAGACCTCCCTCGACACCTGTGACGTAAGCGAGAAGCCCGTTTTCGACACCCACGCGCTCGCACAGGGTGCGGGGATGGGCGCTCGCGGCACCGCCGACGAGGTGTTCGAGGCGATCGCCGACACCGGCGGCGTCGTCGGCCTGCTCTCCTCGACGCACCTGCCCGACATCGAGACGTACATGGAGCACTTCCAGTACGTCGTCGACCTGATCGGGATCGACCACGTCGCGTTCGGGCCGGACGTGCTGTACGGCGACCACACCGAACTGCTCCGGGTGCTGTCGTCGTACCACGGGATGGAACTGCCCGACTCCACGCTCGAGAGCGAGTACGTCGACGGGCTCGAGAACCCCACGGAGGCCTGGCAGAACATCCCGCGCTGGCTGGTCGCCAACGGGTACGACGACGACGAGATCCGGAAGGTGCTCGGCGGCAACGTGCTCCGCGCGCTCGACCAGGTCTGGTAACGCCGCGCCGTTCCGTTTCTCCCGTCTCCCTCCGCCAACGGCGGCGCCTCCGGTTCGACACCGTTCGCCAGGGAATCTCCCGAGCGGCGGTCCCATCCCTCCACCGACAAAGGTTCGCTATCCGATGGTTTGAAGAGAACAATCATCCGCCCATTGAGCGATGAGGGAAACGCCCATACCCGTTTTAGAACTGCTGTGGCATCCGGAAAATGCCAATCACCGACGCGGAAAACGTGTGATTGGTTCTCACAGTCACGCGTCGCGACAGCCACAGACCGTGCCGGCCGCGAGCGCCTCGTCGATCGGGGTGGTCGCGCCGCAGGCCCCACAGCGGACGTGGATGGTCACCGCGGGCTCGACGTCGCCGCCCGCAGAGAGTTTCCCCTTGTTCACCAGCGAGCGAACGGCGTCGGCGGCCTCCGACGCCGCGTACGCTTCCAAGTCAGCCAGCCGGTCCGCCTCCCACTCCACGGGGGGTGACGGGTCGCGCTCCTCGTCGAGGCAGTCGCGGAGGTGGGTCCGGACCACGCTGTAGGAGACGAAGTCGTCCGTGAGGGCGTCGACGGCGACGCCCTCCTGTCGGAGGAGCCGTTGGACCGCGTCGGCGGTCGCCTCGCCCGTCAGTCGCTCGTAGCGCGAGCGGGCCTCGCCGCCGCCGGTCGGGAGGCCGACACGCTCCATCTCGCGGCGCAACAGCGTGACGTTCAGCCAGTCGGCGAGCCGCCGATACCCCATGCGCTCGTCCCCCTCTCCGTGCCAGCGCGCGACGAGTTCGTCGTCGAGGTGGCCGGCGTCCCGTTCGTCGAGCACGCGACACACCTTGCAGCCGTGGTCGGTCATCGCCTCCCGCTACCGGCCGGAGGGAGAAATACCCCCGGCTCAGTCGTCGCCCTCGCGGAGCCCCTGGCGGTAGTAGTCCTCCAGATCGCTCCGGCGGTCCGTGACGACGATGAAGTCGATCCGGGCCACGCAGTCGTACCCGCGGATCTCCGACACCATCTCCTCGACGTCGGCCAGCGTGGGGGCCATCCCGACGCCGTAGATGTCGTACGTGCCGATCCCCTTGGTGACGTGCCAGAACGGCAGGTCCGCGATGCGGTCGAACGCCTCCTGCTTGTCGCCGGGGCCGTCGGTCGCCCGGACGGAGATCCGGACGATCTCCCACGCCAGCCGCTCGGGGTCGAGCAGGAAGAACGGTGTCGTCGCCGCCATCAGATCCGTCACCCGCCGGCGGACCCCCTCGGCGCTCATCTCGTACCCCTCCTCGGCGAGCCGTCGGGAGAGCTTCTGGTAGGACATCCGCGGGTCCTCCGAGAGGATCACCAGGATCTGGGTGTCGATCGCGTCGAACGCGTCGAACGGCGATTCGCTCATACCCTTCCTGCCGGCGCGGGGGGTGTTAACAGTATCGTCGGACCGGCGGTACAGAGGTGGCGTGTCGGGCCGGGGTGGGTGGAAGGCGGCGGCGATCAGATCTCGCTGACTCGCTCGTGGCCGTCGTCGAGTTCGGCGGCGTCCTCCGGCAGGAGCGCGACCACGAGGTACTGCGCGTGGGTCGCGAAGTAGTCGACCAGCGCCGCGATGCGCGCGGAGTCGATCGCCTCCAGCGAGTCCAGCAGCACGAACGGCACCGTCTCCGACACGTCGTGGACCAAGTAGCCCGCGAGCGCGAACACCAGCCCCGTCACCTCCCGCTCGCTCTCCGAGAGGTGGTCGACGGTGTCCTCGTAGGCGGCGCCGGAGTCGGTCGTGCGGACGACGTGGAGCTCGAAGGCGCGTTCCGTCTCCTTCCGGCGGCCCTTCCGGACCTCCTGCTCGACGCGCTCGATCCAGATCCGGTCGAGGTTGTCGTAGTCGAGCAGCCCCAGCACCGACGCCATGTGGTCGTTGAACGAGTCGACGGCCTCGCGCTCGATCCGATCGATGCGCGTTCGAAGCTGTTCGATCCGCTCGTTCGCCTCGTCGAGCTCGTCCCGAACTTCCTCCTCCTCGCCGATGCGCTCCTCGGCGTCGGCGATCTCGGCCTCGACGTCCTCCAGATCGGTCTCCAGCCGGCCGAGCTCGTACTCCAGCTCGTTCGCGGTTTTGTGGAGCTCGAGCACGTCGCCGTACTCCTCCTCCTCGAGCTCGTCGACTGCGGCCTCGACGCGCTCGATCTCCCCGGTCAGTGACTCCCGACGGTCCCGGAGCTCCTCGACGGTCGCCTCGGTCGCCTCGATCTCGTCGTCGAGCTCGCCCAGCCGGCGCTCGAGCCGTTCGCGCTCGCGCTGCGTGCGCTCGATCTCGCGTTTCTCGGACTGGAGCTCCTCGATCTCGTCCTCCAGCCGGTCGACCTCGCCGACTTTCGACTGGCTGTGTTCGCGCAGCTGCTCGACGGTCGACTCGATCTGCCCGGGCTCGACCGCGGTGCCGCAGGTCCAGCAGGTGACGCTGTCGTCGACCAGCTTGTCCGTCACGCTCTCGTCCCCGCTGCCGGCCAGCTCAGCCGGGACCGCCGCCCCGTCGTCGTCGAGCATCCCCTCGTTGAACCGGATCACGCTCTGGAGCTCGTTCACCTGGGACTCGAGCTCCCCCTTCCGTTCCCGGAGCTCACGGAGCCGGGAGTCGATCCCGTCGGCGTCCGCGTCCGGGTCGTCCGCCAGCGCCTCGAGCTCGGACTCACACTCCCGGCGTTCGGTCTCCAGCGCCGCGAGGCTCTCCTGTTCGGTCTCGAGCTCGTACCGAACGTCGTCGAGCTGGGCCCGCTTCTCGCGGAGCTCGGCGAGCCGGTCCTCCAGCTCGGACTGCTCCTCGCGCCGCGCCGCGACGTCGCCGTCGGCCGCGTCGAGTTCGGCCTCGGTCTCCTCGAGTTCGGCTTTCGTCGCCTCGATCTCCTCACGGAGCGTCTCGCGGCGGTCCTCCAGCTCCCGGAGCTCCCCCTTCCGGTCGTCGATCGCGTCGAGCTCCGTCTCGAGCGTCTCCCGGCGGTCCTGCAGCCGGTCGATCTCGGCCTCGATCTCGTCGGTGTCGACCGGGCGCATGATCAGCTCCCGGAGATCCGCGTTCGTCGCGACCGCGCGCCGTGCCTCGTTCGACTCCAGCAGGAACGCGAACAGCTCCGCGAGCGCCGGATCGTCGAGGTACGGCTCGCCGGCGCGCTCGACGCCGCCGTCGCGTCGCCTGAACGTTCGGGTGTACGTCTCCTCGCCCAGTTCGAGCGTGGCCTCGGCCTCGTCGGCGTCGCCCTTCATCGCGACGTTTCCGCTCCCGAGCGCGGCCATCACCGCCTGGAGGAACGAGGTCCGGTTCGTCGCGTTCCGCCCGACGAGGATCGTCACGCCGGGCTCGAACGTGACTTCCGTCTCCTCGATCCCCCCGATGTTTCTGGCGTGGATCGTCGCCGCAGGTGCCGACGCCTGTTGTCGTTGCATAGGCGTGCTGTCAGCGCGGCTCGTATAAACATGTCGGCTGTCGAACCGGGCCGGCCGTTCACGCGTCGCAGTCACAGCCGCCGCGGTCGAGCAGCGTCTCGACGTCGTACTGCGCACCGCAGTCCTCACACAGTACGTTCACCTCGACGAGCGTCCGGAACGATCCCAGCTCGATCTCGTCGTTTCGCCGGAGCTGCTCCAGTTTGCTGTCGGTGACCGTCCGGACGCGTCCCTTGAGCCGTCCGATCTGCTCCTTCCCCGACTCGGCGCGGTCCCCCGCGTCCGCGTCGTACGACGCGCCGCGGTCGCTCTTGAGGAACGTCCGGATCGCCTGGTACGTGACGAACTCCTCCTGAAGTCGGTCGACGTCGACCCCCTCCCGTCGGAGCTGGCGTTCGGTCCGGGTCCGGTCGGCGCCGCTGACGTCGCCGCCCGTCAACAGCCGGTAGGTGTTGTCGACTTCCCCGTCGAGGAGCTGCATCCCCGCCTCGGCCATCGCGGTTCGGAGGAGTTCACGGTTGAACTCGTCGGCGAGATCGCGGAGGCTCATCCGTTCGTCGCCGTCGGCCGTCCAGCGACGCTCGAGCCGGTCGCCGATCCCGTCGAGCTCGTGCTCCTCGATCAGCTGTACTACCTTGCCCCGTCGGCCTGCCCCGTTCGACGTTCCGGAGTCGCTCACTACCTCACCCTACGCCCCCGGCGATATAGGCTTACGGATCGACACGTAACACACGTACGGTTGTTAGGGTGAACTCGGTCACCCTGCTAGGACCCGAACTTCCGACCCCCTGTACCGGACCTGATAAATCCTATATTGCGATACTCAAATCCACGGCCGGGGAGCCTCCCGCGTTCGCAAACGCTATGGGTCGTTCCCCGGAACCTCGGAACCGTCCCACGCCCCGGCGCGAGAGACGACTGGAGACAGCTACCCCGCCGCAGGAACGTCCCCGAGGGCGGCCAGGGCGTCGATGCTGCTGGTCGCGAAGAACACCGCGCCGTCGGCGAGTATCGGCGGGATCGTCAGCGAGTGGAACCCGTCCAACGGGTAGCTCCACCGCACGTTCCCCGTCTCGCGGTCGAACGCGGTGATCGTCTCGCGGTGGTCGGAAACGTACTCGGAGCCGTCCACCGCGGCAACCACCGTCCCGTCCCCGACGCAGATCCCTCGGGGGGACACCCCACCGTCGTGCAGCGTCCGCGTCGTTCCGGTCTCCACGTCGACCGCGAGGATTCGCTCGTCGGTCTCCACGAACGCCGTGCCGCCGTCCGCGGCGACCGTCGTCACCGTCTCCCCGTCCTCGAACGGGCGGAGCGCACTGTCTCTGTCCCCCGTCTCCGGGTCGTGGACGCCGAGCGTGTTCCCGTCCGCGACGAGGACGCCGCGGTCGGTCGCCACCGGCGCCGCGTCCGTCGACGGCTCCTCGAGCGCCGTCGTCCAGCGTGTCGTTCCGTCGTTGAGGGCGAACGCTGCGAGGCTTTCGGTACCGTCGATACGCCCGATCGTGTAGACGGCTCCGTCGTGAATCGCGGGCGTGACGAACTGGCGCGTTATCTCGGCCGTCTCCCAGTCGGGTTCGCCGTCCGCGACCCGGAACGCCTCGAGCCCGTCCCGACGCGGGAGCAGGACCGTTCCCGACGCGTCGTCCACGGCGAGCAGTTCCGGGGCGTACCCGGACCTGCCGTCCGTCCGTTCGAGCGGGCGTCGCCAGCGGACGTCACCGTTCCGTCGGTCGAGGGCGACGAGTTCCCGCTCGTGTGCCACGACGAAGCGCCCGTCGACGAGGGCTCTCCCGTGGTCACCCGCCCCATCGAGTGTCGTTCGCCACTGTTCGCTGCCGTCCCGTGCGTCGAGAGCGAGCGCGCTCCCGTCGTTGCTGGGGTCGAAGTTCGTGGTGTAGACGGTGCCGTCGGCGATCACTGGCGTCCACCGTGTGAACGCCGCCGAGGTCCACGCCAGGTTCCCCCGCGGCGGTGCGGAGACGGCCGACGCGAACGTGTTGGCGCCGTCGGCCCCGTGCTGTGTCCAAGACCCCTCGGGAACGTCCGGCAACGGTGTGTCCGCCCTGCCCGACCGAAGAAGCGACAGGCAGCCCGAGACCGCCGCCGTACCGGTACAAACCGTCGCCAGAAGCGTCCGTCGGTCCATAGTTCAGGGTCGGGCGGTCACGACTAAAGCGTGGGCTCCGCCTCGCACGGTCTGCAACACGCTCACTCCTGCCGCTGGGCTTCGAGTTCCCCGGCGATCTCCTCGGGATGCTCCATCGCGACCCGCAGCACTGCCTCGTGGAGCTCTCGGCCCGTTTCGTTGCGGATCTCCCGCTCGCGGAGGTGGCGGCGAACGTCGATGTCGAGGAAGTCCTCGAACGCCTCGTGGGTCGACTTCCGGGGGTAGATCTGGGCCTGGACCGCCTCGTCGAACGGGAACGCCGGCTCGTCGACGCCGTCGTCGTCGGCCGAGGCCGCGTCGGAGTCCGACTCGTCGTCCGCCTCGGGCTCGTCCGTCGTTGCCCCCTCCTTGCCGGCCTCGTTCAGGTCGTCGAACCCCGTCATCGGTCGATCCCTCCCTGTTCGACGATCTCTGCCAGCTCCGCGTAGTTCTCCAACTGGTCACAGCTCCCGTCGTAGTCCCGGACCGGGAGCGCGGCGTCGTGGGCGGCGTCGATCGCGCCCCGGAAGCGGATCCCGGGGAGCTCACCCTCGTACTCGCCGGCGTCGATCGCGTCCCACTCCTCGTCGGTGATCCGGGCGTAGGAGGGGACGATGTCGTCGGCGATGTCGAGGGAGTTGAGCTGTTCGAGCAGCCCGCGGTCGCGGGTGTCCTGGTCGATCCGGCCGTTCAGCGCGGTCGGCGTCACCGCGAGGATGTCGAGTTCGAAGTACTCGCGGGCGTCCTCGACCAGCCGCTGGATCGTGTTCGAGAGGCCGGAGTCGTAGCCGCTCTCGGGTTTGAGTGGGATGATGATGTTGCGAGTGGCGTACATCGCGTTGTCGTTGAGTTTGCCGCGGTTCGCCGGGCAGTCGACGACGACGTACTCGTACTCGTCGCCGAGCAGCGGGTCGACGAGGTGTTTCCGGAGTCGGGCGCTCCCCATCGTCGCGTTCCGGAGCTCGTTCTCGACGGACTCCAGTTCGGTGTGGGCCGGGAACAGGTCCAGCCCGTCGACGACGTTCACCGCGTACTGGGTCGGCTCCTCGCCGTCGATCAGCACGCGCTGGGCGTGGTTGGTGTCGCTCGTGTACGCGTCCTCGAAGCCGAGCTGTCTGGTCATGTGCCCGTTGTCGTCGAGGTCGACGACGAGGGCGCTGTCGTTCCGGTGGGCGAGCTCGCGTGCGGTGTTGATCGCGGTGGTGGTCTTCCCGAACCCCCCCTTCAACACCCCGACGCTGACCGCCCGCGGTTCCGTGTCGGTCATGGCTGTGGATGAGGCGGCGACGGTCGCTAACACACCTAAGGTGGCTAAGGTAGCTAAGTCGAATTGCGCGACCGGTAACGCGCCCCTACCGTAGCTACCTCAGGTGACTACTCCGCCGTGGTCGGCCCCATATCGTGTACACGCTGCGGTTGTGGGGACTTGAATCTGCCTATCGCAGCTACCCGAGCCGAGGTAGGTACCTCAGCTACCTCAGCTACCTTAGGCTACGGTCGGCGGCCGTCGACGGGGTCGTGACCGACGTTCGCTGCCGTCGCCGCCGAACTACGCCTCGGGGCGAGGGGCGTTCTCGTACTTGACCATCTTCTCGGGCTTGTCGCCGATGCTCTCGTAGATCCGCCGGAGCGTCTCCTCGGCCGCGAGAACGTTGTGATCTTCGAGGAACTCGCGGCCCTCGTCGGTGAGCCCGTAGAACTTCCAGGGGTACCCCTGGCGACGCCGATCGTCGTCCAGCGCGACCGCCTCGACGATCCCGGCGTCGATCAGCTTCTGGACGTGTTTGTACACGGTCGCGTCGCTGACGGTGGGGTTCAGCGCCTCGAGTTCGTACATCGAGGGGAGCTGATCGGGATGCTGGAGGATGTTGGTGAGGATCGCGAACCGGGTCTGCTGGGTGACGAAGTGGAGGAGCTCCCGGCTCTCTCCACCGCCGCCGGCGTCGAGGTCGGTGCTCATGGGCGTCCGTACACGCCCGAGACGGAAGTAGTTTACTCTGGAGTAAATCACTCTGGAGTAACTTCCGCTCGCTCGCCGGTCCCGCACCGTACGAACCATATCCCCCCGCGACGACAGGGAGCCGTATGGCCGACGAGGAGTCGCCCGTTCCAGAGGAGGTTCTCACCAGCGCGACCGAGCGCCTCGACGAAGCGGAGATCACGCTGGCGGACAACGAGGAAATCCTCCACGCGCTGAGCGAACTGACCCCCGTCTACGAGACCGAGCAGTCGTACTTCGTACTGGGCAACTACGACCGCGAGCCGATCCGGCGGCTGAACCGCGTGGTCGACCGGCTCAACCGCCGGCAGGACGCCTACGCGTTCCGAATGGTCGATATCCGCGGCGAGTGGGACAACAGCATCCAGAAGTTCTGCTTGATCGCCGACGTCGTCACGTACCTCGTCGGCGTCGCGGAGAAGGAGCCGAGCGACTTCCTCGTCGAACAGGGACTGCTCGTCGGGACGAACGAGTACTTCGAGAAGAGCCACGTCCTCAAACGCGAGTACGAGGACGAGGAACACCCGTTCGGCTGGATGCAGGACGGCGTCTTCGAACTGTTCGCGGAAGCGGACCGACTGTACCGCTGGCAAACGGAGGAAGAACTGGTCGACGCGGCGGCCGAACTTCCCTGAGCCCCGATTCAGTGCTCTCGTGGGAGCGAGTGCGCCTACTCCTCGAGCAGCGGGCGCGAAGAGTTCGTCACGACCAGCAGGCTGCTCGCGGCCATCGCGACCGCGGCGAACAGGGGATTGAGCAGCCCCGTCAGCGCCAGCGGGATCGCGATCCCGTTGTAGCAGAACGCCCAGCCGATGTTCTGTTTCACGCGCGTCCCGGTCGCCCGCGAGAGGTCGAACACCGTCTCCACCGAGCCCAGGTCGTCGTCGACGATCGCCACGTCGGCGGCGTCGACCGCAATGGCGGTGCCGCTGCCCAGCGCGATCCCGATGTCGGCGCTGGCCAGCGCGGGCCCGTCGTTGGTGCCGTCGCCGACCATCGCGAGCGTCCGCCCCGCGCCGAGGCGGCGGACCGTCTCCGCCTTCCCCTCCGGCGGCACGCCGGCGAACACCTGATCGATCGCGGGGTGGTCGCGGAACGTCGCCGTCGCCTCGGACTCGTCGCCGGTGAGCAGCACCACGCTGACCCCGCGATCCGCGAGTCCGGTAACGGTCTCCTCCCAGCCCGGCCGGGGCTGGTCGCCGAGGACGATCACGCCCTCGGCTTCGCCGTCGCGACCGACGAGGATCGGGAGGTCGCCGTTCGAGCGGACCTCGGCTGCGCGATCGCGCAGCTCCTCCGGGACAGCCCAGCCGTACTCGTCGAACAGGTCCGGGTGGCCGACGACGGCTTCCGCGCCGTCGACAGTCCCCGCGACGCCGTTGGCGTGGCTCTCGAACGTCTCGACCGAGTCGTCCGCGCCCGCGAACGCGTCGGCGATTGCGGACGCCACGGGGTGGGAGGAGCGGCGTTCGAGCGCGCCGGCGACCGCGAGCGCGGTCTCGGGGGCGTCCGCCCGTTTGACCTCCAGTTCGCCCGTCGTGAGCGTGCCCGTCTTGTCGAACACCACGGTGTCGACGCCGCGGAACCGCTCGAACACCGTCTCGTCGAACACGACGATGCTCCGCTCGATGGCGTCACGGATGCCGGAGGCGACCGCCAGCGGCGTCGCCAGCCCCAGCGCACACGGACAGGAGACGAGCAGCACGGTCAGCGAGACGAGCACCGCCTGCGTCGGGCCCGCACCGAGCGCGAGGTAGGCGCCCCCCGCGACCGCCGCCAGCAGCACGACGGCGGGGACGAAGATCACCGCCAGCCGGTCGGCGAGCTTCTGGACGCCGCTGTTGGCGCTCTGGAGGTTCCACAGCAGGTTCGTCACGCGGTCGATGCTGCTGGTCGCGCCCTCGCCCACCTCGACGGTGAGCGAGCCGTCCGACAGCACCGCACCGCCGACGACCTCGTCGCCCGGCTCCTTCGAGACGGGGAGGGACTCGCCGGTGACGACCGCCTCGTCGACGGTCCCCTCGCCGTCGACGACGGTGCCGTCGACGGGGATGCGGTCGCCGGTCCGGACGAGCACGTGATCGCCCTCCGAGAGCTGACTCACGTCGACGGTGGTCGTCCCCCCGTCGTCGAGCAGGGTCGCCTCCGACACCTGCTCGTCGCCCAGCTCGGAGAGCATCCCCATCGCGCGCTTCTTGATCGAGGACTCGTAGTAGTTGCCGGCGGTGACGACCACGACGATGGCGACGGTGACGTCGAAGTAGATGTCGATCCGGCCGAGCGCGGCCGCCAGCGTGCTGTACGCGAACGCGCTGATCGCCGCCAGCGCCACCAGCAGGTCCATGTTCGGCGCTCTCGCCCGCAAGCTCACGATCGCGCCCCGGAGGATGGGTTTCCCGACGCCGAACAGCACCAGCGAGGTCAGCAGGAAGAGGACGGCGTAGAAGTACGTCGCGCCCTGGAGCTGGTTGCGGGCCATCTCGGCCAGCCACGGCGGGTAGAGCCCGAAGTGGACGGGGTAGATGTAGACGAAGTACGGGAGCATCACCGCCATCCCGAGCATCACGCCCGCCGCGATCCGCCAGAGCAGCGTCTCCTCGGCGTGGGAACCGGCGGTCGCCTCCTCGCGGTCGTCGGCGACGTAGCCCGCGGTCGTGAGCCGGTCCTCGACCCCGTCCTCGTCGAGGGTCTCGGGGTCGTGGTCGACGCGGACCGTCTCGGTGACGTAGCTCGCTTGCGCGCCGTCGATCCCCGCCGTCTTCCCTGCGACGGACTCAAGGAACGCCTCGCAAGTCGTACAGTGCATCCCGCTGACGTGGAAGTACGATCGCTCGTACCCCTCGGGAGGCTCCTCGTCGAGCGCGGCGTCGTCGGCCGCCGCCTCGCGCACGTCGTCGGCGTCGACCGCTTCGTCGCCGAGCGCGTCGTGGACGTCCCGACAGCCCGTACAGCAGTACACCGCGTCCTCGCCCTCGACACGGCCACGGGAGAGCGGGAGGCCACAGAGCGCACACTCCCCCACCTCGTCGGTCTGTTCGGCCTGCGCGGCCGTCATCGAGCGATCACCCCCCGACGTTCGAGAGTCGGACCAGAACTGAAAACCCCCTCCAGCCCGTAGCACCGGATCGTGACTCGTGACCGACCGTCGCCGACCCGGCAAACCCGCCGAGGTGAGCGATGATTCCGACGCTGCCGGCCCACGTCGGCCCGCTGCCGACCAGCGAGGTCGAGACCGGCGTGTTCCTCGTCGTCGGGCTGCTGGGCGGCGCCCACTGTCTGGGGATGTGCGGCCCGCTGGTGACGATGTACGCCGACCGGATGGAGAGCGAGAGCGAGAACGTGCTCTCGCTGTTCGAGGTGCGCCAGCACGCGCTGTTCAACGCGGGCCGGACAGTTAGCTACGCCGTTATCGGCGCGCTGTTCGGCGCGCTCGGCTCGGTCGTCTTCGGCGCGGCGGACACCGTGACCGCGGTCGGCGACACCGTCCGTGCGGTCTCCGGGCTGGTCGTCGGCGTCCTCATCCTCGTCGTCGGCGCCCGCTACGCCCTCGGCCAGTTCGGCGGCCACGGGCTGTTCGGCGGTGGCGGCGGCTGGTTCGGGAAGGTCTACGGCCGCCTGACTGCCCACGTCGAGGAGTGGGCGAACGGGCCGGGGATCGTCGGCCTCGGGCTCGTCCACGGCCTGCTCCCCTGCCCGATCCTCTACCCCGCCTTCCTCTACGCGTTCGCCCGGGGATCGCCCGCCGTCGGCGCCGTCTCGCTGGCGCTGCTCGGGCTGGGCACGTTCCCGACGCTGTTCCTCTACGGCACCGTGATCCAGTCGATCGGGAACCGCCACCGGGACCGACTCCACCGCGCCCTCGGCGTCGCCTTCCTCGTGATGGGCTGGATGCCGATCGCCCACGGCCTCGAACTGTTTGGGATCTCCATCCCGCACGTCGAGGTGCCGGTGTACTCCCCGTTCTGACGGCGGGGAGCGGTGGGCAGGCGACTCGGCTCCGAACTGATTCACGCCGCCAGTTGGGGCTGGACGCCCCTGTCGGTTCCGGTCCCGGCGTCGAAAACACGGCGAGGGAGCGTGACCACCCTCAGCCGCCGGTCGCTTCCAGCATCACCACTCGCCCGTCGGCGTAGACGACGTGGATCTCCGCCCGCCCGTCGCCGTCGGTGTCCGCGAGCCGCGGGTACGTGTAGATCGGCACGTCGCGCTCGTAGGTGGCCTGCACGTCGCCGGTCGCCGGATCGACGACCGAGACGCGCCCGTCGTTCGTGGGCGCCACCAGTTCGGGCGCCTCGTCGCCGTCGACGTCCCCGAGCACCGGCGGCGGCATCATCTGGACGTCGGCGCCCGTCAGCGTCGTCGTCCACTCGACCTGCCCGGTCTCGGCGTCGACGCTCCGGAGGTCGCCGTCCCGCGCGGTCGCGTACACCTCGGCCGTCCCGTCGTCGTCGGCGTCCGCGAACGCGTGGACCGCGCCGAAGTCGCCGAACGCCTTCCGCCAGCGCACGTCGCCGTCGGCGGCGTCGACGAGCGCGACGGTGCCGTCGGTCATCCCGACCGCGATCCCGGTCCCGTCACCGATCGGTCCGGTAGTCATCCAGTTCACCGAGTCGCCGATCGACCGCGTTCGCCACTCCCGGGAGCCGTTCCCGTCGTACATGACCACGCGCCCCTCGCCGGTGCCGACCCCGACCTCCGCCGCGCCGTCGCCGTCGAAGTCGTCCACGGCGGGCGTCCCCCACGTGTACGTGTCGAGTTCGCGCGACCACAGCTCCGCCCCCTCGTCGTCGAAGACGAACACCGTCCCGCGCACGTCGACGGCGACGATCTCCTTTGCGTCGTCGCCCAGCAGGTCGGCCACGACGGGCTTCGAGTAGCCGTAGCTGGACAGCGGCGCCCGGAACGCGACCGACCCGTTCGCGGCGTCGAGCGAGACGAGCTCCTGTTCGGTCGTCGCGACCAGCACCTCCTGCCGGCCGTCGGCGTCGTAGTCCGAAAGCGCCGGGTTCGCGACCGAGTGGATCGTACAGTTCTGTGGCGGGATCCCGTACTGCCAGTCCGCGGAGCCGTTCTCGCCGTACAGCCCGTACAGCGCGCAGTTCGGCGTGTCGCTACGGCCGCTGATCGGCGCGTACACCATCCCCTCGCCGTCGACGACACCCGCGGCCGCGGCGTGGTGGTTCGACTGGACGTCCCGCCCGGTGTCGCTCACCCACGCCTCCTCGAGCGATCCGCCGCCGCCGTCGAGCGTGAGTGCGATCCCCCCGACCCCGCCGAGCACCACGAGCACGGCCAGGAGGGCGACTCCCGTGGCTGTCCGCATCGTTCGTCTCTACTTCGATCCGAGGGATAAACGCTCCCGTCCGCCCCTGGCTTTCGACGTTCGTACTACTCGGGTCCGACCACGGAGCCCTGCCGAGACGGTCGAAACCACGTCCCGACTACGGGGGAGTTTTTGCCCCACGGGACGGAGGGGCCGGCACGATGGGTCCCGCGCCGTCCCGGCGTTCGCTGGCGGGCGTCTGGCTGCTCGCACTCGGCGTCGCTCCCGTTCGGGCGAGCGCCCACGCGATCACGGGGTCGCGGTTCGACGCGCCGATCCCGCTCCCGTTCCTGCTGCTCGGTGCGGGGGCGACCGTCGCGCTGACGGCGGCGTGGCTGGGATGGACCGACCGTGTGACGCCGCCCACGACCGATCGGACGCTGCTGACGGTGCCGGCGGCGGTCGTCGGGACGCTGCGAACCGCGCTCTCGCTCGGGTTCCTTCTCTGTGTGGTCGCCGCACTCCTGCTCGGCGTCGTCGGGTCGCAGGCGCCCGCGGAGAGCTTCGCGGTCGTGTTCACGTGGGCGGTCTGGTTCCGCGGGCTCGCGATCGTCGCGATCCTCGTCGGGAACCCCTGGGCGCTGCTGTCGCCGTGGCGCACGGTGTACGAGGGGCTCGCGTGGGTCGAGGGCGACACCGTCTCGCTGCTCTCCCGGGAGCCGCCGTTCGGCGCGTGGCCGGCGACGGTCGGCTTCCTCTGTCTGTTCGGCGCCGTCGAGAACCTGACGAACGTCCCGCTGGTGCCGCGGCTGACGAGCGCCGTCCTCGCGGCGTACGCGCTCGCGATGACCGGCGGCGCGGTCCTCTTCGGACCCGCGTGGCTCCGGCGGGCGGACCCGCTGGGTGCGTTCTACCGCCTGTTCGGCACGGTCGCCCCGCTCCGGGTCCGACGCGCCGACTCGGGGTACGCGATCGAGGCACGGTTCCCCTGGACGGGGGCCCTGTCGCCACTGAACGGGCCCGCACTCGTCGTGCTCGCGGTCGCGATGGTGTACGTCGTGAGCTTCGACGGGTTCGCCAACACGGGGGCGTTCCAGACCGTCTTGTTCCGGGTCCGGGAGGCGACCGGCCTCGGGCCGACGGCGCTGCTGGTCGTGTTCGGCGTCGGGTTCGTGGGGTTCCTGGCAACGTTCTGGCTGGGCTGTCGGCTCTCTGACCGCCTCGGCGCCGTCGCGGGCGACGCCGGTGAGGCCCGCCGCGCGTTCGCGCCGACGCTGCTCCCCATCGCGGCGGCGTACGAGATCGCCCACAACTACCCCTACGTGGCCCGGAGTCTCGGGCAGTCGCTCGAGATCGCGCTCGACCCGTTACTGCCGGGTCTGGGACCGATCCGCCCGCTCGGGTGGCTTCCGCTCCCCGCGTTCTGGGGGTCGCAGGTCCTCCTCGTCGTGCTCGGCCACGTCGTCGCGGTCGTCGCCGCCCACTTCGTCGCCGTCCGCCGGTACGGCACCGTCACGGACGCGCGGCGCGCCCACGCACCGCTCGTCGTCCTCATGGTCGGCTACACGGTGCTGTCGCTCTGGATCATCTCCCAACCGGTGCTCGCCTAGAACTGGGGGAGGTCGTCGCCGGGCGGCGCGTCGCCGGCTCCGCCAGTCGTGGACGACCCCGTACCGCCGGCCGGCCGGTCCTCGCCCAACTCCGCGGCCAGCAGGCGGGCGACCCCCCGGCGGATGCGCTGGGAGATCGCGGTGTCGGAGACGTCGAACTCGCGGGCGAGATCCTGGAGCGTCGCCGCCCGCGGCACGGCGAAGTAGCCGCGTTCGAGCGCCGCGGCGAGCGTCTCCCGCTGGAGATCCGTCAGCACGGCCTCGTGCCCCCCTTCGACCGACCACGCGGTCGTGTGGATCCGTTCGACCGTCAGCGGGACGCCGGCCTCGGCACACTCGCGGTAGCAGTCGGCCAGCCGGTCCCGGCTGGGAAAGCGGAGCGAGAACTGCCAGCCGTCGGTGGTGCCGATACCGCGCAGGCAGGCGGCGTCGGTGTTGGACAGCGCGCCGAGCAGCGGGTGGTCGGTCCGCCAGTCGACGCCGACTAGCAGCCCGCCGTTCGACGACGCGAGCAGCTCGGCGCGGGTGACGTCGGGGTCCGCCCGAAGCTGGTCCACGCTGGCGTCCGCCCCCGTCATCCAGAGGTACGGCATCACCCGCGAGTCCAGCGGGACGACCCGCTCGAACGACACGCGAACGTCCGTCCGCGCCGAGAGCGTCGCCGCCAGCCGGAACGCCTCGGCCGACAGCGAGACCCTCGCACAGAGGCTCATGCCCGACGGCTCGGCGACCGGCGCATTAGTTTGGCGGTACCTTCGGCGCCGTTGGCTCGCCCTTCGAGCGCGGCCGCGACTCACTTCGGGCTCGCCACCGGTCCGGGTTCGGCTCGCTCCTCGGGTTTGATCTGTATCCGGCCCTCCGCGTCGGCGACGACCGCCGAGCCGTCGAGCGGGAACAGCTCCGACGCATCCCAGCAGCCAGTGAGCCGCGAGCCGTAGCCGACCACCAGCTCCCGCCGTGGGCGGACGAACGCGGTGCCGTCCTCACAGCGGACGACCTCGCCCACCACGTCGCCGCTGGCGGTGACGACCCGTTTCCCTTCGTCCTCGGGCGTGAACTCGGTCGCGCTTCGAGGGGTCATACCGAAGAAGTTCGCAGCCTCGCTCCGTATTCGCGGGGGTTGGCCATCGAAGGCGTACTTCGCCCCGCTACCCGTCCGTCCTGGGCTCTCGGAGCGCGCCCTCGATCTCGTCGAGATGTTCCATCCCGATCACCGCGACCACACTGCCCTCCCCGCGTGCGCCGTCGAGCAGGTCGGCCATCGCCGCCTCGCGGGCGTCGTCGATCAGCCGAATCGACGCCGGCGGCCGGATCGCCCGGAACAGCGAGTCGCGCCGGTCGAGGTACGCCCGCTCGTCGGCGGCCTGCACGTCGGCCGTGTCCACCAGCGAGCAGTCGTGCACGATCGGCGTGTACACCCGGAGGCGTATCGGCGTGTGATCGGCGAGGACGCCGGCGACGCGACACGCGAGCGCGTGGGCGATCGAGGACCCGAAATCCCGGACGAGCCGGCCGAGCACACGCGGCGACGGCCGTGCCCGGCGGACACGCTCGCCCAGTCGGGCGAGATACCGCCGCGTCGGGAGGTCGATCCCGACGACCGGGGCGTCGGTCGACTGGATGGCGGCGCTCATCTCGCCGCCCAGCCGCGGCGGCCGGTGGCCGTCGGCGGCGTACAGCCCGAACAGCGGCATCGCCAGCGGCGGCAGTTCGACCGCCAGCGTCTCGGGTTCGACCAGCTTTAGCACCCGGATCACCCGCGTGACGCTCGCGGGATGGTCGTGAACGACGCCGACCAACAGCACGGGGTGGCGGCCGCCACCACCCGGCACGCACCGGAGATACCGCTGGTCGAGTCGGGGGTCGTCGGCTGCGGCGAGTTGCTCGGCGACGGCGGCACAGTCGAACACGGGGCCCACTTCACTCTCTCGGGAGCGAGACATAGCGCCCCGGCTTCGAGGACCAACCCGTTCAAGGGCGGTCGCTCCCCGACCGTCGACGGCGAGCCGACCGGGAGTAGGACGATCCATCGGCTCGAAGGGAGGGGTATGTTACTTGATAGACATCTATGTGAGTGTGTGAGCCCGTCACGGTAGTCCCGTATTTCGTCGATCGGTGTTCGTTCCTAATACCTCCTCAACACGGGTTAGAAGCACCGATACTGCTGAATCCGCATTAACTATCGCGTCGGTTTTTCTCTCCCCGGCGAGACACGTTCTCCCGTCCGGGCGACCGGACGTGACACCATGACTGAACGACGACGAGGGCGAGATCGACGCGAACGGGACCGGACAGAACGGCGAGCACGACGGGAGCGAACGCGTTCCCAGCAGCGACAGCAGAATCCGGGGCAACAGAACCCACAGCAGAACCCCCAGAACCCCCAGAACCCCCAGAACCTACAGCAGAACCCCACTCAACAGATCCCGACAGCTGAACACCAGCCGAACCAGCCCCAACAGCAGGCGACAGGACAACAGTTCGAGCAGCCGGCCGGGCAGCTGCCTGTGGGACAGCAGCCGGCAGCCCAGCAGCAGGCCACCCAACAGCCGACGAGCCAGCAGTTCCCCCAGCTAGCCGGGCAGCAGGCACTCACACAGCAGCCGGCGGCGAACACGTACACGCCACAGGCGCCGTTCGCCGTCGGCGTCCCGACCGGGAGCCAGGCGTTCGCGGGGCAGTCCCAGTTCGGCGGCCAGCCCCAGTTCGGCGGCGCCGGCGCTGGCGCGCAGGCGGACCCGAGCGGCACCGCCCCCGCGGCCGGCGGCTACGCGGGCACGGTGCAGCGACAGCTCACCAGCCAGCCCTCGGGGATCTACCCCGAGGCGTTCGTCGACCACCTCTCGGAGGCGGCCCGGGACTGTCTCGACGACTGTATCGACGTGAGCCAGGTCGCGGCCTGGTGTGCGGACCGCTGTATCGAGCAGGGGCCGGAGATGGCCAAGTGCAGCCGGCTCTGTAACGAGGCCGCCACCCTCGGTTCGGTCGCCACGGAGTTCATCGCCCGCGACTCGGTGAACGTCCCGACGGTGATCGAGGCCTACGTCGACACCGCCGAGCGCGCGCTCGACGAACTCGTGAAGTTCGACGCGCCCCACACCAACGAGGCGGAGATGGTGCTCGAACGCTCCATCGACTCCAGCCTCGACATGCTCGACGGGCGGTAGTCGGCCAGCGAGGGCCAGTCGACGCTCGCTGTATCGCGCGTAAACCACCTCCTTCCCGCCGTGTAGCGTCCGCCTTCCGCGTGAACGGTCACGCTGCTTTATGCCGGCGTACGCGCATTAGCGGGGTGATGGCTCCAGACGATTCAGCGGCCGACAGCGGCGCCGACGCCGACGACGTGGCCGAGTCGCCCGACCGAGAGATGGTGGATCGACCGACCGCACACTCCCCCGAACGCCTGGCGGCACGGCTCTCGGACACGGTCCCGTCCCGGCGGGCGTACGGGATGGAGCGGGTCGCCGCGCCCGAGGGAGGTGGGTTACTCACCTCCCGGGAGCGCCAGTACCTGCGACAGGCCGAACGCCTCGATCAGTCCGACCGCGACGCCGTCGAGGAGGTGGTCGCCGAACGCGTCGACGAGTTCGTCGACACCGACTGGCCCGTGATCCGGGAGAACTGTCCGGAAGTGGCTGACGCGTTACGCGAGGAGCTCTGTGGGAGCGACTGAAAACGCGCCGGCAGTACGCTTTTCACCGAATGCGCACAAAGGACGCCTATGAGTGGATCTCTATCGGGAGACGGTGACAGTCCACCGCGGATCGTCCGTTCGGAGGAGTCGGAGATCCACGACGAGCCCCACATCCGCGGCAGTCGGGTGACTGTCCGCCACCTCCACGAACGCGTCGAGGGGCGCGGCTTACGCCCTGAAACCGTCGCCGAGCGACTCAACCTCGACCTCGCCGACGTTTACGAGGCGTTGGCTTACTACCACCGCCACCTCGCTGAGATGCGCGATGTGGAGCAGCGCAGGGAGCGCCTCGCGGAGAAGGCTGAGGAGATGACGACACTCACCCCACCGGAGGAGTAGTCGGTGGCGTATCGACTCCTGCTCGATGAGAACCTCGAGAACGACGTCCGACATCGTTTGGAAAACCTGGGTCACGACGTCGAGCACGTCGATTTTGTCGCGGAGTTAGGTAAGGGGGCGACCGACGAGGAACTCGCGAAACACTCGAGGGAAAGTGACCGTGCGATCGTCACCTACGACGACGACTTCGTCGAGGAGGTCGGACCGGAGCAGTACCGTGCGGTGTTGTTCTTCGAGGATGACGGCGTCTCCGCCAGAGAGGTCACGGAAATCGTCCACCGAATGTCGGAGCTCTACCCGTTCGAGGAAGTCAGGGGGCTACAGAAAGTCGGCCGCGAGTGGCTCTAACCCGAACCCGTCCGATCGAGTCGTCGAGGCCCGTTCTCAGTTCAGCGTCCAGAACCCGTAGTTGAGGTAGGCCGCGAAGGATACCCACAGGAGGTACGGCACCAGCAGCGCGCCCGCGCGGCGGTCGACGCGGGCGAACGTCGAGATCGTCGCCGCGATCAGCAGCCAGAGGAGCACGATCACCACGAGCGCGACCCCGATCCGCTGCAACCCGAAAAACGCCGCCGACCACGCGAGGTTGAGGGCGAACTGCGCGACGAAGGCGATAGCCGCGAGGCGGACTTTCCGTGGCGACTCGTCGGCGCGGCGCCACACCAGCCACGCCGCGACGCCGATCAGCGCGAACAGCGTGGTCCACACGGGGCCGAACACCCAGTTCGGCGGCGCCAGCGCGGGGCGCTCGAGCGTCCCGTACCAGCCCGCGAGCCCCTGAGCGGTGAACACGGCGCCGGAGGCGCCGACGAGCTCGACGACCAGCACCGCGATCCCGAGCGTCAGCAGCGGGCGGTCCCGGGGGAGGCGACGGATGCGGGCGACGACGCTGGGAGCGGGCGCTGAACTCATACCGAACGTTGGGGTCGCTCGGAACTAATACTCTCGGTGCCACGTTTAGCCGCCGTGTTACTTAGGCGCCGGCGCGATGGGAACGGGCCATGCAGACCGTCGTGTTGGCTGCCGGCAAAGGCAGCCGTATGGGCGTGCTGACCGACGAGACGCCGAAACCGTGCCTGCCGGTCGCCGGCCGGCCGCTGGTGAGCCACACCCTCGACGCCGCCGCGGTGGCGGGGGCGTCGCGGTTCGTGGTGGTCGTCGGCTGTGGCGCCGACCAGGTCCGCGGCGTGCTCGGCGACAGCCACGCCGGCGTTCCGATCGACTACTGTCACCAGCCCGAGCAACGGGGCACCGCCGATGCCGTGCTGACCGCGCGTTCGCTGCTCGACGACGGGCCGTTCGTCGTGCTCAACGGCGACGCGTTGTACGACGCGCCGTCGCTCTCTCGGGTGTACGACCACGTCCCCTCCGTCGGCTCCTACGTCGCCGAGGAGCCGAGCCAGTACGGCGTGCTGTCGCTGGCGGGCGACGAGGCCGACGAGAACCGCGCGATCTCGGGCGACGGCGGCGTCGCGGGCCGCGTGCTCGGCGTGACCGAGAAGCCCGACGAGCCGAGCAGCGACCTCGTCAACGCCGGCGCGTACGCGTTCCCCGCGGGCGCAAGCGACGCGCTGGACGACGTCGCGGAGAGCGAGCGCGGCGAGTTCGAGCTCACCGACCTGCTCGGGTCGCTGTGTGCCACCGACCGCGTGAAAGCGGTGCCGTTCTCGCGCTGGATCGACGTGGGGCGACCGTGGGAGCTGCTGGCCGCGAACGAGTGGAAGCTCGGCGAACTCACCCGCGCCGTCGAGGGTGACGTGGCCGACGGCGCGACACTTGAGGGCGACGTGATCGTGGAGTCGGGCGCGACCGTCCACGACGGCGTCACGATCGAGGGGCCGGCGCTGATCCAGTCCGGCGCGACCGTCGGGCCGAACGCGTACGTCCGTGGGGCGACGCTGCTCCGCCCGGGCGCACAGGTCGGCCACGCGGTCGAGATCAAAAACAGCGTGATCGGGCGCGACACCAGCGTCGCCCACCTCTCCTACGTCGGCGACAGCATCCTCGCCCCGGAGGTGAACTTCGGCGCCGGGACGGTCGTGGCGAACCTGCGTCACGACGGCGAGCCGGTCGAGCTGGCGGTGAAAGACGAGCGGCGCTCGACCGGCCGGCGGAAGTTCGGCATCGTCGTCGGCCGCGGGACGAAAACCGGAATCGACACCAGCATCGACGCCGGGGTGACGCTCTCGCCGGGCAGCCGTACGGCTGTCGGGGAATCCGTCACACGCGACCGCTGAGCCGTTACGCCTCCGCGGTCGCCTCGACGTGGAGCTCCTCGTCGGCGACGACCACGACCCGGTAGCCCGCGTAGTCGAACCCGACGGTGAGCCCGGACTCCGGCGGGTCTTCGACGAGCGCCGACAGCGCGTCCGGGTCGATCACCTCGTACAGGCGGGGTTCGACCGCCGTCGGTTCGACACCCTCCCGTTCGGCGACGGCTCCGACGACACGCGACACGACATCGGTATCATCGGACTGCAGTGAGGTGGTTTCTGCTGCGGTGCTGCCGACGTTTCTCTGGCTCGTCATCAGGCCGGATTTGGAAGAACTATATAAAAGCGTTACGACACACTGCACATACTCACGGAGCTTCTGGTGTTCTACCTGATACGTCAGAACCGGGGAACGTATCCCTTCGTCCGCCGCCGGTTTCACGACCGAACCGCAGTGGGGCGACGGGGTCGAACCGCTCGCGAGGCGGGACGTTACACCGGGATTACCAGTCACTATGAATCGTATTACTATGTCCTCTGCAGTGAACGATAGAGGCGATGACGGGGATCAGTGAAGCCGACATGAATCGAATCAACGAGTTCGTCGCGCAAACCAAGTTCGAGCGCAGTCCGGAGCAGCTCTGCCCGAACGAGGAGGAGGACGACGACGAGACCGACGACGCCGCCCGCCGGCCGCAAACGGCGGCGGCGGAGGGGTAGTAGGAACCGGTTCGACGGCGAGTAGTTCCGTGCTATTCTGACGGCGACTGTGGCGACGTTTACGCCGCCACAGTGGGTTCACGGGTCGGGACGGGAGCCCGCCCGACCGAGCGTCGGTCAGCCCGTAAACCGCGGGCTGAGCGGCCCGTTGCTCGATAATAACTATAGTGGCGGCTCCGTTGGCCTGGGTATGGTGGTCCAGGTCCACGAGCTGAGCGGCTTCCAGCGTGACTTGTTGTACGTGATCGCCGGGTTCGATCACCCCTCCGGGCGCACGGTCGCCGACGAGCTCGAGCGGACGCTGGAGTGTGAGATCACTCACGGCCGGCTCTACCCCAACCTGGACGCGCTCGTCGAGGCCGAACTCGTCGAGAAGGGGGAGATAAACCGCCGGACCAACTTCTACACGCTGACGCCCGACGGCGAGGAGGCGCTGCGCCGTCGCCGCCGCTGGGAGGACGAGCTGTACGATCCGACCTAACGCCGGTTACGCCCCGGCGTCGTCGACGAGGTTCGGGCGAGTGAGTCGTTCGACGGCCATCGCGACGACGGCCACGATCAGGAACAGCATCACGCTGAGTAGCTTCCTTCGCATACCTCCCACTACCCGGGGGAGGCGTTTGGTTATACGCTGGTTTCTCCGCGTCACTCCTCCTTCGTCAGCCCTTTCGACTGGATCACCTCCCAGGTCTCGCTTCCCTTGCTCGTGATGCCGTACACGCGTCCCTTCCGGCGGTCCTCGGGGACGAGCAGTTCGACGAGGCCGTGCTCCCGCAGCGAGTTCAGCGCGCGGGAGACGTGGGTCGACGCGATGTCGACGTCGGACGCGATCTGGGTCGGCGTCGCCGGGCTCTCGGCGAGCCGGCCGAGCACCAGCGTCCGGTGGCGGGAGCTGATCACGTGTCCGACGACGTCCCAGTCCGGCGTCATGATCTCCTCCACGAGCCGGCGCTGCGTCCCGCCGACGGGTGTGATATCACTGCCATTGGTCCATCACGTAGTGTGTCGCCGCGACGACGACCAGCGCCCCGAACACCGCGACGTTCAGCACGGTCAGCGGGAGCCACTCGAACGCACCGGGGAGCAGCAACACGCCGGCGTACAGCGCCAGCGCGCCCGCCGCGACCGCGCCGTACACGAGCGGCCACTCGATCCCCTCGTCGTCGGTCTCCTGGTCGGGGAGGTAGCTGTCGAGCTCCGACACCGCGGGCGTGAGTTCGACCTGTCCGGCCTCCTTGTCGTACGCCACTAGCCCGGCCTCGTCGAGCTTCGGGATGTGGATCTGGTACAGCGAGACGTAAACGCGTTTGATCTGCTTGTCGGTGAGTTCGTCGATCTCGACGTCGTTCTCCCAGGCGGCGACCGCCTCGGAGAGCTCGTTGACCGAGACCGCCCCGTCGGCGCGTCGCAGCTTCGAGATCACGAACCGCCGACGCTTGTTGCTCAACAGGTCGTAAACCGTGTCCTGCGTCAGCGTGTCCGGGTCTTCCGTTGACATTGTATGGGGCGGGGGGTAGTTCGGGGTTCGGCCGCCGACGTCACTCGACGGTGACGCTCTTCGCGAGGTTCCGGGGCTTGTCGATCGATCGACCGAGCAGGTCGGCGACCCGGTAGGAGACGAGCTGGAGCTGGACGTTCGCGAGCAGCCCCGCCGCGACGGGGTGGGTGTCGGGGATCGGCAGGAACTCGTCGGCCGCCTCGGCCACCTCGCCGGCGGACTCGGCAGCGACCGCGACGACGGGCGCGCCGCGGCTGCGCACCTCCTCGACGTTCTTCAACGTCTTCTCGTCGTGGCGGCCCGTGAACACGGCGAACACGGTGGTGTCCGAGGTCACGAGCGCCAGCGGCCCGTGTTTGAGTTCGCCCGCGGCGAACCCCTCGGCGTGCTCGTAGGTGATCTCCTTGAACTTCAAGGCGCTTTCCAGTGCGACTGGGTAGCCGACGCCGCGGCCGATGAAGAACTGCTCGTCGCGGTCGGTGAACTGCGGGGCCAGCGCCTCCGCAGGGGAGCGGTCGAGCGCCTCCTCGACGTGGTCGGGCAGCCGTTCCAGCGCCGCGAGCAGCGCCTCGCGGTCGGGGTCGACCTCGCCGGTCACGTCCTCGGCGATCCGCTCGGCGAGCAGCGCGAGCACCGCCACCTGCGAGGAGAACGTCTTGGTTGCGGCGACGCCGATCTCCGGGCCCGCCCGGATGAACAGCGCGTCGTCGCAGACCCGCGCGGCCGTCGAGCCGACGACGTTCGTCACCGCGAGCGTGCGCGCGCCGCGGTCGGCGGCGATCTTGATCGAGGAGAGCGTGTCGGCGGTCTCCCCGCTCTGTGTCACCGCCACGACGAGCGTGTCGTCGCGGACGGGCGCGGGAGTGGTCGTGTACTCGCCCGCGCTGAACACCTGTGCCGGGACGCCGCGGTCGGCCAGGAGCTGCTGGGCGTACAGCGCGGCGTGGTACGACGTTCCGCAGGCGAGCAGGTGGACCGTCCCGACGTCCGAGAACGAGCCGGGCGGGAACTCCTCGAGGTCGACGTCGTGGTCCTCGGTGATGCGGCCCTTGATCGCGCGATCCAGTGCCGCGGGCTGTTCGTTGATCTCCTTCAACATGTAGTGGTCGAACCCGTCGCGCTGGGCGTCCTCGGGCTGCCAGTCGACGGTCTGGACCGGGCGGTCGACCCGGTTCCCGTTCACGTCCGTCACCTCGTGGTCGTCGGCCGAGAGCCGGACCACGTCGCCGTCCTCGACGAACGCCACGCGGTCGGTGTGTTCGAGGAACGAGGGCACGTCGCTGGCGAGGAACCGCCGGTCCTCGCCCACGCCGATCACCAGCGGGGAGCCGTCCCGCGCGGCGAACACGTCGTCCTCGTCGCCGACGATCATCGCGACCGCGAACCGACCTTCGAGCCGGGCGATCGCCTTCCGGAACGCGTCCTCGGTCGAGTGCCCTTCCTCGCGGTACTGTTCGACGAGATGCGGGATCACCTCCGTGTCGGTGTCGCTGGTGAACGAGTGGCCGCGCTCGACCAGCTCCCCGCGCAGCGCCGCGTAGTTCTCCACGATCCCGTTGTGGACGACCGAGACGTCGTCGGCACAGCCGGTGTGGGGGTGGGCGTTCGCGTCGGTCGGCGCGCCGTGGGTGCTCCAGCGCGTGTGACCGATCCCGACGTTGCCCGCCGGGGGGGCGTCGTCCAGCGCGGCCGCGAGCGCGTCGATCTCGCCCTCGCGTTTGACCACCGTGACCGCGCCGTCGTCGCGCACGGCGACGCCGCTTGAGTCGTAGCCGCGGTACTCCAGGTTCCGGAGCCCGTCGACCAGCGTGTCGAGCACGTCCGCGTCGTCGGGGGCGGCACAGGCGGTTATTCCGCACATGGCGCCCCCCCGTCGGCCGATCGACGACGGCGCGTCCCCCGGGTCGGAGGGGTGGTGGGCGGACGGTTCCGGGCGGGCGGTAGGTTCGGTATGTGTCGAGTCATCGTTGGCGTCACCCGTTGGTCAGGCAACGTGTCGTAGACAGGCTATCAGGGAATTGTTATTCGGCGCTTGCAGCGCCTGAGCCGACATTATGCGACACATTCCGGGACGTTGCCCGTCGACGGGTTCGACCGCCGGCCGTAACGGGTGCGTTTGGCGGTCGTAACTGGCTCGTACTGGCTGGTATGCGATGGATAACAAACTGTTCTGATCAGTACGGTTTCAAGTAACGGTGGCTCGTGGCCGTCACGAGCACCTCAACGACCCATGATCCTCGATACCCTGGCACCGACGACACGCATCGGCGCAAGAGTAATGGTGGTTGCTTCCAAGCTAAAGACTAATGGCAACTGACAATAAGACCCAGACTGCGGCGCCCGAGATCACAGCCGGCGCCGACGGCGAGACAGGAGCGGGGACGGAGCGTGCGGACGACGGAACGGCATCGGACGCGGAGGAGTCGGCATCGGAGAGCCTCTCGCTCGACATCATCTTCGAGATCCTGCGCAACCGCCGCCGGCAGTTAGTGTTGGAGTTCATCCGCGAGCAAGAGGGGACCGTCACCATCGGCGAGCTCGCGGAACACATCGCGGCGATCGAGAACGACACCTCGGTACGCCAGCTGAACGCCCAGCAGCGCAAGCGGGTGTACATCGGCCTCTACCAGTGTCATCTCCCGAAGATGGACGACGTCGACGTGATCGAGTTCAACCAGTCCCGCGGCCGCATCTCGCCGGGGGAACACATCGAACCGCTGTACGAGTACCTCGACGTCGCCAACGGCGACACCGACGAGGACGACGAGCCGCCGTTCGAACGCAAACACGGCGCCGGCTTCGTCGCGTTCACTGCCGCCTTCTTCCTCGCGCAGATGTCCGGCGCGTACGTGCTCGCCAGCGCCTTCGTTCTCCTCTTCGTCGTGGCGACGCTCGCGGTCGTCTCTCCCCGTTTCTGACTCGCTGTCGGCCCTCATTCAGGCAGTCGGACAGCCCCGTGCCGATCAATCGACGGGCTGTCGTTCGACGCTCCCGGTCTCGATCGCCTCCGTCACGAGCCCCTCGGCCGTCTCCAGCAGCGCCGCCATCCGATCCTGCTCGCGGCCCTCCGCGGTGATGCGGACCAGCGGCTCGGTCCCGCTAGCACGCACTAGGAACCAGCCGCCGTCGACCTCCACGCGGACGCCGTCGACGGTCGTCACGCGGTCGTCGTCCTCCGGCATCGCCGCCGCGATCCCCTCGATAACAGCTTCCTTCCGATCCGTCTCGATGCTCCGGCGGCTGATCGGCACCGAGTTCACGTCCGCGACCAGCGCGTCGAGCGAGCCGTCGGTCGCGACCATCGCCGCCAGCTTCGCGGCCGCGAGCGGGCCGTCCGGCGCGCGGGTCTCGTCGGGCCAGATCCACGCGCCGCTTGGCTCGCCGCCGAACACGACGCCCGCCTCGGCAGCCCGTCGGGCGACGTAGCCGTCGCCGACCCGGGTGTACGTCACGTCGGCGCCGACGGCCGCCAACTCGTCTTTGATCGCCAGGCTGGCGTCGATCGGCACCGCGACCCTGGTGCCGGGGTTCGCCTCCCGGCGGGCGAACAGCGCCAGCAGCGTGTCGCCAGGGACGAACGCCCCGGACTCCGTCACCGCGAGCATGCGGTCGGCGTCGCCGTCGTGGGCGATCCCGAGTTCCGCGTCGCACGCCTCGACGACGCGGCGGAGCTGTCGGCAGCTCTCGGCGGTCGGCTCGCTCTCCCGGGCGGGGAACGAGCCGTCGGAAACGCCGTTCAGCGTCGTGAGCGGGCAGCCCAGCCGGCGGAGCGCGGCCGCGGTCAGTTCCCCCGTTCCGTGGCCCACGTCGACGACGACGGGGATCGGCGGGTCCACGTCGACCGCCTCGGCGATGGCGTCGAGGTGTCGCCCGCGTGCGCCGCCGAAGCGGTGTCGCGTCCCGGTGTCGTCCCAGGGCGCGAACTCGTACCGGGCATGGCGGATGCGGTCGGCGATGGCGGTCTGTGCGTCGCCGACGACCGCCGAGCCGTCGGGGTGCCAGAGCTTCAGGCCGTTGTCCGCGGGCGGGTTGTGGGAAGCGGTCACCGCCACGCCCATGTCCGCGTCGTACCAGCCGACACTCCGTGCGATCGTCGGGGTCGGGAGCTCGCCCAGCCGGGCGACGTTCGCGCCACACTCGCGCAGCCCCGCCGAGAGCGCCTCGACCAGCAGCGAGCCGGTCTCTCGGGGGTCGCGCCCGACGACGACGTGGTCGTTACCCTCGGAGGCGATCGCGCGCCCGACCGCCAGCGCGGTGCCGGCCGTCACGTCCTCGCCGAACTCGCCACGGATACCGCTCGTTCCGAACATGCCCCAAACAGCCACGTACGCGGTGTTTGTTAGATCCCGAATACTGCGGCAGAACGCTCCTAACGGCGGCGGATCGGCTGGAGAACGGGCGGGCCGGAGCTCAGTCCGAGGCGGTGTTCGGCCCGCCGTACTCCTCCGGCGGCGGGGCCTGCCCGGCCGAGTCGGCAGCACCGTTCCCGTCGGCGGCGTCCTCGTCGGCCTGCGTGTCGCTCGGGGATGCACCGTTCCGGGATGGCTGCCCGTGGTCGTCGGTCGGCCGTCGCCGGTCGGCGGGCGTCACCGTGCCGTCGAGATGCTCGTTCGCGCTCCGGTCCATCGCCATCGCCCAGGTGACCGCCACCAGCGCGAACAGGCCGAACCCCAGCGCGAGCGCGCCGCGGGCCGTCGGCGTCGCGGCGGTGCCGACGCCCGGGAGCGCCCAGACGGCGGCGGCGACCGACGCGACCGACGCCACCCCGCCGGCGGCGTAGGCGCCCACCAGCGGGTGGAAATCGTAGGCGAGGTAGTTCGTTTTCAGCCGCCAGAGGAAGTTCCGCAGCAGCATCAGCGACACGCGGGGGACGTAGCTACGGTACTGGATGTGGCTCTCCTCCTCGCCGTAGGTTATGGGGCGGGGGACGTCGACCACCCGGAGCCGCGCGACGTTGAGCTTCACCAGCAGGTCGTTGCAGTAGCCGTAGAACTCGTACATCTCGTCGATCGCGGCGGTCTCCAGCGCGCGCAGCGAGATGGCGGTGTAGCCGCTCTGGGGGTCGCCACAGGCCCAGTAGCCGCTCGCGATCTTGGTCAGCGCGCCGAGGGCGGCGTTGCCGACGAACCGGTGGGCCGGCATCGACCCCCGGCCCGAGCGGTCGAGGAAGCGGTTCCCCTTGGTGTAGTCGGCGTCGCCGTCGACGATCGGGTCGAACAGCTCGCCCAGCATCTCCGGCTCCATCTGCCCGTCGCCGCCCATCACCGACGTGAGTTCGATCCGGTCCGCGCGGGCGTGCTGGTAGCCGGTTTTGATCGCGCCGCCGACGCCGCGGTTCCGCTCGTGCTGAATCGCGACAACGCGGGCGTCGTCGGGGGGTGTGCCGTCGGCGGCCGCGATCGTGTCGGCGGCCGCCCGGATCTCGGTCCACGTTCCGTCGGTCGAGCCGTCGTCGACGGCGTAGACGCGGTCGACGAACGCCGGCACCGAGGCGATGGTGTCGCCGACGAACCCCTCCTCGTTGTACGCCGGGATCACGACGGCAGTCGTGTGTCCTCTGTACATAGTTCGGTCGCCGGAAGCCGGCGAGTTGGCCGTGGCTACGACCACACCGCCGATTGTTACCCGTCGCCTGCCGCGGCGTCGGCGGCTCCGGACGCCGTCCGGGACCCGTCGGCGCGCGTCCGGGCGGCTTCATCCCGGGAGGGCGGGCGGAAACTGTCAGTACGCCGGTGTTGAAGCCGATCCATAACAAAGCGACCGAAGCGACCAGTCCGTTCTTAATGAGAGACAGACGCGTCCTGTTGCTCGTCGCGCTCGTCGTGCTCGCACCGATCGGCGGAGCGGTCGTCGTCTCGGCGGCGCCGGTCGAGAACGACAGCTACGCCGTGGCACAGGGGACGAACTGCTACCCCATCGATCCCGTGACCAACGAGAGTCAGACCGCCTTCGACTTCTACGACTACCGGAACCCCGACACCGTCGACAACGGGAACGAGAACTCCTCGACGTACAGCTCCTTCGGAACCCGCGAGTACCAGGAGACGGCGACGAGCGCGCTGTTCTTCTACGAAGGCTCCGAGCGGGGGAACCTCGTCCTGGTCCACGACGAGCTGGGCGACGGGGACGGCGGGAGCACGCTCACGATGGCGTTCGAGGGGCTGCCCGCCGACGGCGAGTGGGTCGTCGAGGACGACGAGTACCCCGACCGGGACGACGACTGGAACACTGGCGAAACGACCGCGGATATCGACTGGAAGTGGGGTGAGAACCGGACCGACGGCGGCGTCTACTCGGGGCTCGGCAACATGTCCGGCACGATCACCATCGAGCCGGGGTTCAACGAGGAGGCCGCCCACTGGGGCGACTGGGGTCACTCCGGCAATGGGTTCCGCGTCGACGAGTGGCGGCTGATCGACGCCGACGGCTCGGAGACGACGCTCGACCGCGACCGCCAGGTGTTCGTCCACGGCGGCGGCTGTGTGGAGACGCCGCCCAGCGCGGCGCTGACCGGGCCGAACAGCACCGAAACCGGCGAGACGGTCACGCTCGACGCCGGCGGGACGACCGACGACGGGGAGATCGGCGGCTACGAGTGGGATCTCGACGGCGACGGCGAGATCGACGAGGTGACCACCGAGTCGACGATCGATCACGCGTTCGACGAGGCCGGCGAGCGGGCCGTCGAGGTGACCGCGTTCGACACGTACGGCAACGGTGACACGGCCGAACTGACGGTGACCGTCACCCAGCAGTCGACGCCGCCGAACGCGAGCTTGGCGGTCCCCGACGTGGCGACGGTGAACGAGTCGATCGTGCTCGACGCGAGCGGCTCCACGGACGAAGGAACAATCACCAGCTACCAGTGGGACGTCGACGGCGACGGGACTGCCGAGGTCGAGACGAGGGAGCCCACCCTCGAACACACGTACACCGAGATCGGCACCGTGGCGCCCGCAGTTGCGGTGACCGACGACGACGGGCAGACCGACGCGGCGACCGCGACCGTCTCCGTCCGGCCGCCCGACCGCCCGCCGAACGCCAGCCTCGACGCGCCCGCGAACGCGACCGTCGGGGAGCCGGCCACGTTCGACGCGAGCAACTCCACCGACGACCGCGGGATCGACGCCTATCGGTGGGATTTCGACGGCGACGGCGAAGTCGAGGACGAGACCGCCGAGCCGACCGTGGCGTACGAGTACGAGACGGGCGGGACGTTCGACGCCACCGTCACCGTCGTCGACACGGGCGGGAACACCGCGACCGCCTCGGCGTCGGTGACGGTCACGGTCCCCCCGTCGCCGCCGTCGGCCACGCTCGACGCGCCCGCGGAGGCGACGGTGAACGAGACGATCACGCTCGACGCGAGCGACTCCAGCGACGAGGGGACGATCGTCGAGTACCGCTGGGATCTCGACGGCGACGGGACGATCGAGACCAACACGACCGCCCCCACGATCGATCACGTCTACACCGAACTCGGCGAGGTCGAACCGGCGGTCACGGTCGTGGACGACGACAACGAGACGGCGACCGACAGCGCCGGGATCGCGGTCGTGGCACCGAACGACCCGCCGAACGCCAGCCTCGACGCCCCCGAGGCGGCGACGGTGAACGAGTCGGTCGTGCTCGACGCGAGCGGTTCGACCGACGCCGACGGGATCGACGGGTATCGGTGGGATCTCGACGGCGACGGCGAGATCGACGAGGAGAGCGAGACCCCGACGCTCGACCACACCTTCACCGACGCCGGCCGCGTGACGGTGGGCGTGACCGTCGTCGGCACCGACGGGCAGACCGCGACGGCGACGGCGACCGTCGCAGTCGGCGACCCCGACGCCGCGACGGCAGTGATCGACGTCGGCACCGCGGAGCCCACGGCCGGCGATCCGGTGGCGTTCGACGCCGGCGACGCCTCGGCTGCCAGCGAGATCGTGGGCTACGAGTGGGCGTTCGGCGACGGCGCGAGCGCGACCGGCGCCAGCGTCGAGCACACGTACGCCGACGCGGGCGAGTACGACGTGACGCTGACGATCACCACCGCAGGCGGCGTCAGTGCGAACGCGACGACGACCGTCTCGGTCGCCGAGAACGAGGGCGGCGACGGCGGTGACGGAAGCGACGGCGGTAACGACCGCGGTGATGGAAACGATGGTGATGGAAACGACGGTGGTGACGGCAACAACGGCGGTGGACAGGCTGGCGGTGGTGGCGGT